>DASWFO010000299.1:0-17022 GCA_036394195.1 Alphaproteobacteria bacterium | reverse complement strand
GTCGACGTTGCGGAGCAGCGTCTGCACGCTGCCGGGGTCGAGCCGCCCCAGATCCTCGAACGTGAACATCAGCGCCTTGATCCGCTCCGCCGAGTCCCGGTTGCGCTCCTCAAGGGCCGCGATGAAGCGGCTCTCGGTCGTGCGGTCGAGGCTGTTGAAGATCTCCGCCATCGATTCGTGCGGGTCGCGCCGCGTCGTGCGGGCGAGGTTGCTCATGAACTCCGAGCGCAAGGTGCGCTCGACGTCGTCCAGGATCTCCTTCTGCACCGACTCCATCCGCAGCATTCGCATGATCACTTCCATCGCGAACGCTTCCGGCAGCTGCCCCAGGACGCGCGCCGCGTGCTCGGGCTTGATCTTCGACAGCACCACCGCCACCGTCTGCGGGTATTCGTTCTTCAGGAAGTTCGCCAGAACGCCTTCGTTCACGTTGGCGAGCTTGTCCCACATCGTCCGGCCGGCGGGACCGCGGATCTCCTCCATGATGTTGTCGACGCGGTCCTTGCCCAGCACCTTCTCGAGCAAGCGCTCGGTCGAGTCGAAGGTGCCGACCAGCGAACCGGTCGACGAGATCTGGTCGGCGAATTCGACGAACAGGCGCTCGATGATCGAGGAGTGGACCGTGCCGAGGTTCGACATGGTCTGCGAGAGCTCTTTGATCTCTTCGTCGTCCATCAGCGCGAACAGCTTGGCGGCATGTTCTTCGCCGATGGCGAGCATCAGGATGGCCGCCTTCTCAGGGCCGGTCAGCGTTCGGTAGTCTTCGCGGACGCGCATGGCGGGTCAAATCCGGGTCGTTTTTGTTTTAAACGGCGTTTCTGCTGTTTGGTTAACGGCGATCAACCTTCTTGATACATCCAGGTCCGCAGGATGGCTACGGCCTCGTCCGGATGCTTCTCGACGATTTCACCGATCTTCTTCATCGAGGAGGCCTTCACGCGGCCTTCCACGCGGGCAAGGTCAATGAGGTCGTCAGCGGTGACCTGGTTCTGGCGCGGAACCCCGAGCAGGGGATCGATCTCGGGGCCGGCCAGTGCCGGCGCCATCGCCTGCATCTCGATCTGCGCCTTGGCTTTCGCCTGCTCGACCTCGATCGCCTTGATCTCCGGCGGCGTGAAGATGTGGCGGATCATCGGGCGGGCGACCAGCATGATCACCAGGATGGCGACGATGCCGAGGACGAGGATCTCGGCGACGCGGAAGTAATCCTGCTTGGCCAGGCCGAGGCCGAAGAAGCTAGCGTCGGGCTGGATTTCGGGCACGTCCGCGACGACGAAGGGCAGGTTCACCACGTCGAGCGAGTCGCCGCGCTTCTCGTCGAAGCCGATCGCGGAGCGGACGACCGCCGTCAGGCGCTGCATCTCGTCAGCCGCCCGCGGCGTGTAGGTCTTGGTGCCGTCGGGATTGCTCGCGGTGGTGCCATCGACGATGACCGCCACCGAGAGGCGTCGGACGCTGCCGATTTCCTGCACGTGGCTGCGCGTCGTCTTGGTGATCTCGTAATTGACCGTCTCTTCGCTGCGCGTATTGCGTGCGGTGTTCTGGCCGCCGGTCGCATTCTGGTCGCCACCACCGGGGAGGTTATTGGCGACGGTGACGGCATTGTTCTGGTTCGCCTCCGCCGAATCCGAGTTCTCGGTCACGGTCTGAGTCGAACGGACGACCTGGCCGTCGGGATCGAAGCTCTCGGTGTTGGTGACGATCCGGTCGAAATTGAGATCCGCGTGGACGTCGGCGCGCACCTTGCCGGGGCCGACGGCGCGCTCGAGCAATTCCTCGACTTTGCGTACGACACCTTGCTCGTAATTGCGCCGCATCTCTTCCGAGTTCGTGGCAATGGTCTGCGGGTCGTTCTCGTCCGTGGTGCCGCGGGCGAGCAACGTGCCCTTGTCGTCGATCAGGGAGACGTGCATCGGCTTCATGCTGGGCACCGCACCCGCGACGAGGTTCTGGATGGCCTGGATCTGCCCGCGGGCCAGGCGGCCCGCCTCGCGCATCTTCACCACCACCGATGCGGTCGGCTCCTGCTTCTCGCGGCTGAACAGGTCGCGCCGCGGCAGCACCAGGTGGACGCGCGCTGCCGACACCGGGCTCAGCGACGAGATGGTGCGCTCGAGCTCACCCTCGAGGGCCCGGACGAGGTTCAGGTTCTGGACGAAATTGGTCGCCCCGATGGTGTCGCCCTTGTCGAACAGCTCGTAGCCGACCGAACCGCCATGGGGCATGCCGCCCGACTCGGCGAGGGACATGCGCAGCTTCAGCGCCCGGTCCTGCGGGACCCAAATCTGCGTGCCGCCGCCGCGCAGCTCGTAGGGAACGGCCTCGCTGTCGAGCTTGGCCACGACCTGGGTTGCATCCTGGGGCGACAACTCGCCGAACAGCAGGCTCATCGGGGGGGCGGTGAGGCGCGTCGAGATGAAGAAGAAGAAGGCGATCATGCCCAGGACCACGCCGCCGAGCAGCGCCACCCTGACGGGACCCAGACGACGCAGATTTTCCAGTAAATCGCCCACGTGTTCACCCCGGTGATAAACCCAGCCAACACACGGACGCTTGGTCAACGCCCGGAATTGATGGAATTATCTTAAAACTTTAGGGATGAATGAGCAGTTAAGAATTCGGCAGTTTTTGCCGGGTTCGGGGAAGAATTTGCCGGGTTGGGCTTTGCGAGGCGTCGCAGTGCCGGACGATGGAACGGATGCCGGCCTTGGGCATCCGCGAGAGAGGGCTCAGCCGGTCTGAAGCGGCCGCTGCAGCCGGTAATCCTGCAACCGGGTGGCGCGCAGTCCGCGCATCCCATGCCGGTCGATCAGCCGCTGCCAGGACAGGAACTCCTCAACCGACAGGTGATAACGCTGGCAGGCTTCTTCGAGCGTGAGCACGCCGGCGCGCACCGCCGAAACCACGGCGGCCTTGCGCCGGATCACCCAGCGCTTGGTGGTCGGAGGCGGCAGTCCCGCGGCGGCGGGAATGATCGTCTGATCCTCGGCGCGGCGGCTCATGCCGGAGCTCGAAGCTTCGACCATAGAACGGAGATTTCCATCAGCCACTGTCATGCCCCGCATGTTAGCCAATCCCGACTTAAAGATTCCCTAAACGCCCGCGTGAATTCTTGCTTTCGTGTGCGGTGCTTAACCCTGCTTAGCGAGTATGGTTAACATCAGGTTTGCAGACCCGAGATCGTGCGCGTCATCTCGTCGGCAATTTTCAGCACCTGGCTCGAAGCACCATAGGCCTGCTGGGTCAAAATCATGGTGCTGAATTCGCTCGCCAAGTCGACGTTCGACTCTTCGAGCGCCCCGACCTGCAGAGCCGCAACGTTTTGTCCCGGCAGCGCGAAGGTCGCGGCACCCGACGACTGGGTCGGCGCATAGACGTTCCCGGCGAGCGCCTGCATATTGTCCGGGCTTGCGAACAGGGCGAGCGGGATCCGATACAGGGCCTGGGTTCCGCCGCCGGCGTACTGGCCGACTATCAGGCCATCGGATTGGATAGTCACACCTTGGAACGCGCCTGACGCCAGACCGTCCTGCGTCAGGTTGGTGTTGGTCGCGAGCGAGGTCGCGGCCGTCGCCTGGCCAAGCATCTGCATGCCGTTCACCTGGAGGGTGAAGGTGGTGCTGGGGAGCGTGGCGGCGGCCGGCGTCGTCGTTCCGGTGGCTCCGGTCGTGGTCGCGGGGGGCGCCTGGGTGCTCAGGGCAGTGATCGACAGCTGCTGGGTGACTGCCTTGCCGGTATTGTCGAACTGCATGGTGGCGGGCGTCGCGGTGGTGACCGGATTGCCGTTGGCGTCGGTCACCGCGACGGTCCAGGTCGCACCATTGTTCGCCGCGGCGACCGGATTTGAGAAGGTGATCGTGAGCGGCTGCTTGACGCCGTTCGAATCGTAATAATACATCGGGGCACTGGAGCTGGTCGCGTTCGCCGCCGGGATCACTGCCGACAACGACGCAAGCGACGTGGCGCGGCCCGGGAACGCATTTTGGTCGCTCACTTGGACCGGGACTAGGCCCGTGGTCGAAGTCGGCGGCACGTTGGGCCGCGCCGGCTGGCCGGGCAGCGTCTGGATCACCGGCATGGCCATCAGGAACTGGCCGTTCTTGTTCGCAAGAAAGGCGCCACTGCCGGTGAGGTTGGTCCCGTTGGATTGGATCTGGCCGGAGACGCTTGTCGGGACGAGCTGCTGCAGATCGCCCGCCCGCCCGTAGACGAAGCTCTCGGTGGGGTTGGTTCCGGGGAAGGTGGTGGATCCAGTCGCGGCGGTGACGTTCGCGAACACGAACATGCCGGGCCCGGTGATCGCGAGGTCGAACGGGCTTTGGGTCGCATGGATGCTGCCCTCCAGCGTCACGAGCTGGCGGGTCGTCGAAGCGACGCCGTTTTGGCTGCTCGGCCCGGTCGGCGCAGCCGTTCCGGTGTTGCCGACGAGCGAGCTTTTCTCGCCGAGCAACGTACTGAACAGCGTATCGGCTTTCTTGTAAGCCGTCGTCTGAATGTTGGCGATGTTGTCGCTGATGCTGCCCATCGCCTGCGATTGGGCCATCAACCCCATCACGCCGTTGTCGTATATGCCGCCGAGACTTGTCATGGCCGCCGATCCGGAGTTCGGGAAGGCGCGCGCTCGGGCGCGCCCTCCGATTCACTCTAGCGTTACTGGATGATCTGCAGCAGTTGCTGCAGCAGCTGATTCGAGGTGGTGATCGTCTTCGAGTTCGCGGAGTACGCCGTCTGCGTGGTGATCAGGTGCGCAAACTCGTCGCCGAGGTCGGCGTTGGATTCCTCGAGCGAGGACGGCGCGATGGTGCCGGCGCCGCCCTGACCGGCGATGCGCCAGTTGAAGTTGCCGGACGCGACGGTCTGGGAATAGGTGTTGCCGTTCTGCGCCTGCAACGCCGAGGGATCCGCAAACGTGGTCACCGGCACCTGGAACAGCTTCTGCGTCGCGCCGTTGCTGAACGAGGCGATCACGAAGCCGTCCTTATCGATGGTTACGCCGGTCTGCAGACCGACCGCGGCACCGTCCTGGTTCACGAAGTTCTTGGTGAACCCACCGCCGGCCGTACCTTGCGAGGCGAACTGGGTCAGGCCATTGGTCTTGCCGGTACCGGGCACGCCCGCCGTGCCGAGGTTGAACGTGATCGTGCTGGCCTTGGCACCGTTGGCCCATGGGATGCCGCGGAGGCCGGGAGGAACGGCCGTCGCCGGGGCCAGGGCTATCGGCGCCAATGGAACGCCGCCGTACAACGGCTGGTTGGGAAGGCCGCTCGGCAGGTTCGGCGTTGGAAACGTGGTGAGGCTGTTGAGGCTGCCGTCACCGTTGAACGAGACCAGCCCGGATGAGATCAGGCCGCGGCCGGGCGTGACACCCGAGATCTCGGTATCGGCCGCGTACAGCTCATAGGTCCACTGGTTCTGCGTCGCGTCGGTGTGAATGACGCTCAGATTCAAGTTGTGGGCCGTGCCCAACGCGTCGAAGACCTGGATCGGATCGTTGAACTGCGCGGTGGCATTGCCGGCCTGGATGTCGCCGAAATTGTAGCTGGCCGCGACGTTCGTCATGCCGCCGAGGGCCGCGACGTTGGCCGTCGGCGTCACGGTGACTGCGAAGGTCGACGAGAAATTCAACTGGGAGTGGGCAGGCGCCGTCGCGATCTGGGTGACATTGGCTTGCATGCCGGGAATGCTGTCGATCACGCTCGCCAGGTCGGCCAGCGAATGGAACGTGCCGGTGTTGCCGCCCGTCGGGATGGTGTTCGTGGGCGCGCCGGCCGTATATGTCATCGTGTAGGTCGTGCCGAGCAGGTTGAACGTCACGTTGTCGGCGGCGGTGAGCACCGGGACCGTCGGCGCGGCACCGAGATCTTGGGCCTGCGTCGCGACCGTGGTGTTGGTCGTATTATGGGTGATCGACGTGAACTGCGTCTGGGTGCTGTCGAGGTTGGCGCCGACCGTCACGTGCTGGGTGTCGACGGCCACGCCGTTGGTGGTGCCGACCGACACGATGCCGATCTGGTTGGGGTTGGTGATGAGGCCCTGCTGGTTCAGCGACCAGCCCTGCAGGAACATGCCCGCGGAGTTCACCAGCCGTCCCTGCACGTCCTGATGGAAGGACCCGGCGCGGGTGTACAGGTTGTTGCCGAGGCCGTTGCCCTGGTCGTTGACGGGGAAGAAGCCGTTGCCGGTGACGGCGACGTCGAGCGGGCTGTTGCTCGCCTGCAGCGTGCCCTGGGTCGCGATCAGCGCGAAGCGGCCGGACTGCACGCCACCAGGTGAATAGGTCGTCGTCGCGGCACTGTTCACGACCAGCGTCGAGAACGTTCCGTTCGACTTCTTGTAGCCGACCGTGTTCAGGTTGGCGATGTTGTCCGAGATGATGCCCATGGCGTTTGACTGCGCCTGGAGGCCGGACACGCCCGACAGAAGTGCACCGGTGAGGCTCATGACTGACTCCTTTGAATTCCCTGCGGTTGAATCTGGTTGGTTGGGCGGCGCTCAGTGCACCGAGCTCACGTCGCTGATCGGCACTTGGACGCCGCTCTGAGTCGTGAGGATGAGATTGCCGTTGACCAGGCTGACGTCGCTCACGATGCCGTTGCCACCGGCAGCGACGGTGACCGGGTTGTTCTGGCTGTTGAAGCCCTGGATTTTGACGTTGTACGTGCCATCGGGGACGACGCTGCCGGTGTTGTTGCGGCCATCCCAATGGAAGACGTTCTGGCCGCTCGACGGCGAGTCGACCGCGGCGGTCCGGATGACCGTCCCGCTCGTGTCCGTGATCGTGATGTTGACCTTTTTGGTCGATGTATCGGTGACGCTGTAGTCGATGGTTCCGCTGCTGCCCGACAGCACGACCTGGTTGCCCGCCTGGTTGATGGTCTTGCCGATGTACTGGACGGAACTCGCCATCTGGGTATTGCTCTGCATCGTGATCAGCTGCTTCAGGTTCTGGTTCTGCAGGATGCCCTGCTCGACACCGGTGAACTGCACCAGCTGCGATGTGAACTGCGTCGAGTCCATCGGCGACAGCGGATCCTGATGCTGGAGCTGCGCGGTCAGGAGGGTCAGGAACTGGTCGAAATTGCTGCTGAACTGCGCCAGTGCGCTGTTCGCCGACGGGTTCGTCGCGGTGGTCGCCGTGGCGTTCGTGGCGCTGGTCGCAGTCTGGGTGGCTCCGATGGTGCTCATGGCTTTGTCCTCAATCAGACCCTGATGTCGACACGGCCAGTGCCGACGGTTGAAGCGGCGTAGACGGGAAGGGCGGCGGGTGCGGCTTCGGCCGCATCGTCATCCCAAGACTGAGCGCCGGCGGGACGCCCGGTGTAGAGTGCCTGTCCGTTCTGCTGGTTCTGCTCGCGCAGATTGAAGCTCAGGCTGCCGCTGTCGGTGCGCACGCCTGCATCCTGCAGCGAGCGCGTCAATTCATGCGCGTTGCGTTGCAGCAGTTCGACCGTCTGCGGGCGATCGGCGGCGAACACCGCGTTGAAGTGGCCGCTCGGCCCGACTTCCATCCGGACCTCGACATGGCCGAGCTCCGGCGGGTTCAGCTTGACGCTGATCTGGTCGATGCCGTCGACGACCGCCTTCGCCACGCGCACTGCAATCTGCCCGATGACCGCTGTGGCGACGGCAGGCGACGTGTTGGCGACGGCGGTCTGTGCGGCGCTGACTGGCACCGATGCCGCGGGCGCTGCGGTCGGGACCGTGGGCGGCGGGAGCTGCGTGGCGTCGACGGGCTTCACGTCGGTCGGCAGTGCTGTGGCGACATCCGTCGCGATGTCGAGCTTGATCACCGGCTCCGGGGGCTTGCCAGCGTTCGGGTCGCCGCCGGTGTGGTCACCATTCGGATTTGTTCCCGGCTGCTGATTGCCCGTCTGCTGTGATGCTAGCTGAGTTGCGTATCCGGTTCCGGAGCTGAGATTGCTCGACGTCGCGGGGCCATTTGCCGTACTCGCCACCACCGGCTTGGTCGCCGGCGCGGGCTGTGTTGCCGGGACCGGTGCCGGTGCATTCGACGCTGCCTGTGATGCGGCGCTGGCGCTCGGGACCGGCGATTGACCGCTGGCTGCCTGCGTGGCGGCGTTTGGGCTCGGCGGGCTGGTTGGGGCGGCCGATCCTGAGGTCGCTGCAGCGGCGGCATTCGCCGATGGACCCGGATTAGCCGGAGCGGTCGGCAGGGATGGGGTGCTGGTCGGCGACGGCTGCGCGGGTCCTGCCGGCGGCGGCAGCGCGTTAGCCGCCTGACTTGTACCGTTCGACGACGCCGAAGGCGGCGTAACCGAGCCGGCCGCTGGTGTGGGCGAGCCGGCCGCCGGTGTGGGCGAACCGGCCGCTGGTGTGGACGAGCCGGCCGCAGGCATGGGTGAGGCGGTTGCCGGTGCGGACGGAAGCGCAGCCAGAACTCCTGGTGCCGGAGACGCGGTCGACGACGAGATTGATCCGTTCGACGAACCGGCGGCGGCGGATGACTGTGAACCTGACTCGGGGCCGGTGGGCCCGGGAGGCGTTGCCGCCGGGGCTTGCACGGGCGCCACTGCCATCGCGGCCACGGCGACGGACGCGAGCGCCGCCGCGGCGGCATTCGCGGAATTGTCGCTGCCGGTGTTCTGATCGCTGTTGCTGTTGTTGGCCGGCCCGTTTGCGTCGCTGGATGTTTGCGAGCCGGTCGATGCGTTCGACGACGAGCCGCTGTCCGAAGAGCTGGGGGAAGAGGGCGCGGCGGCGGCCTGGTTCGGCGCCGCAGAATTCGCACCGGCTGAGTTCTGCGGTGCGGACTGGGTCTGCGATGCGGCCGGCGACTGATGCGATGAGGGCGGCGCCGGCGGCGGCGGGGCGGCTGCGCTCGCCGAGCTCTGCGGGGCCGGATTCGCCGGCGCAGAACTGCCGAGCGCCGGCGCGGAGGAGGGCGCAGTCGCTGCTTGGCCACCCGCGGACGGCTGGCTCATGCTGTTCAGAACGTGCGAGAAGGTCGGCGCCGACGGGCCGACGGGCAGGGAGGCGCCGGTCGGCACGGGAGGTGGACCCGTAATCGCATCCAGGAACGAAAGCGTCATGAACCGAGCAGCCTGTGCTTAAGCGTTATTGTCCGTCGACGGGACATGTCCGGACGCTTGCTGAGCAAAGCCGGGGCCAGCTGGGTCCTATGACCTAATGGGCTGAAATACCGCACCGTTTCGCGGTCGCGGCAGTCCGCTACAAGGCAAGATGAGGCGGCTGCCGGCAATTCATGCCGCGACCGGCCGGCAGTTCTTGCCGAGCGGCCGTAAGGAGCCGGCCGACGTCCAGACGTAACAAGGCACCGGGCGCGCGATTTGCGCGTCCGGCTCGGCGAACCAGCAGAATTCGGGAGCGGCGGTCGGCTCAGCCCTTGTGCGAGAACGTTCCCGCCCGGATTTTCGGCGGGAGATCTTCCATCATTTTCGCAACGTTCTCTTCGCCGTGGATCTGGACCATGAGGCCCAATGCGCTGGAGACCGCTGCGGTCGCGACGGTTTCCGGCGGTACGCCCCGAGCCAACGCCGCTTCGTATGCATCGACAATCAGATTCATGGCCAGGATCGGGGCATCGTTTTCGGAACTCATCGCGGTGGTCTCCAAGCGGCCATGAATCTATGGCGCGGTTCGCGGGGATGTTCGACGCCCCATTTATAGAGGGTTCCGCAGTCAAACGGCGGAAAACTTGCGGTTGCGCGAGCCCGGGCCACCAGCCGCTGCCGACGATCAGCCACACGGGAAGACCAAGGCTGCCGGCCAGGGCCCGAAGCCGGTTAGCGGAACAGCGACAGAATGATCTGCGGCCGCTGGTTGGCGATGCTGAGGGCCTGCACGCCGAGCTGCTGCTTGACCTGCAGAGCCTGCAGCTTGGCGCTTTCACTCGCCAGGTTCGCGTCGACCAAGGCGCCGAGACCCTGAGTCAACGAGTCCGACAGCGTCTTGCTGAAGGTGGTCAGGAAGTTGATGTCCTTCGAGTTCGAGCCGAGCGAGCCGAGCGTCGTGCCGACGACAAGGTTCTGGGCATCGATCGTGGTCAGCAGCGCGAGAGCGGCCGCGGTGGAGACCACGCCGCTCGATAGCGCGGCCGAGACGCCGGAGAGCGCCGAGGCGCTGAGCAAGGTCAGCTGGCCACCGGAGATCGTCGAGGTGATCGAGACGCTGACCGAGTTGGTCGATAGCAGGTTGCGGCCGTTATACACGGCGTTGTTGATGAAGGTGTTCAGCTGGCCGATCATGGCGTTGAAGTCGTTGGTCAGGATCGACTGCTGGTTCGCCGTGTTCGACGGGTTTGCCGCCTCGATGGCCTTGGCCTTGATTTCGGCCAGCAGGTTCGACACCGAGGTGGCCCCGGCCATGGCGGTCTGGATAATGCCCTGGCCGGCGGACAGGCTCTGCTGAACCGCATCGAAGGCCTTGAGGTCGGAGCGGATGCCCTGAGCGATCGAGAAGTCCGAGGCGTCGTCCTTCGGGCCCGTCACCTTCAAGCCGGTGGAGATCCGGTTCTGCGTCGCATCCAACGATGACTGAGTGACCGTCAGATTTTGCAGGGCGACGAGCGCGCCTACGTTCGTGTTAATCGAGGTCATTGCTCAGACTCCTAGTTCTAGGTGGCGAGACCGGCCCATTGCCGTCTTGGCGCCATTCGCGTTGAGCGGACGCATCGCAAGCGAGATGCCAACCGCAGGATCGGCAAGTCACTGAAAAGGCGGATTATTTTTTGATTAACGGCGGCGCGCCGAAGGGCGCATCGGGAAGAAATTGCAGCCCACGGCAAGACTTGCCGGGCGCGCGCCGCGGCGCGCCTCCAAAACGCAGCGAGCGGCCGCACGAAAGCGGCCGCTCGCGATCTTAGAGAGCGGCGCCGCCGTGAGGCGGCGGCGCCTTGCGGGTTAGCGGAACAGCGACAGGATGATCTGCGGCCGCTGGTTGGCGATGCTCAGCGACTGAACGCCGAGCTGCTGCTTGACCTGCAGCGCCTGCAGCTTGGCGCTTTCCTGCGCCAAGTTCGCATCGACGAGAGCGCCGAGGCCCTGCGTCACGGCATCCGTCAGGGATTTGGTGAACGTGGTGAGGAAGTTCAGATCCGCGGCAGCGGCGCCAAGCGTGCCGAGCGCAGTGCCGACGACGAGACCCTGCGCATCGATCGTGGTGAGCAGGGCGAGGGCCGCTGCCGTGGTTGCAACGCCGGTGGACAGCGTCGCGGAGACGCCCGACAGGGTCGAGGCGCTGCTCAGGGTGAGCTGGCCGCCGGAGATGGTCGAGGTGACCGAGACGCTGATCGAGTTGGCGGAGAGCAGGTTGCGACCGTTGTACACCGAGTTGCTGATGAAGGTGTTCAGCTGGCCGATCATGGCGGCGAAGTCGTTCGACAGGATCGACTGCTGGTTGTTGGTGTTCGACGGGTTCGAGGCCTCGACGGCCTTGGCCTTGATCTGGGCGAGCAGGTTCGACACCGAGGTGGCGCCGGCGATCGCGGTCTGGATGATGCCAGTGCCGGACGAAAGGCTCTGCTGCACAGCGTCGAAGGCCTTGAGGTCAGAGCGGATGCCCTGGGCGATCGAGAAGTCCGAGGCGTTGTCCTGCGGGCCGGTGACCTTCAGACCCGTCGAGATGCGGTTCTGCGTCGTCGTCAACGACGATTGGGTGATGTCGAGGTTTGACAGCGCAACCATTGCGCCGACGTTGGTGTTGACAGAGGTCATCGCGCAGCTCCTCTTCTAGGTGGCAAGACCGGCCCATTGCCGCCTTGCGCCTGAGTTCGCACCAGGCATCGCAAGGCCAATGCCAGTGCGGGGCCTTTGAAATTGCAGCGAATTTTTGGGGCGTGCGCTTAAAGAGCCGCGCCGGTACGGAAGAAATTGCCGGTCGCGGCAGGAATTGCCGGAGCGTGGAGAAACGACGGCGCGGAAAAGAAAATGGGCGGCCGCTTGATGCGGCCGCCCGAGGCGAGGGAGGAGATGGACGGAGCCGCGAGGCGGCTCCGGAATGACTTAGCGGAACAGCGACAGGATGATCTGCGGCCGCTGGTTGGCGATGCTGAGGGCCTGCACGCCGAGCTGCTGCTTGACCTGCAGCGACTGCAGATTGGCGCTTTCCTTCGCGAGGTTCGCGTCGACCAGCGAGCCGAGGCCCTGGTTGACCGCGTCCGACAGCGACTTGGTGAATGTTGAGAGGAAGTTCAGGTTGTTGGCAGCGGCGCCGAGCGAGCCGAGGGCCGTGCCGATGACGAGCTGCTGCGCGTCGACCGTGGTGAGCAGCGCCAGAGCGGCCGCCGTGGTCGCAACGCCGGTGGACAGCGTCGCCGAAATGCCCGCCAGCGAAGAGGCGTTGTTCAGGGTGAGCTGGCCGCCGGAGATGGTCGAGGTGACCGAAACGCTGATCGAGCCGGCGGAGAGCAGGTTGCGGCCGTTGTACACCGAGTTGCTGATGAAGGTGTTCAGCTGGGCGATCATGGCGTTGAAGTCGTTCGCCAGGATCGACTGCTGGTTGGAGGTGTTCGACGGGTTCGAGGATTCGATCACCTTGCTCTTGATGCTGTTGAGCAGGTCCGAGACCGACGTGGCACCGGCAATGGCGGTCTGGATGATGCCAGTGCCGGACGAAAGGCTCTGCTGCACGGCGTCGAAGGCCTTGAGGTCAGAGCGGATGCCCTGGGCGATCGAGAAGTCCGAGGCGTTGTCCTGCGGTCCCGTGACTTTGAGGCCGGTGGAAATACGGTTCTGAGTGACGTTCAAGCTCGACTGCGTGGCGCTGAGGTCTGAAAGCGCAACCATCGCGCCGATGTTGGTGTTGACAGAAGCCATTGCTCATCTCCTCTTTCTAGGTGGCAAGACCGGGGACGCCAGTTGCGCAACCGTTCCCATGCCTTCACGAAGAGGATATGCGGAGGTCCTTAAAATTTTCCTAAATAGCCACTAGAAATGATTGTATGTAATTTATTACTTCATAACATACTGAAATCGCTTGAGTAACATTTTTAGACGACTAATCAAAAGCCCGAAAACGATGGCCGTGCAGGGTGATGTTCAGCGTGCCGTTCAGGCCGTCCGCGAAGGCCCGAAACCGGCGGTCGAATTCGTCGGCGTCGATGTCCAGCGGCAGCACACATTTCGCATCGAAATCGCGCTGCCGGCTGGTCCACCCGCTCCAGCGCTCTTCGGCGTGCGGCAGCGGCGACGGCGAGGTGGCCAGTGCGGGCCCGTGGCGTTGGAAAAGCCGGACCGCGGCTTCGAAGCTCAAGCCCTCGAGCTCGGAGAGCCGCGGTTTGGCCGGCATATCGAACCATTCGACGCCGGCGATCGGGCCCGAATCCACTTGCCGGCGCATCTCATGAAGGGTCACGCCGAAGCGGGCCGCGCTTTCATAGATAGCGAAGCTCGCCGGGTGTCTCCCGGGATAGGTCGGCGGGCCCGGATGGAAGTTATAGGCCAGTCCTTCAAATGTCTCGAGAAGAGTCCCGGGCACGATCACCGAGGTACAGAACGCGACGAGCCGCGCCGCCGGCCGCGCCGGGTGCCAGGCGCAGACAAGGTCGTCGCGCGTCTCGACATGGGTCACGACGAGCGCCGGATTGTGGCGACGCAGAAAATCACTGAGATGCGGCGCCTCGCGTGCTCCGGTCAGGAGGACGATCTCACGCAGCATGCGCCTCCTTTCCTCTGTCCACCGGCGGCCGTGTGATTCACGGGGTACCGGAAGTCCTCCTGACGGGTCAAGCCGGCCGTCATGGCGCGGCCAGCGTTTCGGCGCAGCGGCGTCGCCACATTTCGCAATACGCCTCCTCGAGGGACCGCGCGAATGCCGGCCCGTCGCACAGCGCCGAGCCGAAGAGCCGCGCGCGCAGCAGGCCGCGCAAATTGTCCAGCTCCTCCGGTGTGGCCGCCAGCGCCCGCGCGCGCGCGACGTAGTCGTCGACATCGGCCGCAACGCCGGCCGCGAAACCCGCCGTATTGAGGATCATCGCGCCGTAACGTTCGAGAATGCGCGCGCCGGTCCACGTGACGACCGGTACGCCCATCGCCAGCGCTCCGCATGTCGTAAGCACGCCGCCGAACGGCAGCGTATCGAGTGCGATGTCGATGTCGTTGAACTGGCGAAGGTGCCCGACCTCGTCGCGCGCGGGATCGCGGAATTCGAGGCGCTCAGTCGCGATGCCATGACCGGCGAACAGGCCTTGATAGCGGCGCACCGCATCCGGGGAGAGCCCGATCGTCGCCTTGATGATCAGGCGCGATCGCGGCACGGCATGGAGCACGGCAGCCCATACCGCCACGGCTTCCGGGCCGATCTTTGCAATGCGGTTGAAGCTTCCGAACGTCACGTAGCCGTTGCGCAGCACCGGTGGCGGAGCCAGTGCCGGAAGGTCGTCCAGGGGCTGATAGAGAAACCCGCAGGGGAGCCGCCACAGCTTCTCCGCAAACGCCGCATCGACCCCCGGCGGCATCAGGCGCGCATCACCGACGACATAATCCATCGCATCCATGCCCGTCGTCGACATCGGTGGAAAATGCAGCTGCACGGGTGCCGGGCGTCGGGCAAAGGCGAGCAGCCGGGAGCCCGCGGCGAAGCCGATGCCGTCGACCAGGACATCGATGCCGTCGGCGGCGATGCGTTCGGCCAGCGCCGCATCATCGAGCTCGCGGGTCCGGTGCCACACCCCGGCGAACGCGTGTGCCCGCCGGGTCACGTCGTCCTCGCGCTCCGGAGGGAGATCGGAATAGACCGCGATGTCGAACCGCTCGCGGTCGTGCGCCGCGAGCAACGGAAGGTAGGTCATCGCGAGCGTATGGCGGGCGAGACCGCTCGCGGCGACATAACCGATGCGAAGCCGGCGCGTGGGCTCGGCGGGCCGATGCGTCCTGATCGGCGGCACGGGATTGGCGAAGCGGCGTGCCCAGTGTCGCGCTTCGCTGAGGAAGGACGGCGGATCGCCCGGCACCAGATTGAGACAGGTGAGGACATTCATGCCGACGATGGGGTCGGCGTTTTCCCAGTCCAGGCGGTGCAGCAGCGCCAGCGCTTCCGCGGCGCGGCCCAATTCCTGCAGCGCGCCGGCGAGATTGTTCCGCGCCACGGCAAGCGTGGGCTCGAGCTCGAGCGCACGACCGTAGAGGCGCACTGCATCGTCGAGCCGGTGCTGGCGGTGGCGAACCAGGCCGAGATTGGCCAACGCCCCCGCGAGATCCGGGTCCACGGCTAGGGCGCTTTCGAACTTGTCGGCGGCCGCCTTGAGGTCGTTGTGCTCGAACCGCGACAACCCAACATAGTATAGCGCCGGGGCGTGCCGGGGGTTTACGGCCAGCGCGCTTTCAAAATCGCTTGCGGCGGATTCGGCTTGGCCGAGATGGCGCCGGGCGATACCGCGCCCGCACAGCGCGTCGTCGAAGTCGGGTCTAACCTCGATCGCCCGATTCATCATTTCGAAGGATCGGACGTGGTCGAATCGGTCATGCGCGATGACGCCCGCCAGGTACAACGCGGTGGCGTTCCGCGGGTCGACGGTTAGGACGTGGTGGCAGATCGTCTCGGCGGCGGCCGGATCCCCCTGGCGCAGGAGGGTGAGCGCGCGGCCGAGAAGGTTGCCGTAGGGTATAGTCATAAGCGCCTGATCGCGCACGCGGATGGGGCGGAGTCGGGGATCGGCATCGAACTGATGATAGAGAGCATGTACTCTTTTGGGGCGAATCGCCGGCAGACTCGACGCGAGGCGGCAGCACTCCGGCAAAATACTAAGCGATGATGTCCTGTTACGCGAACCCATCGACCCAAGTTCCGGGGCGGAGGCGCCGCCTCCCGGCTGGGCGCGCATGACCGCGGTGGCGACATGGCTGGCCGAGGCCATGAAGCAGCATCAAGCGGGTCATCTCGCCGCGGCGGAACGGATTTACAACAATATCCTGCGGCTCGACCCGCGCCACGGAGACGCGCTGCAGTTTCTGGGCTTGATCGCGTTGAGCCGCGGGGATGCGGTTGGGGCCATCGAACGGCTCCGCCAGGCGTTGCACATCAATCCGCGCGCCGGCCTCTACCATTTTCATCTCGGGCTGGCCCTCAGCCAGCGCGGCGACAGGGCGGAGGCCGGCCAGAGCTACCGGACGGCGATCAAACATGCTCCGCAACTCGTCGAGGCACATAACAACCTCGGCGTCTTGCTGCGCGAGGCTGGTGAGCCAGAAGCCGCCGTCGAGAGCCTGCGCCGCGCCGTGGCGCTCCGGCCGACGTACGTCGAAGGTCAGCTCAATCTCAGCACGGCCCTCAGCGATCTCGACCGGGTGGCCGAGGCCGAAGGGGTGGCGCGCCGCGCATTGTCGCTGGCGCCGAACCTCGCCCAGGCGCATTTCCAGCTGGGCGCGATCCTTCACAAGCGCAGCCTGTTAGAGGATGCGATCACGGCCTACCGCGCCGGCCTGGCGCTGCAACCGGATCATTTGCCGTCGCTGCTCAATCTCGGCAACGCACTGCAATCGCTGGGGCGGATCGCCGAGGCGATCGCGGTCTTCGAGCAACTTCTCGCTAGGCAGCCGCATAGCGTGGAGGTGCTCAACAATCTCGGCAATGCCTGCCTCGCCCTGGCACGGCGCGATGAGGCGATCGCCTGGTATCAAAGGGCGCTGGAGGTGGATCCGGCCTATGTTCTCGCGTTGAACAACCTAGGCGTGGCACTCCAGGAGACGGGACAGGTTGAACAGGCGATCGCGACGTATCGCCGGGCGCTGGCGATCAGTCCCGACGCCGACGCGTGCAACAATCTCGGCCTGGCAACCCAGATGTTCGGCGATTATGCGGAGGCGCGCGCGCTGTTCAAGCGCGCGGTCGAGCTCCGCCCCGGCTTCTCGACGGCCTATCGCCATCTCATGACCGTCATGCTCTATGACCCGTCCCTGGATGAGGCGGGGCGGTGGGAGATTGCGCACGGGTTCGAGGCGTTGTACGGGGCGCCGATCTACGCGCGGGTGGCGGCGCCCGACGCGGTGGCGCGCGCTGCGGAGCGGCGGCTGCGGGTGGGGTATGTGTCGTCGGACCTGTACGAGC
>DASWFO010000298.1:0-4140 GCA_036394195.1 Alphaproteobacteria bacterium | reverse complement strand
CAAGAGGCGGAGGACCATCTCGCCGCGGAGTCGGCCTATCGCCGTGTGCTGCAGCTCAACCCCGCGCATTACAAGGCGGTGGTCAATCTGAGCGCCGTCCTGATGGCCCTGGCCCGACCGCACGACGCGTTCGAACTGTTGCAGACGGCGCGCAACGCCAAGCCTGACGATCCGGGGACGGCGCGCGCCCTGATCACGGCCGTACTCTACGATCCGGAGGCGGACGAGGCGACGCGATTGCTGGAATACCAGCGGCTCGAGCGGCAGTTCGCGCGGCCGGCCTATGCGCGGCGGCGCGCCTTCGCCAATTCACGCGAGCCCGACCGACGCTTGCGGATCGGGTGGATCTCCTCCGACTTTCGCGACCATCCGGTGGCGCGGAATCTGGAGCCGATTTTCAGCGGCTGCGACCGCACCCGCTTCGAGATGACGTGCTACGCCGATGTGGCGAAGCCGGACGCGACCACCGCGTTATTTCAATCGCTGGCGGCGCGCTGGCGCCCGATCATGCAGCGCACGGATGACGAAGTGGCCGAGCTGATACGCTCGGACGGCATCGACATTCTGGTCATTCTCGCCGGCCGTTTCGATCACAACCGCTACCTCATCGGCGCTTATGGCGCCGCCCCGGTGCAGATCAGCCTGTTCGACGGGGGGACCAGCGGCATAACGGGCGTCGATTACATCGTCGCCGATCCGGTCCTCGTTCCCCGGCAGCTGACGGAGTATTTTACCGAGCGCGTGGTCAGGCTTCCGAGCCTGTACGTCTACCCGGTTCCCCCGGCCGTCCCCGCGGTGGCCCCGCCGCCGTCCGCCACGACCGGCCGGATCACCCTTGGCTCGTTCAACAACCCGATCAAGGTGAACGATCGCGTGGTGGCGTTGTGGGCGGCCGTGATGCGCGAGTTGCCCGATGCGCGGCTTCATCTCAAATACCGGAACCGGTTCGCTCCGCTGCGCGACAGCCTGGCACGCAGCCTGGCCGCCGAGGGCGTCACCGGTGACCGGCTCGAAGTCGGCGACAGGCTTCTGGATCAAGAGAGTCATCTGTCGCTGTACAACGACGTCGATGTCGCGCTCGACACGTTTCCGTTCACGGGATCGACCACGACCTTCGAGGCGCTGTGGATGGGCGTTCCGGTCATCACCCTTGTCGGCGATCACATGGCCGCGCGGTGGAGCGCTTCGATCCTGCGCGCCGCGAGATTGGACGAGTTGGTGGCCACCACGCCACGGGAATTCGTCGAAAAGGCGGTCGCTCTCGCCAGGGATCCGGTCCGCCTCGCCGACCTCAGGGGACAACTCCGCGAACGGGTGGCGAGGTCACCGCTCTGCGACGGGCGGGGCCGCGCGCGCCAATTCGAGCGGCTGTTCCGTGCCGCCTGGGGCCGGTGGTGCGCGCGAACCTGACCCCGATGCGGGCGCCCGTCCGATCTGCCATCCTGCCGAAGGGTTAGACTCGAAAAAATGGCCACTCCGGTGGATTCGCGCCAGACATTGTCCGACGCCCTTCGGCAGCATCAGGCCGGCCGGCTGGCCGAGGCCGAGGCTTCCTATCGGGTGGTCCTCAAGGACGATCCCGCCAATCCCGATGCGCTGCATCTGCTGGGCGTCCTCCGCCACCAGCAGGGCGATTCCGCCGCGGCGGAATCGCTGATCCGCCAAGCCATCGCCATAAACCCCAACGCCCCGATGTTCCACAACAACATGGGAAAGACGCTGGCCGAAAAGGGCGATCGGCCGGGTGCCTTGGCGAGCTACAGGCGGGCCATCGAGCTGGCCCCCGACTATGCCGAGGCCCATTACAATCACGGCGTATGCCTGCAGGCCGACGGAGACTATGTCGCCGCCGAAGCGGCATACCGGCGCGCCCTCGGACTTGCACCGGCCAACGACAAGGCGGCGGTCAATCTCGGGGCGGCCTTGCTGGGGCAAGGTCGGCCGCAAGAGGCGATCCTGGCCTTGCGGCATGCGCTCACGGTGAAGCCCGACGATGCTGACACGTACCGGCTTCTGCTGACCGCACTGCTGTACGATCCGACCGCCGATGCCGGAACCTACGCCGCCGAGCACCGGCGATTTGCCGGGCAATTTGCGGCTCTGCGCGCCCCGGCGCCGGCGCCCGCCAATCCGCGCGACCCCGAGCGGCGGCTGCGGATCGGCTGGGTGTCCTCCGATTTCCGCGACCATCCGGTCGCCCGGAACTTGGAGCCGATCTTCACCCATCGCGACCGCTCGCGATTCGAAACCGTGTGTTATGCCGAAGTGGCCAAGCCCGACGCGACGACGGCGCGCTACAAGTCGCTGGCCGATTCGTGGCGGTCGATCGTCGGTCGCACGGACCGGGACGTTGCCGAGCTCATCCGCTCGGACGGCATCGACATCCTGATCATCCTGGCCGGGCGTTTCGACCACAACCGCCCGCTGATTGCGGCCTATCGGCCGGCGCCGATCCAGATCAGTTTCCACGACCCGGGAACGAGCGGCCTGTCCGCGATCGATTATCTGATCGCCGATCCGGTGCTGGCGCCGCCGCGAACGGACGAGGCCTTTGCCGAGCGCATCTTGTACTTGCCGAGCTTTTACATTCACGAACCGCTTCGCGACGCCCCGCCCGTCGGCCCGCCGCCGTCGGCGGTCGCCGGGCACGTGGCCTTCGGGTCGTTCAACAACCCGGTGAAGGTGAACGATTCGGTTCTGGGCCTGTGGGGCGGCATCCTGCGGCAGGTTCCGCGCTCTCGCCTGCAGCTCAAATATCGCAATCGCTTCGGCCCCCTGCGCGGCCGCATCGATCGGGTGCTTGCGGCCGAGTCCGTGGCTGCCGACCGGCTCGAGCTCAGCGACGAAGCGCTTGCTCACGCCGGTCATCTGGCGCTCTACAACCGCATCGACATCGCCCTCGATCCGTTTCCCTTCACCGGGTCGACGACGACGTTCGAAGCCTTGTGGATGGGAGTTCCCGTCGTGACCTTGGCCGGCCGCACGATGGCGTCGCGTTGGAGTGCGTCGATCCTGCACGCATTGAAGCTCGACGAGCTGATCGCGCATTCTCTAGCGGACTATGTCGCCAAGGCGGTGGCGCTGGCCAACGACCTGCCGCGCCTTGCGGAGCTGCGGTCGACCTTGCGGGCGCGCGTGGCGAATTCGCCGCTCTGCGACGGCCGCGGCCGCACGCGCCAGATCGAGCGACTTCTCCGCGCCGTGTGGCGGCGGTGGTGCGATCCTCGATGACCCGATTGGAAGACGCGGTGGCGCTTCACCGGGCCGGCCGTTTGCCGGAGGCCGGCGCCATCTATGAGGAGATCCTGCGGATCGAGCCGCGCAATGCGGATGTCTGGCAGTTTTTGGGCCTGATCGCGCTCTCACAGAACGATCTGCCCGTGGCTGTGGAGAAGATCCGCCACGCCGTCGCCCTCAACCCGCAGGCGGGGGTGTATCACTTCAATCTCGGCTTGGTGCTGCGCCGCCTGAGCGACGTCGCCGGCGCCATCGCGAGCTACCGGCGGGCGGTGGAATTGGCGCCCGGCCTGGCGGAGGCGCACACCAATCTCGGAAATTGCTTGCGCGAGAGCGGCGATACCGAGGGGGCGGTGGCCGCCTGCCGGCGGGCCACGGTGCTCCGTCCGACCTATGCCGATGCGCACGTGAATCTCGGCGTGGCGCTGCAGGAGTCCGGTCGCACCGACGAGGCGGTCGCCGCCTATCGCCGTGCGCTGACGATCAAGCCGGACTTTGCCGAGGCCCACTACAACCTGGGCCTGGCCCTGCTTCAGCAGGGCAAGGTCGACGAGGCCGCCGGCGAGTTCCGCGGCGCCATCGAGCTGCAGCCGGGTTACGTCGATGCATGGAACAATTTCGGCGTGGTGCTGCAGGCTTATGGCAACTTCGATGCGGCCGTCGCCGCCTATCGCAAGGCGATGGAGAGCGACCCTGCCGGCTCGCCCACTGCCTATCGGAACATCATGGGTGCAGCGTTGCACATGACGTCCGTGGATGAGCCGGGGCGGTGGGAGATTGCGCACGGGTTCGAGGCGTTGTACGGGGCGCCGATCTACGCGCGGGTGGCGGCGCCCGACGCGGTGGCGCGCGCTGCGGAGCGGCGGCTGCGGGTGGGGTATGTGTCGTCGGACCTGTACGAGC
>DASWFO010000297.1:0-8315 GCA_036394195.1 Alphaproteobacteria bacterium | reverse complement strand
GGTTTGTCGGCTTATACAAATTTTTGTATAATCTGCCGATGAAAGCGCGGCGTTTTGACAGCGTATGGGAGGCGATAGAGGATACCCGCCACGCCGCTGCAAGCCTGCGTGCGCGCTCCGCCCTGATGATCGAGCTCTCGGAATTGATCCGGCGCTCCGCCTGGACGCAGCGGCAGGCCGCCGCCAAGTTCGGCGTAACGCAGCCCCGGATTTCGGACCTTGTGCGCGGCCGGATCGATCTGTTTTCTCTCGACATGCTCGTCGACATGGCCGCCGCCGGCGGCCTTAAGCCACGGATTACCGTCAAGCGCGCTGCGTGAGGCGGTGCGACTGCCGCAAGACGTTCGACGAGTACATCCACAACGAGATCAAGACCAACGCCGTGCTGGTCAGGGCGGCCGGCATCGCGCCGAATTGACGGCTACAAGACGTTACCAGACAAGAAATGTTCCCGGTCTGTTTGTCAGCTGTGCCTTCCGATCCTCAATGGCCCCGTACACCCAATACTCCTGATCCAAGTCATAGATGATGTAACGATCATCGATCGAGCCGAGCAGTGCGAGAGAATGTGTCATACATCCCAGTGCCACCACGGTCGCCTGCGTGCCGTCAGATGATATCGTCGGCTCCGGCTGCGGCTCAGTTGGAATCTCCGCCACAACTTTTGGTCCAGATCCAGGTTTCGTGACGATGAGCTGGCGTCTTTGTTTCACAGAGGCCTGCGCCCCGCCCAGAAGTTCAATATCTGATACGCCGCGTGGGCGGCCGCATAGAATGCAATCGGCACCAATTGCAATGCCATTTTCGCTGTAGCGAATTCTCAGATCGCCTGTTTCTGGTCGTCCTTCGCGCTGGCCGGTAACGGGGCTTAACCGCCCAAAGATCGGATCAAGGCTCCAGAACGTTTCGCGCCCGTCGCGTGGTCGCTGTCCAAACAGCACCCGATCGCCGTTGTCCGACCACGCCAAGCCGAGGAGGGTCGAAGAGCCACTGGGCTCACTAAGATGGAGCGGGAAGCTGCGGGTTTCGAACGTGCTAAGGGTCGCCACATAAACAGCGTCCGGATCGCCCGGGCGCGGCGTCCACGCAATCTTCGTTTCGTCTGGCGAGAACACGAAATCTGAAGAGTATTTGGGAACCGACCTTAACTGCCGCTCCTCTTCGGTCGTAACATTGTATAGCCAGTAAGTGGGCTGGCCGCGGGACGGCTCGTCCAGAAAATAGAACAACCACTCTCTGCGCGGCGACATTTTGAAGTCGTACAGCGTATGAGCTGCGTGACTACCGATCTGGGTCTGCTGATTCGATCCAAGGCGGAGCCGGAATATCCCATCATGCGAGCTGGCGCCGTATATGACCGCATTGCTATTGATCCAACTGCGATCGGTGAATGCGTCCTTTTCGGTCGCAGAGGCAACGGCTTTTCCACACGACTGCCCATTCGCGTGAGTCGCTGCGAATGCGGCAAGCACGATCGCGACGCGGGGCAAGGCGGTCATAATGCCTGACCTCATTCTGCGGCTTCCTTAACCACGCGGGAGACACCGTACAGCTTCTCGGCCGCGGGGAGATCGAGCACGACGTCGTCGGGCACTTTCTTGCCGCGCTCATGCACATCGATGGAGAGGAGCACGCCGCTGGCCGGGCAGTAGAACGCCGTCACCGCCAGGTCGCGATGCAGCGCGATCCGATGCTCCGCCGGCAGCCTGGTCATCGTCCGCGCCACCGCCCCGCGGCGCCAGCGCGTGCTGTTGGTCGACAGGATGTAGCCGGCCTTGCTCACCACATGGGTGCCGCGCGCGTCGCGGGCGAGGAACAGGTTCTCGCCGAGCGAGGCGAACGGCTCCGCTGCGCAGAACTTCGCCGGATTTTTCGCGAACTTGCCGACGCGCTGCAGGCGGAGCTTCCGGCGCAGGCCCTCGCTCGTCTTCGCGTCGGGCCGGCCGCGTTTGAGCACGATCCCGTAGATCTTGCGGGCGGCCTCCGGCGAGACGGCGCCCCGCGCCTCGTCAGCGGCGACCGCCGCCGGTTCGCGATCCAGCGGATCACCCCAGCCGCCGCCGCCCTGCCATGACACCGCGAAGACGTCGCGGTTGGTCATCGGCATCAGGCCCGGCTTGGGCCCGAAATGCTCCCATGTTCCCGTCTTCCGCGGCCGGCCGTTCTTGATGGCGCCGCGGCCCATCGACTGGCGGACCGTCGAGCCGGGCCAGCCGCCACCCAGGCCCGCGTCGTTCGGCACTTCGGCGCCATGGGTCATGATCAGCGCATAGGCGCGCTCGATGCCGCCCAGGGTCAGCGCCACTTCGCCGCTGAGGCCGCCGCGGAACCGGCCGGCGCCGGCGGTGTCGCGCGCCAGCCGCCGATGGAGATAGAAGAGCGGCGACACCTGCTCGTTGCGCTCGACATCGGCGACCGAGGAGACCGGCGAGACGATCGGTCCGCCGGCGTCGACGCCGTCCTTGGACGCGAATGCGCCGCCGCCGCCGCAGATCGGGTCCATCAGATGCAGCCCGAACGGCTCGCCGTACTGGTTGACGCCGCCGAGGTTGAACGTCGCCATGCAGCCGTCGGTGATCGCCTGTGCGCGGTGGCGATACTTCGCCGACGTGGCGAGCAGCTTGTTGAGCGCCAACGTCGTCGCGTTGCACACCACCCAGATCGCTTCGACGGTCGCGGCCCCCACGGGGGCCGGGAACTGCGCCGTGCAGATCAGCCCGTCCGGCGCCACGATCTCGACCGGCGTCAGCGCGCCCTGGTTCCACTGCATGTCATAGGCGAGGATCGGCAGGACGCCGCCGGCGACGCCGCCGCGCAGGCCGGCGCGCGTCGCGTTGACGAAGCCCGGCGCCTGCTTGCTCGAGCCGCTGAAATCCAGCGTGATCCGGTCGCCCTCTTTCTTGAGCTTCACGTCGATTTTGTACAGCGCGTTGGTGTGGCCGTCGTGCTCGAGGAAATCAGCGGCGTGGAACTCGCCGTCCGGCAGCTCGCGCAAACGGGCGCGCATCTTGGCTTCCGACGATTCGATCATCCGGTGCATGGCCTGGGTCACGACGTCGGCGCCGTAGCGCTGGACGATCTCCGCGAAGCGGCTGCGCGCGACATTGATCGTGGCGATGAAGGCGCGGATATCGAGCCCGAGCTGGTCGGGCAGGCGGGAGGCGGTGAGGATCATCTCAAGCACGTCCTCGCGCACCTCGCCGCGGTCGACCAGCTTCACGCACGGGATGCGGAAGCCTTCCTGGTAGACGTCCTTGGCCTTCGGGCACCAGCTCGCGAAGTCCATGCCGCCGACGTCGGTCTGGTGCGCCTGCACGCCGGCCCAGGCGATGATCTGGCCGCCGGCGTAGATCGGCCCCAGCATCTGCACGTCGTTCTGGTGCAACGCGCCGATGAACGGGTCGTTGCCGACGAACATGTCGCCATCGCTGACCTTGAGCTCCGGCTTGCCGCTGATGTGCTTGATCACCGTCGTGCAGACCGGCGCCTGGAACGACACCTGGAAGCCCATCGACGCCGGCGACCCATCGGGGAGATAGAGGCCGGTGAAGAAATCCGAGGCTTCGGTCACCGTCGGCGAGCCCGAGACGCTTTGCAGCGCGATGCGCATTTCTTCCGTGATCGCCACCAGGCGATTGCGCAGCACCTCGAACGCGACGGAGTTGAGGGCCGCCGTCATGCCGGTCTCACATGCAGATTGCCGAAGCGGTCGGCGGTGGCCTTGGCCTTCGGCGGCACCACGACGCTTTGGCCGGGGAATTCGATGATCGCCGGGCCGTCGACGCTGGCCTCTGGCTCGGGGTAGGTCGTCTTGTAGATCGCGGTCTCGAGAGGCGCCTTGGGATCGCGGAAGATCACCTTGCGCGTCTTCACGAATTGGAGCACCTCGCCCTTGGTGGCGGCCGTCGGGGGCGGCAGCGCGCCGACGCCGACCGCGCGCACCGACAGGAGCTCATAGCCGGCCTTCGAGAACGCAGCACCGCGGCCGAACAGGGTTTCGTACTGCGCTTCGAACCGCGCCACCGCCTTGCGGTACGCGTCGAGGTCGAACGCCTCGCGGTCGAGCGGCACGTCGAGATGATGCGTCTGGCCGCGATAGCGGATCGAGATCAGCCGCTCGACGCGCACCTTGCCCTGGGCGGCGGCGAGCGCCAGGTCAAGGTTCCGCCGCACCTCGGCGGAGATGGCGGTGAGTGCCGTGCTGATCCGCGCCAGATGCGCCGCGGACGGTGCCGCGCCGGGGCGGATGCGCGCGTAGGCGGCCTGCTCGGCGGTGAATCCCAGATCGGAGTTGCCGGTGCCGAACGCCGACTGGGCGGTGGCGGCGGCCGGCACGATGAAGCCGTCGAGCCCGAGCTCCTCGCACAGCACCCAGGCGTGCGACGGCCCGGCGCCGCCGTTCGCGATCAGCGCGAAGTCGCGTGGATCGTAGCCGCGCTCGACGGTCATGCGCCGCAGGAGATCGGCCATCCGGTTGTCGAGCACCTCGCGGATGCCCCAGGCAGCTTCGGCGAGCCCGAGGCCGAGCGGCTTGGCGATGCGGTCGTGGATCGCGCGCCGCGCCGCCTCGATGTCGAGCATCATGCGGCCGCCAAGGAAATTGTCGGGGTCGAGCACGCCCAGCACCAGGTCGGCGTCGGTCGCGGTCGGCAGGGTCCCGCCGCGGCCGTAGCAGGCCGGCCCCGGCGTGGCGCCGGCGCTCTGCGGCCCGACCCGGAGTTCGCCGAACTGCACCGCCGCGATGCTGCCGCCGCCGGCGCCGATCGAATCGACGTCGATCGAGTGCACGCGGATGTCGGCACCGGCGACCGAGATCTCGGAGCGCATGATCGCCTTGCCGCCGGCGACCACCCCGACGTCGAAGCTGGTGCCGCCGATGTCGGTGGTCAGCAGGTTCTTGAGCCCGATCTGCTCGCCGATGGCCTGCGAGCCCATGACACCGGCCGCGGGCCCGGAGAACAGCGCGAAGGCCGGCCGGTCGCTCAGCACGGTGGTCGGCAGCACGCCGCCGGCGCAGGTCATCATCAGCACCGGCACGCGCATCCCCGCCTGGCGCAGCCGGGTTTCGAGAGCGGAGAGGTACCGCCCGGCGAGCGGGCCAAGGGCCGCATTGGCCGCCGTGGTCGACATGCGCGCGTATTCGCCGACCGCCGGCGAGATCTCGTGCGAGACGCTGACGAACGCGTCGGGCAGCTCGGCCTTGACCAGCGCGCGCAGGCGCTTCTCGTGCACGGGATTCTGCGTCGACCACAAGGTGCAGACGGCGATCGCGTCGATGCCGCGTGGTTTCAGTTTCTTCAGCGCCGCGCGCGCCTGTTTCTCGTTGAGCGGGACGACGACCTTGCCGGTGGCATCGAGGCGCTCTTCGATCTCGACGACGAGGTCGCGCGGCACCAGCGGCGGCACGCGGTTGCGCAAATAGGCATCCGTATATTCGACCTCGTTCAGGTCGGAGGTCTGGCGGCGGAGACGCCCGATCTCGAGCGTGTCGCCGAAGCCTTTGGTGGTGAGGATGGCGGTCTTCGCCGCATTGCCGGTCAACAGCGCGTTCAGGCCCACGGTCGTGCCGTGGCCGAAGCGCTCGATCTCGGCGCAGAACCGCTCGAAGCTCAGGCCGTAGGCGTCGGCGGCCAGCGTGATCGCGTCGAGGACGCCGCCCAGCACGTCGGGCGTCGTCGGCGTCTTGAACACGCGTGTGTGGCCGTCGCTCGCCGAGACCCAGAGATCGGTGAACGTCCCGCCGACATCGGTGCCGATGAAGAAGCCCATTACCGGATCTCAGCGGCCGATCGGTGCCGGTCACCCCCACCCCAGCCCTCCCCCCTCAAGGGGGAGGGAGTCGGAATTTGCGGCGCGACACCTTTCCCTCCCCCCTTGCGGGGGAGGGAAAGGGTGGGGGGTGACCCGGGCACGCTACTCCGCGACGCGCGCCATCGATTTGGCGGGGACGGGCGCCAGGCCCAGCATCTGCCGCGCCTCGGCTGGCGTCGCCGGCTCGGCGCCGAGCTCGCGGATGATGCGCACCGTTCGTGCCACCAGCTGCTCGTTCGTCGCCAGCTCGCCCTTGCGATAGTAGTTGTTGTCCTCGAGCCCGACGCGGACGTGGCCGCCGAGCAGGATCGCGTGGGTCGTCGCCGGCAACTGGGCGGTGCTGATGCCGCTGACGCAGAAGATCGACTCCTTGGGCAGGTGGTCGACCATGTGCTGCAGGATCTTCGGCGTGTACGGATAGCCGCCTTGGAAGCCCATGGCCCCCAGCACCATGTTCACGTAGTAGGGCTTCTTGTCGAAGCCGGCCTCGATCAGCCGCGTCGTGTCCTGCAGGATATGGGCGAGGCTGAACACCTCCCATTCCGGTTTGACACCCTTGTCTTTGAATTTCTGTGCCATCTGGGTGCAGCGGTCGGGCTCGGTGACCATCAGGAGCTTGCGGTTGTTGAACAGCGCCATGATGGTGTGGCAGTCGAACGTCACCATCTCGCATAGCGGCGCGTCGGCACCCTTGAGGCGCTCCTCGAAGATGATCTCTTCCAGGCCGGGGCGCAGCTCGCGCGTCATGTCGCCGTTCACGCCGCCGCCGGTTGAGTTGTTGATGACGATGTCGCAGCGCTCGCGGATCAGCTTGTTGATGGCGCCGTACACCTCTGAGCTGCACGTCGCCTCGTCGTCGGGGCGCCGTGCATGCACGGCGACGACGCTCGCCCCTTCGTTATAGGAGCGGTACACGGATTCCGCGATCTCGAGCGGCTGGGTGGGCAGGTGGGGATTCTGTTTCTTCGACGCCATGCCGCCGGTGGGGGCGACGGTGACGATGACCTTGGGGGCGACCATGCGAGTCCTCCTTCCGGTTTCGACGCCTGTTGCGGCGATCCGCTCTCGAACGCGGATGATTGGGTTCGGACTTTTTATTCCGAACATGTTCATCTTCGAACGCGGTGGCGCCGGAAGTCAAGAATGCGCCCGCTTGTTATGATCCGCCATGGCCGATGATGTTGAACAGAGCGTGGCGCAGCATTACACGCACGGGTCGCTCGAACGGGCGATCCTCGACGCGCTGACACAGTCCAGGAAAGACCCTGATCGCCTGACGCCACAGGACCTGACGCCGGTGGACGAGTTCCACATCGGCGGCCGGCAGGCGACGGCCGAGTTCGCGGTGCAGCTGGGGTTTGCGCCGGGAGCCCACCTTCTCGATATCGGGTCGGGCCTCGGTGGCGCGTCGCGCTATTTCGCGCACGAGCACGCCTCTCGGGTGAGCGGCATCGACCTCACCGACGAATACGTGCGCGTCGCGGCGTCTCTGGCGCGGCGCGTCGGCCTCGCGGACAGGGTCGACTACCGGCAGGGAAGCGCCACGGCGCTGCCGTTCCCGGACGGCGCGTTCGATGGCGCCTACATGCTGCATGTCGGGATGAACATCGAGGACAAGCCGCGGGCGTTCGGCGAGGTCCGGCGTGTGCTGAAACGTGGCGCGGCTTTCGGCATTTACGACGTGATGCGCGAGGCCGATGGCGCGCTCGGCTTCCCGGTTCCGTGGGCCTCAGGCGCCGCCACGAGTTTTGTCGAGACGGCCGCCACCTATCGCCGGCTTCTCGAAAGCGCCGGTTTCGATGTCTTGAAGGAGCGCAGCCGCCGTTCCTTCGCGGTCGAGTCCTTCCGCCAGATCCGCGCCCGTGCCGCGGCGAGTGGCGGGCCGCCGCCGCTCGGCCTGCATATCCTGATGGGTCCGTCGGCGCGGCAGAAGACCGCCAACATGATCGACAACCTCGAGCGCGGGATCATCTCGCCGACCGAGATGATCGCCCGGGCGGTTTAGCGGCCTCCCATTTTTCGACTGGTGAGTGCAACCTAGCCGAGTTCCGCTTTGCGGCAGTTTGCGGACTAAGTCGAACGGCACGGCAAGTCGGAGAAGTGCCATGAGGCGACATGGGACAGCCTCGTGCGGAGACTGTGCCTAAACCCGCCCACGTCGTTACCAAGGACGACGGCGCCATGCACTAGGCGTGACGGGAATAATTGGCGGGACAGGCGCATCGTTGCC
The DNA here is from genome assembly GCA_036394195.1 of Alphaproteobacteria bacterium. Taxonomy (GTDB): domain Bacteria; phylum Pseudomonadota; class Alphaproteobacteria; order CACIAM-22H2; family CACIAM-22H2; genus DATJPD01. The sequence goes on along the minus strand of DASWFO010000297.1, from coordinate 274 downwards.
GATGCCGTGCGGCAGCAGATAAGGCGCAGCAGACTTTGCTGGGAATCCATATCGCTTCAGAACGAGACGATGCCACTTTCCGACCTCACCTTTCGGAGGAGCGAACCCGTCATCGATCCTCCTATGATGATGCCTTGCCAAAAACTCGGCGCACCACGGTGTAGAAGGTCGGTGTGAATATCAGGCCGAACAGGGTAACGCCGAGCATGCCGAAGAACACGGCCGTGCCGAGCGACTGACGCATCTCGGCGCCGGCGCCAGTGGCCACCGCGAG
>DASWFO010000296.1:0-25402 GCA_036394195.1 Alphaproteobacteria bacterium | reverse complement strand
CCCCCGCCATGCCGTTGCCGACGATGACCAGCCGTCGGCGCGGCGAGGAGGCGCCGTCCATGGCCGGGGTCAAGCGGCGTGCAGCGCCGGCCGGCGATGCCGCGTGTAGAGGAACTCGAGCACCGCCGCGCGGCAATGCGTGTAGGTGGCGTCCTCGACCAGATCGAGGCGCCGCCGCGGACGCGGCAGATCGATCTTCAGGATCTCGCCGATGGTCGCCGCCGGGCCGTTGGTCATCATAACGATGCGGTCCGACAACAGGACCGCTTCGTCCACGTCGTGCGTGATCATCAGCACCGTGTTGCCGAGCTTGGCATGGATATCCATGACCGAATCCTGAAGATGGGCGCGGGTCAGCGCGTCGAGCGCCCCGAACGGCTCGTCGAGCAGCAGCACCTTGGGTTCCATGGCCAAGGCCCGGGCGATACCGACACGTTGCTTCATGCCGCCGGAGATCTCGCCGGGACGCTTGTCGTGCGCCGGCGTCATCTGGACGAGCTCGAGATTGTGCATGGTCCAGTCGTGGCGCTCGGCCGAGCTCTTGCTCTGCCTGAACACCTTGTCGACCCCGAGCCGCACGTTCTCGTACACGGTCAGCCACGGCAGCAGCGAATGGTTCTGGAACACGACCGCCCGGTCCGGTCCGGGCGCGTCGATCACCTCGCCGTCCACGAAGACCTCGCCGGTCGTCGAGGTGAGCAGCCCGGCGACGATGTTGAGGAGGGTCGATTTTCCACAGCCGGAATGGCCGATGATCGAGACGTATTCCCCGCGCTCGATGCTGAGCGAGATGTCGTGCAGGACCTCGGTCGCGGCCGCACCGCGGGCGAAGCTTTTGCCGACGTGCTCGATGCTGAGATAGCCCTTCATGATGGACCTCAGGTGAACGATGTGCCGCGGGAGATGAGGCGGCCGAGGGTGGCGACTATGCGGTCGAGGATGAAGCCGACCAGGCCGACATAGACCAGCGCCACGATGATGTCGGCGATGAGCGAGCTGTTCCACGCATCCCAGATGAAGAAGCCGACGCCGACGCCGCCGATCAGCATCTCCGCCGCGACGATGGCCAGCCATGACAGGCCGATCCCGATGCGGAGGCCGGTGAACATGTACGGCACGGTCGCCGGCAGCATGATCTTCCAGAAATACTCCGGACCGGAGAGCCGCAGGATGCGCGCGACATTGACGTAGTCCTGGGGGATGTTCCGCACACCGACCGACGTGTTGATGATGATCGGCCAGATGGCGGTGATGAAGATGACGAAGATCGCCGACGGCTGGCCGTCGCGGAACGCCGCCAGCGACAGCGGCAGCCAGGCGAGCGGCGGGACCGTGCGCAGGACCTGGAAGATCGGATCGAGGCCGCGCATGGCCCACGTGCTCTGGCCGACCAGAACGCCGAGTGCCACACCGACGACGGCGGCGAGTGCGTAGCCCATGGCGACGCGGCGCAGGCTCGCCAGGATGTGCCAGGCCATGCCCTTGTCGAGGCCGCCGCGGTCGTAGAACGGATCGGAGATGAGCTCCCACGACCCGCTGACGATCTTGGTCGGCGGCGGCAAAGTGGCGCCGGGCTGGGAGCAGAGGAACTGCCAGACCAGCAGGATCAGCGCCAACGTGATCACCGGCGGCAGCAGATTCGCCGCCGCCTTGCCGAGCGACGACCAGACCTCCGTCCGGCCGGCGCGGGGTGCGGTGAAGGCCAGGACCCTCGCGGTGGCGGGCACGGTGCCGCCGGCGGGCGTTTCGGAGCGTGCGGGAAGGGTCATGGTCGGCGATCCGTCCGCGCTCACGCGGTGACCTTCTTGATGTTGAGGCTGGCCAGATAGGCCTTCGGATTCTCGGGATCGAAGACCTTGCCGTCGAAGAACGTCTCTTTGCCGCGCGAGGTACCGTTCGGAATCTCCTTGGCCGGCAGGCCGAGCGTCTTCGCCGCCTCGCGCCACAGGTCCTCGCGGTTGACCTTGCCGATCAGCGCCTTGGTATCGAGATCGGCCGGCTGATAGCCCCACCGGATGTTCTCGGTGAGGAACCACAAATCGTGGCTCTGGAACGGATAGGACGTGTAGTCCCCCCAGTACTTCATCATCTGAGGATGGTTCTCGACGACGCGGCCGTCGCCGTAGACGAATTTTCCCTTGGCGCGGTCGATGATGTCCTCGTACGGCGCGTTCATCCACTGCCGCTTGGCGATGATCTGGCACATCTCTTCCCGGTTCTCGGCCGTTTCGCACCACATCTGGGCTTCCATGACCGCCAACAGGACCGCCTGGGCGGCCTTCGGATGCTTGTCGACCCAGTCGGCGCGCAGGCCGAAGCTCTTCTCCGGATGCCGGTTCCACAGCTCGCCGGTGGTCAGGGCGGTGTAGCCGATGCCCTGATGCACGAGTTGATCGTTCCAGGGCTCGCACACGCAGAACGCTTCCATGGTGCCGACCTTCATGTTGGCGACCATCTGCGGCGGCGGTACCACGATCGTCTGGACGTCCTTGTCCGGATCGATCCCGCCGGCCGCGAGCCAGTAGCGGATCCACATGTCATGCGTGCCGCCGGGGAAGGTCATGGCGCATTTCACTTCCTTGCCGGCGGCGATCATCTTCTTGAACTCGGCGGCGAGCGGCGCCGAGTTCAACGCCGCGCCGGTCCCCATATGCGCCTTGGCGACCGAGATGCACTGACCGTTCACATTCAGGCGGGCCAGGATGTACATCGGCACCGGCTGGTTGTTCTGCGTCACCCGGCCGCTGGTGATCAGGTACGGCATCGGAGTCAGGATATGTGCGCCGTCGATGCCGCCGCCCTCGCCGCCCAGCACGATGTTGTCGCGCGTGGCACCCCACGAGGCCTGCTTGGCGACTTCGACGTCGGGCATGCCGTATTTGGCGAAGATGCCTTTTTCCTTGGCGACCGCGAGCGGGGCGAAGTCGGTGAGCGCGATGAACCCGAACGTCGCCTTCGTCACCTCGGGTCCCGCACCTTGCGCGGCGGCACCGGCGGGAAAGGCGGCGCGGAGCGCGCTGACCAGGGCCGCCGCGCTTGCGGCGGCGGCTCCCGATTGCAGGAGCCGGCGGCGACTGACGCCCTTCACGCGGTGCGAACGATTCTGTCCTCGAGTGCCCATGTCTGTCTCCTGCATGTCATGAGGGGCGGCCGGACCCGCTGCTGCGGGGAATGGCGTCGTCGCGGTGATGGTCGCGGACGCGCGCGAGATATCCGGCCGGGTCGGCGGGATCGAAAATCTGGTCGTCGATGAACGTATCCGGCCCCATCGCGATGGCGTCGGGCGAGCCCGGCAGCTGCCATCCGCCGATGTGCTCGCCTTCGCGCTTGCGGTCGAAGACCGGGCAGGACCGCCCGAGACGGCTCGCCACGTCGCGGAAGATATCGGGCCGATACGCCGCGGCGGCGACGGCGGCGATATCGGTCGCATCGCCGATCTGACCCCAGCGCTGCATCTGGACCAGCGTCCATTCGGCATGCGACAGCCACGGGAAATTGGCCGCATAGCGGTGGAACACGATGTAGTCGCGCGACATCCGCGGCGCCTCGTCATGGCCGTACCTGATCTCGCCGATCAGCGAGCGCGCGACGATGCTTTCCGGCACATCGACGTAGCCGCGGGTGACGAGGATCCGCGCCGCCTCCGGGCGGTTGGCCGGCTCGTCGAGCCATTCCGCCGCCTCGATGATCGCAGCGAGCAGGGCGCGGTGCGTGTTCGGGTGGCGTTCGGCCCAGTCCCGCGTGACGCCGAACACTTTCTCCGGGTGGCTATGCCAGATCTCGGAGCTGCACACGGCGATGCGGCCGATGCCGAGCTCGACCGCGCGCTGATTCCACGGCGCGCCGACGCAGAACCCGTCGATATGGCGCGCCTCGAGCTTCGCCACCATCAGCGGCGGCGGCACCACGGTCAGCCGGACGTCGCGGTCGGGGTCGATGCCGCCGGCGGCCAGCCAATAACGCAGCAGATAATTGTGCGACGAGAACGGGAAGGTGACCGCGAAGGTGAGCGGCGGCGCCCCGACCGACTTGCGCTGCTCGATGACTGTGCGGAGGCCGCGCGCCGTCAACGGGCGCTCGACCGCGGCGGCGGGATGCGCGTAGAGGATCTGCTGCCACAATGCGGCCGACAGGGTGATCGCGTTGCCGTTCAGGCCGAGGTTCAGGGCCGTCACCAGCGGCTTGGCGATGCCGCCCAGGCCGAGGGCCGAGGCCAGCGGCAGTGCCGCCAGCATCTGGGCGCCGTCGAGGGCGCCGATCGACACCTTGTCGCGGATATTGGCCCAGGACGGCTCGCGCGAGATCGCCACCTCGATGCCCCATTTGCGGAACAGGCCGAGCTCGCGCGCGACCGCGATCGGCGCGCAGTCGGTCAGCGGCACGATGCCGAGCCGCACCCGGTCCAATTCGAGATCACCCATCACGTCGCCTGCTCCGTTCACGCTGCCCACGTCATATCCTCTGCCGCTCGGCCAACAAGAAAGGCGCACAACCGCGGACGACCGTCGTCCCGCGGATAGGCATCCTCGCCCGCTGGCCGGACCGGCACTGGCCCGCCACTTCGTCTGGTGTGGAAACTGAGGCGGCCCGTCGTTGGACCGCCTGACCGGTCCTTCGCAAGCGATATGCCAACCCCGTGCGCGCGGCTAAGCCCCGGGAAAATCCCGGAAATTGGTCGGTGATCGACGAACCGCCCCGACGCTTGCCGGCGGTGCGGTGTTGCACTGCACAAATTTGATGCGCCAGCCGTTCGCGGCGACCAAGATTACGGCAGAGGGGGACCGGCGCGGCCGGTCAGCGCTTCAGCACTTGCGCGTAGGTGAGGAGCGCCTGGGCGACGTCGACCAGACGCTTGTTCTGGTCCATCGCCAGCTTGCGCAAGGTCCGGTACGCCTCGTCCTCGGTCATCTGGCGCTGATCCATCAGGATGCCCTTGGCGCGCTCGATGGCCTTGCGTTCGTTGAGGCTGTTCTTCGTCTTCTCGAGCTCGCCGCGGAGCGCCTGATATTCCTTGAACCGGGCAATGGCGACATCGAGCACCGGCTTCACGCGCTTCGCCTGCAGGCCGTCGATCACATAGGCGCTCACTCCGGCGCGAATCGCGGCTTCGATCATGTGGTCGTCCGAGTTGTCGACGAACATCACGATCGGCCGCGGCTGATCGCGGGTGACCGCGCGCAAGCTTTCGAGCGTATCCCGGCTCGGCGAATCGAGATCGATGATGATGACATCGGGGGCCGCATCGCGCACCGCGCGGAGAAGATCGTCGTCGGGCGAGGCAACGGCGACGATCCGCGCACCCGAATCGGTGAGGCCCGCCTTGAGAACGGCCGCCCGGGCGGGATCCGCGTCCACCAACAAGACGCGCAGACCCGTCGCTGCGGCGCCGGGCTTGTCGTCGCGAGTGTCGATGTGTGCCTCAGTCTTGGTCAGATCGGCCGTCCCACCTCACGCTCACCCTCAAGTGTGCAAATTCCAGACCAGCTATTTCGAGGGATCGGCTGCGATCGACCAGGCGCAGCCGACCCCTGCGAGCGTCATGCGCGCTGCGCCTCGCCGTGCAGCCGGGCGACATTGTCCCAGCGAATCACCTGCATGAAGGCATCGACATACTTCGCGGCCGCCGCCCCGTAGTCCATGTGATAGGCGTGCTCGTACATGTCCATGACAAGGATCGGACGGCCCGCCGCGAGGTTGGTGGTGTGATCGGATGCCCACTGATTCACGAGCCGCCGGTCGCGCGGCGAATAGCTGAGCATGACCCAGCCGGAGCCGCCGCCCAGTGCCCGGCCCACCGCCGTGAATTCGGAGCGCCAGCGCGCGACGCTGCCGAAATCGCGGTTCAGCGCCTCGGCCAACGCCCCGCCCGGCTGCCCTTCCCCGCCGAGGCCGTCGAAGAACAGCTCGTGCAGGATCATCGAATTGGTGGCGATCAGCTCTTCGCGCTTCAGGCCGTTGACGACGAACACCGGCGCCTTGTCGAAGTCGAGGCTTGCCAGCTGCTCGCCGATCGCGTTGAGCCGCTTCACGGCACCGCCGTAGTTGTTCTCGTAGTGGCTGACGAGCAGCTTCTCCGACATGCCCTTGATCCGGCCCGGGTCGAACGGCAGTTTCTTCGGCGTGTAGGTCATCGGGACTCCGCCTGGTGATGGTGATTGGGCCTGGGTTTGGGATTGGGACTGGGCCAGCGCCGGGGCGCCGAGCGCGCCGGCGGCAGCAACCGTGCCGGCGAGGGTCGCGGTCTTTTCGATGAATGCACGGCGTGGCATTTCCTCGCTCATGGGTCTCTCCTCTTCTCCTGTGACGACAACCAAATTCAAAGCTCTGGCAAACTCAAAGCTCCGGCCGGTAAATCCAGATCGCCGCGGGCTCGCGGCCCCGCGTACGGACGGCCAGGAACAGACGATCGAGCTCAGGGACGAAAAGCGACGTGCGGGCACCCGAACTGGTCTTGATCCGCGCGACGTCGCGATAACCGGTCCCGTCCTGCTGGATGACGGCGAGCACGCCCTCGCCGCAGCTCACGTAGATCCGGCGGCGGCGGGCGTCGACGAACACGTCGTCGGCATCGTCGCAGGTCCGGAAGGACGCGATCGGGGAGCCCTTCGCCGTGTCGAAAATCGCCAGGGTGGCGGGGCTGCGATAGGCGACGATCAGGCGTTGGCCGGCTTCATCGAGCGCCATCGGGAAATTGCCGGCGGCCTCGATGCCCCAATGCGCGACCTGCCGTCCGGCGGCGCGGTCGACCACCGCGACCTGCCGGGCATCCGGGACGTTGATGAACACGCGACCGTCGGACGCCAGCTGGAATGATTCCGGGTGCGCCGGCAGGCGGATGTCGGCCTTCTTCCGGCCGGTGCCGGCATCGAGGACCGCCAGCGCTCCTGTGCCGTAGCCAGCGACGACGTCGCCAGACGACCGGTCGACCCGCAGGTTGTCGGCGTCGCTCCCGAGCTTGAGCGTCCCGACGAGCGCGAAGTCCGCCGCCCTGTACCAGCGCACCGTCCCGTCGCCGGCGTTCGCGACGTACAGCAGGTCCGCCGTCTCCGCATAGGCGACGCCTTGCGGCTCCTTAAGACCGGTGATGCGATGGCGGAGTTGTCGTTGGCCGAGATCCACGACACCGACGGTGTCGTTCCCCAGCTCGGCGACGAAGAGGGTCTGCCGCCTCAGATCGATCGCCAGGTGGTCGATGCGGCCGGCGACGTCGCCGAGGGGGATCTTCACGTCCAAGGTCAGCGGCTCCGCCGCGAAAGCGCCGGACACGGCCACGCCGAGCAACGCCAGAACCGAGACGACCAATTTGGACATGCGGAACCTCACCAGGGAGAAAAGGCGAGCGTGAAGCCGAGCCGGAGCTCGCTGACGGCACGGCTATTGGTGCGGCCTTCGCGGACACCGAGGTCGAACGCCAGATTCTCCTTGGCCTGCCAGATGGCGCCGGCCAGACCCGAGACGCGCGTCTCGGCGGCGGCCGCATCCCATTCGTAGACGATTTCGCCGACCGGCCGCACCGTCCAATCAAACGGGCCTTCGAGGATCGTGCTGACGAAATAGTCCGGCTCGTGCGCGTTCGACAACGCGGCCTGCAGGTTCAGATGCGCCGTGAACCACGACCATCGCTGCGAGAAGATGCCGGCCAGACTGGCGCCTACTCCGTCACGCTCTTCGCTGTGAATGGCGGGCAGCAGCGCGCCCACTTCCGTCGCGATGCTGGGCCCCGCCTGGCCCTGCAACACGCCCGGGCGGACCACGCCCTTCAGAAGCAGCGCGTTGTCGCGAATCGTCGTCCGGCCGCGGTGCGGTGAATAGGGGAATTCGCCCCGCCCCTGCAGGACGACCTCCCAGTTCTCCACGATGCCGTAGTTCAGGATGACCGCCGGCGCGATGATGGTGTGATGCGACCCTTCGGTGAGAACTCCGGCGGGACCGAACTCCACTTCGACCTCGCCGGGCCCCGCGACGGCGGCATCGGTGCCATCGAACGGGCGGTACGCGAGCGCGCCCGGCGATTGGGTCAATGCGACGGCGGCGACAGCCCACGCCGCTGCCCTTGGCATGTAATGGAATGGACCGCGTCGAGCAGGAGATGGTCGTGCGTTGTCCATGCGCTCGTCGCCCCTTGTCGACTACCGAGGGTTCGAAATCGCGAGCTTGTCGAAATGAGTCACGCTGTCGGCCTTGGTCCACAGCGCGACTTTGCCGGCGCCGGCGAATGTCTTGTCCTCAACCGTATAGAGCGGCTTGCCGTCGCAGGCGATCGTGAACCACTCGCCCTCGGCGCGCAGGCCCAGGGTGTGCCACACACCGGAGGCGACTTTGACGTTGGCGCCCTTGATCTGGACCCGGCGGCCGTCGACGACGCGATAAAACCGGACGTTATCCTCGAGCGCATTGGCGCGGACCACGTAATAGTTATTGGCGTCGCTCAGGCGGACGGCAATGCCGCCGGCTTGGTCCACCTCGCCGGCAACCGGCTTGAACCGGACGGTCACGTCGACGTTGGGAGCCGAGACCTCGGAATAGACGGCCAGCGGAAACCGATAATCGGTGCGGTCGCGGCTGACCTGGGCGATCGCGCGGCCAGTCTCGGCCGTCGCGTCCTCGACGACGAGCCAGGTGCCGACATCCCCCTGCCCGGTGAGCAAAGAGTCGAACGAGCGCGGCGGCTGCCCCACCGCCATGGCTGCGATGTTGATATTCATGGTGCCTTCCTTGGTCCCGGTTTGCGCCAAGGCGGCGAACGCCACCCCGGCGATCGCCATCGTGAGGGCGATCGAATCGGAAAAGACAGCGCGGAAAGAGGATCGATTGGGGGTCGGTCGCGATCTGTCCATGCGCTCATCTCCCCGACGAATCGGGCAATGAGCAGAGCTTGGACGGAAGACCGTCTTGAAGAGGCCGGGGGTCTGCTTGCCCCGACATGCGGAGAGATTAGGCCCGGCAATTGCTTGGTTCAAGCCCGGCCGGGCGAATCACTGCTATGTTTGGCCGTACACCTGCGTTGCCTCACCGAGTTGTGACCTCCCGCCTTGCGCATCTTCCCTGAAACCGCCACCGCCGATGCCCATCGCCTGCTCTGGGCGCGCGGCGCGCGCGCCCTCGCCGACGGCTTCGTCAGCATCCTGCTGCCGGCCTACCTGGTGACGCTCGGCTACGACGCCTTCGACGTGGGCGTGATCACCACGGCGACCTTGCTGGGCTCAGCCGCACTGACCCTGTTCGCCGGCAGGATCACGGCGCGCTTCGGCCATCGCGGGCCGTTGCTGGCGGCGACCGTGCTCATGGTGTGCACCGGCCTCGCGTTCGCCACCGTTCAGGCGTTTTGGCCGCTGCTGGTGATCGCGTTCGTCGGCACGCTCAACCCGGCGTCGGGCGACGTCAGTATTTTCCTGCCGATCGAGCAGTCGCTCCTCGCGCGCTCGGTCGACAAAAAGGACCGCACCGAGCTGTTCGCGCATTACAGCCTCGCCGGCTCGCTCATGGGAGCGGTCGGCACGCTGCTGGCGGCCGCGCCCGATTTCGCCAGCCGCATCGTCCCCGGCCTGACCGAGGTCGGCGCGATGCAGGCCATGTTCGCGGCGTACGGCGCGCTCGGCCTGGCCGCGGCGCTCTGCTATCGGGGACTCACCCGCGAGGATGTGCACGCCGAGGCGCAGAAGAGCCAGCCGCTCGGCCCGTCGCGCCACACGGTCTATCGGCTCGTGGCACTGTTCAGCATCGACTCGTTCGGCGGCGGGTTCATGGTGCAGACCATTCTCGCCTTGTGGCTGCTGCAGGTCTTCGACCTGCCGGTCGCGGCGACGGCCAGCATCCTGTTCTGGTCCAACCTGCTGACCGCGGCGTCGTTCCTGGTGTCGGTCCGCATCGCGCGGCGGATCGGCCTCATCAACACCATGGTGTTCACCCACCTGCCGGCCAATCTATGCATGATGGCGATCCCGTTCACGTCCGATCTGCATGTCGTGATCGGCCTGCTGATGGTACGGAGCTTTCTGTCGCAGATGGACGTGCCGACGCGGACGTCCTACGTGATGGCCGTCGTGACGCCGCCCGAGCGTCCGGCCGCGGCGAGCCTGACCAACGTGCCGCGCAGCCTGGCGGCGGCGATCAGCCCGACGATTGCGGGTTATCTGCTGCTAATGTCCAGCTTCGGCTGGCCGCTCCTGATCGGCGGCGCCCTCAAGGTGGCGTACGACGTCGCCCTGCTGGCCATGTTCCGCCGGGTCCGCCCGCCCGAGGAAGAGGGCGCGGAGACCAAGGCGGCTTGAGGCGGCCCGCCGAGCCGCGGGCGCAGACGCCTGTGAAGCGCTTCACAGCAATGGGTGGCAAAGTCCTGATAGAGTAGTATGGGCAGGCGGGTCGACGGGCCATCGCGAAAACCTCGCCCCAATACTTCCAGCGCGCCGTTCACCGTCCCTGCCTCGTCATCGCCCATGAGGTAGTTAAATGCTCAGGCGGCGCCATTTTATGGGATTGCTGGGCGCCGCTGCGGTCGTACGTGCTCCGGCCGCCCTAGCACAACAGCCAGCACTTCCAATCGTCGGATTCCTAAGTCAGGCATCCCCTCAGCCATACGCCAATTTCGTACCTGCGTTCGTACGGGGCCTCGCTGAAACCGGTTACGCAGAAGGCAAGAACGTTGCGCTCGACTATCGCTGGGCCGAAGGCCGGGAGGAACGTCTGCCGGCTCTAGCCGCTGATCTTGTCGCCCGGCGCGCCGTGGTTATCGCGGCGCTTGGCGGCCCGCCGCCAGCCGTAGCGGCAAAGGCAGCAACCTCGGTGATTCCGATCGTCGTTTTGGCCGATGATCCGGTCAAAACCGGACTTGTGGCGAGCCTGAACAAGCCCGGCGGCAACGTGACGGGTGTCGGGCTCTTCGCGTCCATGCTGTATGCCAAACATCTGGAGCTGTTGCATGAGGTGCTGCCCGGGGCCGTGCGGATCGGCATCTTCGTGAGTCCCACCAATCCGACCGTCACGCCCGATCCGGGCGACACCCGAGAGGCGGAGCGGAAGTACGGGCAGAAGGTGCAGATCCTGCACGTCACCAGCGAAGGCGCCTTGGACGCGGCCTTTGCCACTCTTGCGGAAAAGCGGATCGAAGCGCTGGTCGTCAGTGCCGGGCCGGATTTCACCGGCCGGCGCGGTCAAATTGTCGGATTGGCGGCGCGTTATGCCGTGCCCGCCGTCTTTCCATGGCGCGAGTACGTCGTTTCCGGTGGCCTTATGAGCTACGGGAGCAGTCTCACAGATGCGTATCGCCAAGCCGGCGTCTACACCGGCCGGATCCTTAGAGGAGAGAAGCCGGGCGACCTTCCGATCCAGTTACCCACCAAGTTCGAGCTGGTCATAAACCTGAATACCGCGAAGGCCCTCGGCCTCGCCGTGCCACCCACGCTGCTCGCGCGGACCGATGAGGTGATCGAATGAGGCGGTGGGACGCGCGCCTGACCCGCAGGCTTGACCTCGAGCCGCCGTTCTCCCGAAATCGACGCTAGCGCCGCGGCGATTGTTGGCTTTGGCCGCCGCAATAGGCGTAGAGCGCGTCATACGCCGGGAATTGCCGCGCCATGTTGTCGAAATCATCCTTGCTGGTGGCCTGGAAGCCCGTCGCGTACGCGTAGAGGCCCGCCGATTCCGGCGTCAGCTCACGTTGCGAGGTATCGGCGCCGCGCACGATCAACGCCAGCTTGTGGAGCGCTGGATCGTCGAGCTTGTATTTTACGAGGAACGCATCGAACGAACAGTGATCGCCATGATGCCCCAGCTCGACTTTGGGAACATCGTAGGGAATCGCCTGTTCGCGCTCGGCCACAGCCATCACCTGGTCGGCGGGCACGAACAAGAATTCGGGTTGCCTGTCGATGAAGCGGCTGATCAGCCACGGGCAGGCGATGCGGTCGACGCGGGCCTTTTCACGGGTTATCCACTTCATGGTTGTCTCCTTCGGAATGAAAATTGAGCTAGCTCACCTGGTAGACCGCCACGCGATGGGTCGCCGGCAGAAACGCGTAAACGCGGTCGCCCGCCGGGGCCAGCGCGGTCGTATGCGCTCCCTTCTCCGTCGTCACGCCGCCGACACGCTCCATCGTCGCCGTGTCAAAGACGTCGATGACGCCCGGATCGCCGATAGCGACATAGAGCTGCTGGCGCTGGCGGTTGAAGAAGACCACATCCGGTACGCCGCTGAGCGGCTGCTGGCTCATGATCCTGCCTGAATCGGCATCGAGCGCGACCAGCGTCTTGGCATCACAGGCGCAGAAGAGCCGGTGCGTGCCGACATCGAGGTCGAGCCCGTGCGGGCCAGCCGCCGGGATGGCGAACACGCGAGCGACACGCTGCGGATCGCGCGCGTCGACGATCACGATCTGCGGCGGGTCGGAGATATTGACGTAGAAGGCGTCGGCCTCGGGATCGTAGAGCGCCCACCGCGTGCGCCCGGCGACCGGGATCGCCGTCCGCATCCGCCGTGCCTCCAGGTCGACCATCGACAGCGTGTACGAGCCCGGCACGGCAGGATCGCCGACGTTGGCGACGAGGATCAGGCCTCGTTTTGGATCGTAGGCGAGTCCGTTGGGCCGCAGGCCGACCGCGACCTTGCGCACTTGCGGATTAGGCCCCGGGGCAAAGACGCCGATGGTGTTCTCGGCGCGGGCCGAAGCGATGATCAATTGCGACTCGTCGCTGACCAGGACGCCAGCGACCCCGGGCAGCCCGGGAATCGAGAACAGATGTTTTCCCGATGCCGGATCGAAGACGTCCACCGCGTCGTTCGCAGTGTGGGCAACATAGACGTGGCCGCTGGCCGCATGGGCGGCGGCGTGGTCAAAGCCGCCCTTTCCCGTATGCGAGGGGAGAGTGATGTATCCAACGTGCCGGAGCGGGTCGTTGCTCATAAGGGTGTCCGAGGCAGGTGGCAGGATATCAGCCGTGTTCATTGCACGCCTCCGCCCAGGAGCTTTAGAGCGTTTTCGCTCGCGATCAGCTGCCGGGTCGCCGGATCGAGATCGCACGCAGCGAACGTCGCACGCATCCGCGCCGGCACCGAGGTCTCCCTCACGACCGGCCAGTCCGAACCGAACAACACATGGTCGGCACCAAGGAGATCGATAGCCGTGCGCACGACCACCGGATGAAGTCCTGTTGTGTCGACATAAACGTGCCGGCGCATGGCCGGCGGCGTGTCCTTGCGCAACCGCCAACCATCACCGACGCTGCCGGCGAGCAGCAGGCCGCCAAGCGCGAGAGCGGTCACCACGACGCGCAAATTCGGTATTTCCTCAAACATTCCGCTTTCCAGCAGCGCGAAGATCGCCGCCGCGTTGATCGTGCCGCGCGTGAGGCGCATGCCGAGCCGACCGTATTTCTTAAAGCGCTCGTAGAGCTGCGGATCCTCGATCGGATGCAAGAATACGGGCACGCCAACGGCCGCGGCGGCGGCGAAGGTCGGCCGCGCCTCGCGCGCGTCGGGCAAGAGGCCTCTCTTGGCGCTCTCGACGAAAACGCCGCGCAATCCGAGCTCCTTGACTGCGCGCGTAAGCTCGCGCGCTCCCGCTTCACCGCTATAGGCGTCCACCGTCGCGAGGCCATAGAGGCGGCCGGGATATTGGCCGACGAGCGCGGCGACGGCGTCGTTAATACGCGGGACGATGTCGGGTGCCACGGCGCCGTCAGCGTCCGCAATAAACTCCATCGGCGTGCTGATGACCCGTGCGCCGATTCCGCTGCCCTCGATCGACGAGATCAGCGCGGTTCGATCCGTCAGCTGGCGGTTAACATCCTCCCAGAAGGCGCGCTGCGCCTGCGGAACGCGGGCGAGTGTCCTGAGCGTAAACGACGGGCCGACGAAATGGTTGTGGAAATCGACGATCCGTAGGGGCGCATCGGATTCTGAAGCGAGGTCCGACATGGGGTAACTGCCTTTCATTAGAGCAACTGCTATTCCGTGACGGATATGTCCACAGCGACCAAGCGGAGCGCCTTGACGCCCTCAGGGGAGGTGAGAAAGGCAATTCAGCCGTTTGGCGGCAGCCGGTTCTGCCGGTTCGCTGCTCGAGGCAGCGAAGAACGCCATGTAATGCTGCACCTCGGCCGGCAAAATATCCGCCGCCTGGATGCCGGGTGCCGCGATGATCTCGCTTTGCCACGCAATGGCGAGATCGGCGGACCCGTGCGCCACCACCTTCAGCGGGTGGTGATTGCCGCTGTCGACCAGCTTGGTCTCGACCTGCTCGGCAATGCCAAGCTGCCAAAGCAGCGCCCGAAACTCCGAACCGCTGTGATCGTCGCCAGTGAAGGCGATGGAGCGCGCGGCGAGCAACGTGCGTCGCAATCCGTCCACGGTGCCGATATCGGGCTTCTTCACGCCGGTACGCGCCGCCATGCCGAGACCCGTCCAGGCCAGGCACGTGAGCCCGTCGGCCGCGACTTTGCCCTGTTTGATCAGCGTCTCGGCCGTCCATTCGTCAACGATCGCCACGTCGAACGCCTCGCCGAGCCGACGGCCATAAGCACCCGGACCGGCGATGTCGACCACGACCTTTGATCCGGTGAGATGCTCAATCTGCGGCGCGAGCGAGCTGAGCACCGGCGCGACCTCCGTGCGGGTCACGACTTTGAGCTCGGCACCGGCGGCGCTCGCGGTTCCGGTCGCGAGTGCCAGGAAACCGGCGAACAGGGGCCGCCGTATCCCGCAAAAGAGCTGCGATAGGCCGGGCAATCGAGCGATCATCGTTCTCTCCTGCAGAATCGAGTGAAACAGAAACTGAGCTAGGGTTTGGCCGCAGCCGGGCTCATCGGCGCGCGTGGGGGCAGCCAAGCTCCGGACTTGACCGCGAGAACGAGGCTGGCGCCGTACACCGTCATGCCGGAGGCGGCGACGAACGCGAGGCCGGTCACGCCGGCTCCCGTCAGATGGATCACGATCCATCCGCCGGCGGCGACAACCAGTGCCCGGCTCGCAATGCCGAGCAGCGGCCACAGCGGCCGGCCGGCGGCCTGGCAGGCCGTTCCCAAGGTGAGGCCGAGCCCGAGGAACGGATAGGTCAGACTGACGATGACGAGATAACCGGCCGCGAGCGCGCGGACCTCCGGTGTGGCGGTGAAGAAGGCCGTCCAGACATCCGGCGCCATCACGCCAAACACCCCGAGACAACCGGTCACACAGCCAGCGAGGGCGGCACCAGTCCAGGCGATCCGCGTGGCGCGCAGCCGGTTTCCCGCGCCGATATTCGTGCCGACCATCGCCAGCACTCCGGCGCCGAGACCGAACGCCAACGGGTAGATCAGGTACTCGAGACGCACGGCGGCGCCGAAGCCGGCGAGCTCCGCGGCGCCCAGGGCGCCAACGAACCCGGTGAGCGTGGCGAGTGCCAGGTTGTTGAGGATGGGCTGGAACGACATTGGAGCGCCGACGCGCAGGATCTCGACGAACAGCCGCCGGCTGAGTCGCACGCCGCGCAGCGAGAGCCTGATGGCGGTCCGCCCGGAGGCGATGTACCAGGCGAGGACTGCGCTCGACGCGGTAAACGACGCGACCGTCGCGATGCCGGCGCCGGTGATGCCGAGCGGCGGCAGGGGCCCGATGCCAAACATGAGGACCGGCACCAGCAAGATGTGCAAGGCCTCAGCCGCCAGATAGACCACCGCCAACACGGCCGCCTGGCCGGCGCCGCGCACGACGCTGGTCAAGGTGCTGAGCAGCCAATAGGCGAACGCCCCGGCAAAGATCGCGTTCGAATATTCAAGAGCGGCCGCGTGCGACTCGCCGGCACCGCCCATCAGCTCATAGATGGCCGGACCGCCGATCAGCACGACCGACGCGAAGATCGCGGCCATTCCGGCCGCGACGACGACACCGTGGACGACCAGCGCCGAGGCATCCGCATGACGGCCGGCACCGATGGCCCGGGCGACGGCCGACGCGATGGCGCCGCCCATGCTCGAGTTGGCCATCTGCTGCATGAGCATGATCAGCGGAAAAACGAGGGACAGGCCGGCCAGGGCGCCTGACCCCACCTGCCCCACGAAATGGGCGTCGACCGTCGCGGTGACGGCGATGAGCACGACGTTCACCACCACGTTGGGTGCGGCGAGGCGCAGCAGCGTCGAGACGATGGGCCCTTCGAGAAGGAGACGCGTCCGCGAAGCTCCCGGCGTCGGTGCGGGGCTTGCTGGTCCAGCCTGGGCGATTGAAGCGCTTCCGTTGCTCATTGGCACTCCTGCCCCCGTGGAGGGACTGGAGCAGCGCTTGGACGGAGCGTCTTCGGGAAACCGGGCGGCTGCGTTAGGGCCCGATTGAGCGCGAACTATCCGCTTTCCTCGCCGTGGCGCAACGCATGATTTCTCGGGCGAGACTGAGAATTTCTCATGACCGCCTGCGGAAGGACCGGGTCGCCGGCACGAACGGCGGGAGCGGGCCCGCGATAGCTCGCGTATCGCCGTAGGTCTCGCTTGCCGGCCCAGCATCGTTTCTCTACGCTGCCTGAGATTTTCTCATGAGGGGGGCGATGCCGCGGCGCCTGCCACAGCTCAACGCGCTCAAGGCCTTCGAGGCCGCTGCCCGGCACGAGAGCTTCACCCGCGCCGCCGAGGAGCTGTGCGTGACCCAAGGGGCGGTGAGCCACCAGGTCAAAGCGCTCGAGGACGAGCTTGGCGTCAAACTGTTCAACCGCGAACGCCAGCGCCTCATCATCACGGAAGCCGGCCGCGACTATCTGATCGTGGTGCGCGACGCGCTCGACCGCATCGCGGTCGGGACCGAGCGCCTGGTGCAGCGCCAGACCGCCGGTGTCCTGACGGTCAGCACGTCGCCCGACTTCGCCGCCAAGTGGCTCGTTCATCGGCTTGGGCGGTTTGCCGAGGCGCATCCTGCCATCGATCTCAGGGTGTCGGCGACCCTGCATCACGTCGACTTCGCGCGCGAGGATGTCGACGTCGCGGTCCGCCACGGCGAGGGCAACTGGCCGGGGCTGGACGTCGCGCAGCTGTGCTCGGAGCAACTCTTCGCGGTGTGCAGTCCGCAGCTGGTCTCGGGACGGAACCGCGTCAGCGGACCATCCGACGTGACGAAATTTCCGCTCCTGCATCTCGACAGCCGGGAGGGCTGGGCGAAATGGCTAGCCGCGGCCGGGGTCGCGGATGCCGACCTGACCCGCGGCCCGATCTTGAACCGCGCCAGCATGCTCATCGACGCCGCCGTCGACGGCCAGGGCATGGCACTCGCCCGCACGACGCTGGCCGCCTGGGACCTCCTCAACAAGCGGCTGGTGCGGCCGTTCGACCTGGCACTGCCGTTGTCGAAGAGCTATTGGATCGTCTGCCCGAGGGCGACCGCGTCGCTTCCGAAAATCACGACCTTTCGCAAGTGGCTGCTGGCCGAGGCGGCGGACGACGTGCGCCGCCTGAAGGCGTGAGGCCGGCGCCCTCAAGGTGCCCTACGACGTCGCCCTGCTGGCGATGTTCCGCCGGGTCCGGCCGCCCGAGGAGCACGACACCGAGAAGGAGGCCGCCGAGGCTGCCTCATCCGGCGATCGGCGGTTAGAATGGGTTAAGTGTGGTCGTGCCGAATTTTTCGAAATCGCGCACATTCCGGGTCACGACCGTCAACCGGTGCGTCTCCGCGGTGGCCGCGATCATTGCATCCTCAATGAGAGTATTCGAACGGCCATGCATCAGCCGTCCCCAGATGCGGAACGTGCCGCCGTCCATCGGCAGCACATTGTAAGTCTGCGTGACGAGATCCAGCCAGGACTCGATCTCGCGCGCCTTCTCCGGGTCTTGTCGCCGGGTTATTTCCACCCCCGCCTGAAGTTCGCCGAGCGTCACGGCGGACAGGTGCAAATCGGCATCACCCACGCTTTGGAGCCAAGCTATAACGGCACGGCTTGGGCGCGGCCGCCGCAATTCGGAGACCACATTCGTGTCGAGCAAATACACGGCCGCCTCCCCACCAGCGTCGGTTTAGCGGAGCGGCTTGACCGGACGGCGGCGCCGGGCGCCCCGCCGCGGGATTGCGATATCCGCCCGCGGCGCCTCGGCCAACAGGAGATCTTTGAGCGTCGGTTTTGCCGCGGCCCGGCGCCAAGCCTCGCTCGGGACCAGCACAGCGACTTCGGTGCCCCGCCGCGTCACCATCTGCGGGCCCTCCTTCAGACACGTGTCGAGAAATTCGCTGAAGCGCGCCTTTGCATCCTGGACCGGCCAACTTTTCATGCGATTTTTCGACCCCTTACAGACTAGTTATATGACTAGTCTTCTCCAGAGACAAGCCGTCAGTTCGCCATCAGCCTGAGGGCGGTGTCCCGCGCCCGGATGGCGAGCTCGGCTTCGTCCAGCGCCGCCAAGCGCCCCTTCTCGACGACGATCCGGCCGTCGACGACGACGGTGTCGACATCGCCGCCCCGCGCCGCGTGCACCAGGTTGGTCAGGATGGTCTGGGGGAGTACGGGCTGCAGGCGCACCACGTTGCCGCGCAACAGCGTGAGATCGGCCTTGTAGCCCGGCGCGATCCTGCCGGTCTTCAGGCCCAGCGCCTGGGCGCCGTGCCAGGTCGCCATATCCAGGACATCGCCGGGCGGCAGCACGTCGGGATCGAGGTTCACCCCCTTTGGCAACAGAGACGCGAACTTCATGGCATCGAACTGGTCGAGCGCGTTGTTTGACTTAGCCCCATCCGACGCCAGGCTGACGTTGATCCCATCCGCCCGGTATTTCGGGATCGGCGCGATGCCAGAGCCGAGCTTCAGGTTCGAGTGCGGGCAATGAGCGATATGGGTGCCCCGCTTCACCAGGATGGCCCGGTCCTCGTCGGACAGCCAGACGCAGTGCGCCAGCAGGGTCTGCGGCCCGAGGGCCCCGAGATTGTCGAGATGGCCAACCTGGCTTCGGCCGGTGCGGCGGCGCGTGAGCGCGAGCGAGGCCTGCGTCTCGGAGCAATGCGTGTGCAGGCCGACGCCGTGGCGCTCGGCGAGCTTCACGCCGTCGCGGATCTGCGCGTCGCTGCAGGTCTCGGACTCATGCAAGCCGATCCAGACCCCGACCCGGCCACCCTTGCCGTTGTAGCGCTCGATCAGAGCTTCGGTGCGCGCCAGGGTCGGGGCGAAATCCAGCCGGTCGCCGACATAGGGCGCGATGATCGCCCGGATGCCGATCGTGTCCGCGGCCCGCGCCGCCGCCTCGGGGTTGATGCACATGTCCATGATGGTGGTCGTGCCGGACAGCAGCGATTCGGCGAAGGTGACCAGGGCCGCGCAGTAGGCGATGTCGTCGTCGAGGCGGCGCGCCTCGCGATAGATGATCTCGAGCCACGCCTCGAGGGGCAGGCGCTCCGCGGTCCCGCGGGTCAGGCTCGAATGGGAATGGGCGTGCGTATTGATCAGGCCCGGGATCAGCGGCCCGCCGCCCGCGTCGATCACCCGAGCAAAGGCTCTTTGCGGCGGCGCGCCGGGCGCCACCTCGTCGATCAGGTCGCCTTGAACCGAGACCCAGCCGACGAACGGAGCTGCGCCGCCACCCGTCGGGACGACCAGCGCGTTCTTGATCAGGAGAGAGTCGGCCATGGGTGGGCTACCTTCGTCAGTTATGCTCGCTCGGCCCCATGATCACGATGTTCTCCGTCGCCTCGACATGGCGGACGAAGATGTATTTGTCCTCATGCCCGTCGCTGTGCTTGCGCTTGATCCTGGGCTCGACGGCCGGTTCGACCTTGGCAACGATCACGTAAGGAACAGCCGCCTTCAGGCCCTGCGCGCAATGCTTCTCGAAGGCGTCGAGATCGCGGACGACATAGGCGTTTTCGATCCCAGCCCCGCGCGCGATCGCCGCGAGATCGACCCGGCCGCTGGCGGTGTGCGTCGGCGGGCCGCCGATCGACTGATAGCATTCGTTGTCCCACACGACGACCAGGAGATTCTTCGGCTGCTCGTTGGCGAGGGTCGCCAGGATGCCGAGATTGAACATGATGCCGCCGTCGGTATCGAGCGACACGATGCGCCGATGCGGCAGGCCCACGGCGAGACCGAACGCCTCCGGCGTCACGCAGCCGAGCTGCTGCTGGAACAGGCTTGCCGCCCGCATGTGCGGGGCGGCGTTGTACCATTCGTCGACGCTGGCGCCGAGCGACAGGATGACGAGCTCGTCCTTCAGCTTCGCCGCCAGCCGCTTCATGCAGTCGAAGCGCTTCATCTCACCACGCTCCCGGACAGCACGACGGCCGAGTGATAATACGCCGCGTACGACCAGGCGTACGCGTCCTTGATCGCTTGCTCGATCGCGGCTTCCTCGGTCACGACGCGATTGGGGATCCGCATCGCGTCCAGGAGCGGCTCCATGGTCATGCCGTGCGGAATGGCCCACCAGTTGTTCTCGCCGAGATCGCCGCGGTGGCTCATCACCATGACGACGGGGATGCCGGCCCCCATGCCCATGCGGGCGAGCGGCTCGATCGAGGCGCGCAGGCCCGAATTCTCCATGACCAGCGCGGCGCGCTTGCCCGACAGAAAGACGCCGCCGCAGATCCCGGCCCCCTCGCCCTCGTTACTGACGCGGATGGTGCGGAGATCGGGATCGCGGTCGAGGGCCGGATAGAGCTCTTTCAGCAGCGAATCCGGCAGGTAGCAGACGACGCCGACGCCGGCCGCCTTCAGGCCGGAGATGACGCGATCGACGGCGCTCTGTTTCATGTCAGCGCGTCAGCTCGACCGCGGCGGTGCGGTAGAGAGCGACGCAGTCGTCGTGCAGGACGCCGGTGACGAGCTTCAGGTCCCAGCCGACGAGGTCCGCGAACGTCTCGACCGAGTATTTGTTGAAGTTGAAGGCCAGCTTGGCGAGCTGGCGAATGTCGGCGTTGCGGGCGCCGAGCACCAGCGTCTTGATGCCGGCGTTCAGGATGGCGCCCAGGCACATCGGACAGGGCTCGCAGGTCGCGTAGAACACCGCGTCGGGGATCAGACGCTGCTTCAGCTTCTGCGTCGCGTGTTTGATCGCGAGCGTCTCGGAGTGCGCGGTCGTGTCGCTGGTTCCGACCTTCAGGCTGCGGGTGCGGACGACAACCTCGCCATTCCGCACCACCACGGCGCCGAAGGGCTGCTCACCGGCCGCGGCACCCGCTTTCGCCTCCTCGATCGCCATCGCCATGAAGCGCTCGTGCTCGCCGGCCATCAAGCGATCCTCAGCCGGCCGCGCGCAGTTTGCGGACATACGCCTTCGTCCAGGCCAGATAGCCCGGCGAGATATTGGCGATCCGGTGCTTCATCAGCCCATGCGCCGCTGGCAGCGCATGAAACGGGATGGCCGGGTTGATGTGGTGCTCGGCATGGTAGGGCATGTTCCACATGATCAGGCGCAGCGGCCACAACGTGCTGGTGGTCCGGGTGTTCTGATAGTTGTCGCCGGAGTCGCTGCAGCCGGTGTGCTCGGAGAGGAGGACGAACAGAAGAAACGGCCAGCCCAGGACCAGCGGCACCAGCCAATAGAGGAGGACGGGTGCGGGATACTGCACCGCGACCGCGGCCAGTGCCGCGTAGATCGCGAGATGCCAGAGCACGGAGCGGCGGACGCGGGCCCGCGACGCCGCGGGAATGAACGGCATGCTCTCGAACCGGTCGCCAGCGACGAGCAGCAGCACCCGCAAATTATTCCGGAAATAGGGATAGCCGGACATGCGGACCAGATATCCGGACAGCCGGGTAGGCTTGCGGAGCCTGAGCTCCGGATCGCGCGCCGGGTCCTGGATGAAGCGGTGATGCGCCAGGTGCGCATAGCGGTAATAGGTCGCGTTCCACACGATCGCGAGTCCGCACAGCCACGCGACCATCTCGTTGAGCCGGCGGGTCTTGAACGGCGTGTAATGCGCGCCCTCGTGGAACGGCGCGAATAGATACGCGATGAGGATGCCATGCGCCAGCAGTGCCGGGCCCAGCAGAAGCGAGTGCCGGGTGACATAGATGGCGGTGCCGGTCAGGGCCAGCAGGCCGAGATGGACCGCCAGCCGCTCCAGCCCCTTGCGGTCGGAGCGCTCTAGCAGGCTCTGCACGCCGCCGCTGGCGCCGGCGTCCGCCGGCACTGTCGCATCGAAGGTCGCGTCGCTCGGCGCCACGTTCAAAGGTCTTGGAAATCCGGCTCGCGGCGGGCCAGCACGCGCTTCAACGCGTTGAAGTGGAAATGCGCGCCGCGGCCCTTGCCCTGGGCCATCTGCTCCCGTGTGAACGCGGCAACGCGCGGCTCGATGTGACGGATCTTCCGGCCGGTCGACATCGCGAGGATCTGCATCTCCGCCACCTTCTCGAGGTAGTAGAGATCGTCGAACGCCTCGGCGACGGTCGGGCCGGTGACGACCACGCCGTGGTTCGCCAGGACGAGGATGCTCTTGTCCCCCATCGCATCGGCCATGCGCTGAGCCTCCGAACCATCGAAGGCGAGCCCCTGAAAGCCCGTGTCGTCGTCGTAGGCGATGCGGTCGTAGAACTTGCAGGCGCCCTGCTGCGTGTACTCCATGCGCCACCCCTCGAGCATCGACAGCGCGGTGACGTGCCGCATGTGGGTGTGGAGCACGCATTTGGCGCTGGCGCGCTTGCGATGAATGGCGCCGTGGATCGAGACGGCCGTGCGGTCGACGGGGTGATTGCCCTCGTAGATGACGCCGTCGCCGTCGACGATCAGGAGATCGCAGGCGCGGACCTCCGACCAGTGAAGGTCGTGCGGATTGACGAGGTAGCGGTCCTCGACGCCCGGAACCGCGAGGGTGAAATGGTTCTGGATGCTTTCGTTCATCTCGAACCGGGCCGCCCAGCGGAGCGCGGCCGCGAGATCGATCCGCGCTTCCTCGACCGGGCTCAGCGGGGCGCGCGGCGTCCCGTCGGTGTCCACGAGACGCATCGATGCAGTGGCTTGACTGGTCATGTGATCCTCCGGCCGTTCACGATTTCAGCAATAAGCATGCCAGGGCTTGGTATTGCTTGTCGATGGCATGGCTGTTGCTCCCCCTGGAGGGACGGACATCCAGTCCGGACGGGAGCCCATCATGGCCAAGCTTTCCAGGCGCAAGCTGCTCAAAAGGTCGGCGGTAGCGGCCACCGCCGCGTGGGCCGCGGGGCCACTGCGCGGCCTGGCGGCACCGGCGATCGGCAAGGGCACGACCTTGACGGTGTCGGTCTGGGGCGGGGTGACCGAAGATTCCGTGAAAGCCTTCGTCGAGCCGGAATTCACCAAGCAGACCGGGGCCAGCATCGCCTACGACATCGGCGGCGTCGGGGCCCGCTACAACAAGCTGCTGGCGCAGAAGACGAATCCCACGACCGACGTGTTCTTCGGCGGCGATGAGACGGTCATCTCCGGCCACAAGGCCGGGGTCCTGATGCCGGCCCGCCGCAAAGCCATTTCAAACCATGCCGACATCGAGCCATGGGCGTGGCGGGTCAAGGCCGGCGCGACCGACGAGACCGTCGGCTCGGTGCCGTTCTGCCTGATCGCCTATGTCCTGGCGTACAATCCGGAGCAGATGAAGACGCCGCCGACGAGCTGGGCCGACATGTGGCGCCCGGAATTCGCCGACAAGCTCGCCTTTGCCTCGGTGGTGCACAGCCAGATGCCGGGCTTCGTCATCATGGCGGCCGAGCTGGCCGGCGGCTCGGCGACGAATGTCGATCCCGGCTTCAAGAAGCTCGCGGAGCTGCGGCCGGCCAAGCTGACGGTGTTCTGGACCGACTGGGTGTCGCTGCTGAAAAGCGGCGAGGTCACAATCGCCACCGAATTCGACTATTACCTGGAGACGATGAAGGTCGAGAAGCATCCGATCGAGTACGTCGTCCCGGCGGAAAAGGGTTTCGCCAACGTGCAGCACGTCGCCCTGGTCAACGGCACGCGGAACCAGGAGCTGGGCGAGGTCTTTCTCGATCTCATGGCCAGCGCCCCGGCACAGACGGCGTTCGCCAAGGAGACGTTCCAAGGGCCGATCAACCGCAAGGTGGTCCTGTCGGAGGCCGAAAAGGCCAAGTGCTCCTGCGGCGCCAAGGTCGAGCAGCTGCGGTTCCTCGACGCCGAGCTCGCGTCCTTGGTGCGACCCGCCTGGACGGAGCGGTTCAACACCGACGTGCTGCCGCACTGGCGCACCCGGTAGGGGCGCGACGATGGCGCGGCGCACCGGACAGCTGAAGCTCGGCGCGTTCTTCCACCCGACGGGGAATCACGTCGCGTCGTGGCTGCACCCCGACTCGCAGATCGACGCGGGCACCAACTTCCGCCACTACGTCGAGCTCGCGCAGACGGCCGAGCGCGGCAAATTCGATCTCATGTTCCTGCGCGACAACCCGGCGACCCGCGACGGCAACCTGGATGCGCTGAAGCGCTGGCCGCAATACATGGTCTATTTCGAGCCGACCACGCTGATGGCGGGGATCGCCGCGTTGACGCAGCGCATCGGCCTCGTCGCCACCGCGACCGCCAGCCACAACGAGCCCTACAACATCGCGCGCCGCATCGCGTCGCTCGATCTCATCAGCAACGGTCGCGCGGGCTGGAACGTCGTGACCTCGTCCAACCGGTCCGAGTTCGACAATTTCGGCGGCATGGCGCCGAAGGACCACGACGTGCGCTACGAGCGAGCGCGCGAGTTCGTCGAGGTCTGCCGCGGCCTGTGGGACAGCTGGGACGACGATGCCTTCGTCCGCGATCGTGACACGGCGCTCTATTTCGACCCGCAGAAGCTCCACTATCTGCATCACAAGGGGACGCATTTCACGGTGCGCGGCCCGCTGAACGTCGCGCGCCCGCCGCAGGGCCATCCGGTCCTGGCGAACGCCGGCATGTCGGAGGTCGGCAAGGACTTCGCAGCCGAGATAGCCGAGATCCTGTTCAGCCCGCTCAACACGCTGGCCGAGGCGCAGGTGATGTACGCCGACATGAAAGGGCGCGTGGAGAAGTTCGGGCGCCACCCTGACCATCTGAAGATCATGCCGGGATTGAACGCAATCGTCGGCCGGAGCGAGGCCGAGGCGGAGGAAAAGCACCAGCGCCTGCAGGCGCTGATCCACCCCGATGTCGGCCGGCAGCTGCTGGCGACCGAGCTCGCCGATCTCGACCTGTCCACCTACCCGGTCGACGGGCCCCTGCCCTATGATCTGATCGGCGACGACGCCCCGGTGGCGGCCAGGCGGCTCGCGGAGAAGGCGAAGCGGGAGAACCTCAGCATCCGCGATCTCTATCTCTGGTTCGGCGGCGCGCGCGGCCAGCGGACGATCAAAGGCACGCCGCAGCGGATCGTCGACGAGATGGAGGAATGGTTCCTCAAGGACGGCGTCGACGGCTTTCTCATTCAGCCCGCCTGGCTGCCCGGCGGGCTCACCGAGTTCGTCGACATGGTCGTCCCGGAACTGCAGCGGCGGGACCTGTTCCGCCGCGAATA
>DASWFO010000295.1:0-25717 GCA_036394195.1 Alphaproteobacteria bacterium | reverse complement strand
GTCCGCTGCGCTCGGCGAGCGCGCGCGGCTCGAGGCGTCGCTCCATCTCGCCGCCGACCGCGACGCGGTGGTGTTCGAGACCGACGGCGAGCTCGACGGAGCGCGGCTGCTGCCGGCAAACTTGGCGCCGCTGCTCGGCGCCTCGCTGGGCTTTCACGTGGCGGCGCGCGACATCGAAGAGGGAGGCCTGTCGCTGGATGAGCTGCGGCTCCATAGCGATGCGTTCCAGGCCGAAGGCAACGCCCTGTACCGTTCGCGCGACAACCTGGTCGAGGCATCGCTGCGCCTGGGCCTGCCTGATCTGGCGCCGCTGTCGGACATGATCGGCCAGCCGCTCGCCGGTACCGCGAACGTGACGCTGGACGCAAAAGGCCCGCTCGAGGCGCTGCGCGCCGAGCTCCAGCTGCAGGGTGGCGGGCTCGCCGTCGCCGGGACCGCGGCCAATGAGGCGTCGGCTCGCGTCGTCGCAACTGTTTTGTCGGACCACGGTTACCGGGTCGAGGGCGACGGCCGGCTCGCCGGCCTGCGCGCCGGAACGGAGCCGCTGGCGGGCCACCTCGGCGATGACGTGACGTGGCGCCTCGTGGCCACCAGCGATGCCGTGTTCGAGAAGCTGGCGCTGACCGAGCTCGCGGTGTCGAGTGCCGGGCTCAAGCTCGCGGGTGACGGATCGCTCGACCGCCGCTCCCGGGATGTGAACGCGGCACTGCAGCTGATCGTCGCCGCACTCGAAGGCCTGGCCGATCCCGCCGTTCCGGGACTGAAAGGTCACGGGCAGATCGACGTCACCGCCGACGGCAATCTCAGCGGTGCCGCGACGGTGAGCCTGCGCGGCCGGCTTGACGATCTTGCGACCGGTATGCCGGCGGCGGATGCGCTGATTGGCGGGAAGCTGCGCCTCGCCGGGAACGCGGCGCGGGGCGGCGACGGCAAGGTGCGGCTGGACAAGGCGTCGCTCACGCTGGCGAACGCCCGTCTGACCGCCGGCGGCGAAACCGATCTGGCGACGCGTGAGCTCAGCGCCAACTTCGCCGTGTCGGTCGACGATCTCTCGGTGCTCCGCCAGGCCGGGATGGCCGCGTCCGGCCGGCTGGGCCTCGACGGCCAGCTGCGCGGCACCCTCGACGCTCCGGTTCTTGACGCGCACGCTGATGGGGCCAATCTGGCCTGGCAGACCGCGCGCCTCGATCGCGCCTCGGCGCGCTTGCAGGCGAAGGCGGCCGACGCTCCGTCCGCCTCGTTGCACGCCGATCTGCAGTCGCAGGGTCTCGCGGTGACCGTCGACGGGGAGGGCGGGTTGTCGCGCGATCGCAAGACCCTGACCGTCCCGCTGCTCAGGGTCAAAGCCGGTGCCAGCACGCTCGAGGCGCGGCTGCGGACCGCGCTGGACACGCTGCTCACCAGCGGCCAGGTGAGCGGGACCGTTCCCGATCTCCGCCCCTGGTCGCCGCTCGCCGGCATGGCGCTGGGCGGCCGGGCCGACCTCAAGTTGGCTCTGTCAGCCGAGCGCGGCCAGGCGGTCGAGTTCAGTCTCGCCGGTCACGATCTCAGCGCCGGCGCGCCCGGCGCCGAGCCGGCGGGCATCAAGCAGGTGGCCGCCAGCGGCCGCTTGAGCGATGTCCTGCGCCGCCCGGCCGGCACCATCGAGCTCACGGCCGGCGGCGTCACCGCGTCGGGCGCGCATATCCGGGAGCTGAGGCTCACCAGCCGGTCGCGCCAGCCCGACCGCTTCGCCTTCGACGTCGATGTCGACGGCAACTACAAGGGCCCGATCGCGCTCACGACCGGCGGCGAAATCGTGCTCGACCATGGCACGACGCGCGCGACCGTGGCGCGGCTCAATGGCCGCGTCGCCGACACGCCGGTGCGCTTTGAGCGCCCGCTCCAGATCAGCGCGCGCGGGCCGGCCTTGTCGCTGGCCGATCTTGCCGTGGCCGTCGGCGACGGCCGGCTTACGGGCGCCGTCAAGCTCGACGAGCGGTCGCTTGCCGTTGACCTCGACGGCCACGCTCTGCCGGTGGGGCTCGGCGCCCATTTCGCCGGGCGCGATGACGTCAGCGGCGCGCTCGACATCAGCGTCAATCTCGCCGGCCCGGCCGCGCAGCCGCGCGGTCGGCTCAGCGTCGACGGCCGCGACCTGCGCGCGGGTCCGGCCCGCCGCGGCGCCGCGACGCTCGGCTTCACCGCGAGCGCCGACGTGGCGCCGGCGCAGGTCGCGGTTGGCCTCACGCTGAAGACCGCGGGGACATCCCTCCTGTCCGCGTCCGGCACCTTGCCGGTGGCGTTTGGGCCGCGGCCGGGGATGGCCACCTTGGCCGACAGCCGCGACATGGCGCTGCAGGTCAGGGGCGAAGGCGACTTGGCCCGCCTCGCCGACTTTCTGCCGCTCGGCGGCGACCGCCTGGCCGGTCATTTCCGGCTGGCCATGGACGCCGCCGGGCCACCGGCGCGGCCGCAGGTGGCCGGCAGCCTGACGCTCGAGCAGGGGCGCTACGAAAGCCTGGCCACCGGTCTGCTGCTCGATGCGGTGGCGATCGATGTCGCCGGCGATCGCAACCGGATCGTGCTGCGCCGGCTCGACGCCACCGACGGCGCCACCGGCCGGCTCAGCGGCAGCGGTGCCGTGTCGTTCGCGGCGGCCACGGCACCGGCGTTGGATCTCACCGCCACCCTCACCGGGTTCCAGGCGCTGCGCCGCAGCGATGCGTCGCTGACCGCGAGCGGCAGCACCACCATCACCGGCGCGGCGACCGCTCCGATCGTGGTCGCGCGCCTCACCGTCGACAAGGCCGAGATCTTCATCCCCGATCCGCCGCCGTCGGCGGCGAAAAAGATTCCGGTGACCGTGATCGATTCCTCGACCGGCGCGGTGCTGCAGCGGCCGGAGGAGGCGATGGCTTCATCCGGCGGCGGCGCGGCCACGCTGGACATTGCCGTCCATGTGCCCGGCCGCACCTTCGTGCGCGGCCGTGGCCTCGACAGCGAGTGGCAGGGCGACGTGCAGGTGCGCGGCACCAGTGCCGCCCCCGAGGTCACCGGCGCGCTCAAGGTGGTGAAGGGCAAGTTCTCGTTCTTCGGCAAGGATATGGCGCTCAGCCGCGGCACCGTCACGTTCACCGGCGGCCACAAGATCGAGCCTGTGATCGACGTGCTGGCGGACACCACGACGTCCGACGCGACGTTTCACGTCGGGGCGACCGGCACGCCGGCCGACCTGAAGATCACGCTGTCCTCCGAGCCGGCCATGCCGCAGGACGAGATCCTGTCGCGGCTGATCTTCGGCCGCGAGATGACGAAGTTGAACCCCGCGCAAGGCGTCCAGCTGGCGCAAGCCGCGGCCACATTGTCGAGCGGCGGCCCCGGCATGCTCGACAAGGTCCGGCACAAGCTCGGCCTTGACGTGCTCAATATCGGCAGCATGGATCAGAACGATAGCCTGCAGCCGAGCCGGCGCACGGATTCAACCGGCGGCAACGGCGGCATGACGAATACCGGCGTGTCCGGCGGCAAATATATCGCGAGCGGCATCTATGTCGGCGCCGAGCAGGGTCTGTCGGGCGAGACGCGCAGCAAGGTCGAGATCGAGGTGCTGCCGCATGTGAATGTCGAAAGCTCGGCGGGAACCCGCAGTGAGGGCATGGGCGTCAACTGGAAGATGGATTACTAGGGGGTCGGGGCCTTATCGTCGGATTGCGGACCCCAATCCAGCCAGGAACTTTTAATCAGAGGGTCGAGGGTTCGATCCCCTCCGGGTTCACCAATCTATCTCGAAAAGCCGCGGATTTACCCGGCATCGGCGCCTGCCGATCCCCGTCACATGTCCAAAAAATTTTGTGTACAAAAGCGGGGACACGGCGGGGACAACGCACTTTTAGGGCAGCCCATAACGCGTTCCGCGCCAACAACGTAGTCACTGGTAGAGCCCGTCCTTGGCAAGGACGTGCTCTACAAATTTAAACGCTGTTTCTTTATTGACTATGCTGCTTCTGTGCTTAGGAATGACGATACCGGTTCGGTATGCCGAAGTGTGGGTCGGCGCAGCGTCCAAAAGCGGCTGGCTCACCACTAAACCGGATCATTCCCAATAGCCGATGAGGGCGTCCCTGTTTCGAGCCGCGCCTAGGCGATGATGTCGACGGCCGTATCGAGGCGCACTCTCGTCCAGATCTCGTCCATCGTACGGTTGCTGACCGCGATGCAGCCGTCAGTCCAGTCCTTCAGGAACACGATGGGATCGTAGGTGCCGTAGGCCTCCGGCATGCCGTGAATCTCGATATCGCCGCCGGGTGCGACACCGGCGGCCTGCGCAAGCTCCGATCAGCAAGGCGCTGCCGACGAGGACGACTCCGGCGCTTTTTTTCCACGTAGTCTTCAACATCTTCTTCTCCTTTACCGGTGTATCGTGCGAGGGACCATTTGCGGCAAAGGTTCCTTCCCGA
Source organism: Alphaproteobacteria bacterium (assembly GCA_036394195.1). Lineage (GTDB taxonomy): Bacteria > Pseudomonadota > Alphaproteobacteria > CACIAM-22H2 > CACIAM-22H2 > DATJPD01. The sequence continues at coordinate 21,278 of DASWFO010000295.1, read as the reverse complement.
AGGTCAGGCGATCCGCCGAACCTACGAGCCGCGGCTTCGTTTTGACGGCCGGACGCGGCCACCGATATCGGATTCTTGCAATTGCGTTTCGAAACTCTCTCGAAGCGCCGGGGCAAAAAAGCGCGGCGCTGGATCTGGTACACGACCTCGACCGGCTTGTCGTCGATCGGGCAGCCGGGCAGGCGCGGCACCCGCATCGGCACCTTGAGCGCGCCCTCGGCGCGCCGGTCCGATATGCTCTCTGGCAGGCCGTTGAAGTCCTTAAATCCGCTTTTCAGCGCCCGGTGGCGGCGCAGCTTCAGCAGCAGATCCTCGGCCCAGATATTGCCGGCGCAGATCGGCACCAGCCAGCGGAGCACCGGTGCCAGCATCACCCCCAGCGGTCAGGAAGAAAACGTACTTTGGCCGACAAGAATTTGCTTCTCGTGAATCAACTTAGCGGCCGTGTCGATTATGCGCCTCACCGAGTGAAGCCATGGTGACTATTGACCTGAAGCCAGCGAAAAGCTTGGGGTGATTAGGATGAGCTGATGGGTAACGATCCGGTGTAGGCCACCGGGAGCTGGCGCTCACGTTCCTGCGGGCGGGCTGCAGCTAGTAAGCGCTGAGTCAGTCACCACGCCACCGCCCAATCTTTATGAGAGTCTTAGACTGAGCCGCCAATTCCACGTGGCGCCTTAACGCCGTCTGTCGATAGAAGTGGATTCAGGTGTGGAATTCCCCGCGCTCCTGCGCGATTCGTGCTACCTCCCCCGATCATGGAAACCAAACCGCCCGTGCCGCGCGCTATACTCGTCGGGATTCAGGTCCCCGGCGTCGACGACGTCTCGCACGCCGCGAGCCTCGAGGAGCTCGGCCGCCTCGTGAAGACGCTCGGTTACGCGGTCGTCGGCACGATGTCCCAGAAGCGCGACGCGATCGGCGGCGAGGCGGTGCTCGGCAAGGGGCGGCTTCAGGACCTCGCGGCGATCACCGGCGGGAGGGGCGTCGTCGGATCGATGGCACCCCCGCGGAAGTCGAAGGCCCGCGAGCGCTTTGAGGGTGCCGACGAAAAGAAGCCGAACGCGCCGCGGGTCGACCTCGATCCGGATTCGCCGCCGAGACCGGAGTTCGTGATCGTCGATCACGACATCTCGCCGAGCCAGGCACGCAACCTCGAGCGCGCGACCGGCGCCCAGGTGCTCGATCGGACCGGCGTGATCGTGGAGATCTTCCACCGTCACGCGCATAGCCGCCAGGCGAAACTGCAGGTGGAGATCGCGCGATTGAAGTACGTCTCGCCACGCCTGCGAGAGTCGTCGTCGGGCGGCGGGCGGCAGCAGGGCCCGGGTGCGGGCGAATCCAATCTCGAGCTCGATCGACGCAAGATCCGCGATCGCCTCGCGGAGCTGAAGGAGGAGCTGGAGAATATCCAGCGAAACAACGATCAGCGTCGGTTTGCGCGACGCGATCAGCTCCGGGTCGCGCTGGTCGGGTATACGAACGCCGGGAAATCCTCACTCATGCGGGCTCTCACCGGCAGCGAGGTGCTGGTCGCGGACAAGCTCTTCGCGACGCTCGATACGACGGTGCGGGCACTGCATCCGGAGACGGTTCCGCGCGTGCTCGTCTCGGATACGGTCGGGTTCATCAAGAAGCTGCCGCACGATCTCGTAGCGTCCTTCCGATCAACGCTCGACGAGGCGCTCGAAGCATCGCTGCTGTTGTTCGTCGTCGACGCATCCGATCCGACATATGAATCGCAACTCGAAGTGAGCCGCTCCGTGCTGCGCGAGATCGGTGCAGACGGCGTCCCGTCGCGCCTGCTCCTCAACAAGATCGATCGCGTCGGCGAAGGGGATCGCGCGGCCCTGCGTGCGAAGCACCCGGATGCGATTTTCCTATCCGCGAAGGCGCCCGGCGACGTGGCGGCACTGCGCGAAGCGATCATCGCGTTCTTCGAAGCTGCGATGGTCGAGGAACACCTCGTGCTGCCCTATGCGAAGCAGGCGCTGCTGAGCGAGGTGTACGAGAACGCGCGCGTGCTCTCCGAGGACTACGACTCCGCCGGTCGGATCATGAAGGTGCGCGGCCTGCCCGGCGCGATCGCGCGGCTGCGGAGATCCCTTGCCATTTCGTGAACGCAACTGATGGCCGACAGCGTGGACGAGCGTGGTGGATCAGGAATGACCCTGGTTGGTGAGATTTTCGTGCAATTTGGCGGCAAGATCATGGCTCATAATTTTCAGAAGTTTGGCGCGGAGTTTCGGCCTGCTCTCGGTGAACTCTCTCATGTGCTCTAGATCCCACTTGGCAAGCCTTGCGGGCCCCCGCGCCACCACGTCCGCTGGACTGGCGAGGCCACTATAAGCACTCACATTCCCGATGAGCTGTCCGGGACGGTAAGCAAAGATGGTCTTGCCACTGAGAACCGCTTCAGTTTCGCCGGAAATGAGGACAATCGCGTCAGATATCTGGCGACCCTTTTTGACGATCACCTCGCCAGGCGAGACGTCGACCCAGCGGGCAAGGCTCGCCATTTTTATGAAGTCTCGCTTGTCCACGGAGCCAAATGCCACGCGGTGCAGTTCCTCTTCCCTGTCGCTCAGGATGACAGGGCGCCTCTCCAAGATCAGAGTCACGGTCCGAACCCCGTTGACGATGACGAAAGCCATTCCCCAGAAGATCGGCGGCCAGAGCGGTTTGTGCTGAAAATAGTAGTACGGCACGATCATCACATCGGACGCGAGCGCCAGAACGCGCAACTTGAGGACGTCTCGCACCGAGAAGGCCAATAGAACCGCGAAATTCGAGAGATTGGCCAGACCGCTCAGTCCGAAGATCTGATCGGTCAGGAAGTCTCTCAATAAAACTTCCATGATTCCCTCTCCAAATGGCCGGCCAAACCGTCGATCGGGCTGCGCGAGATTGGTGCTGCCCTATGCGAAGCAGGGGTTGCCGCGCGAGGTGTACCAAACGCACGCGTGCTCTCCGAGGACTACGACTACGCCGGTCGGATCATGAGGATGCGCGGCCTGCCCGGCGTAATCGCGCGCCTGCGGAGAATCCTTGCCATTTCCTGAGAGCAACCGATCAGCCACGACGGCTCGCGGTCACTATCGGCTAGGCCTTCTACGCTGCTGGCTTAATGCTGCGCCCGGATCGGTCTTCCGATCGAGGCGTATCCTCCAGGATGCGGGCGGAAAAGCCCCAGTCGCGGAGACACGCGACCGCGATCTCGGCGTCTTCCCGCGGGATTTGTCGAATCCGCGTCCCGGTGGTCACGCTGCGGGAAACCGCAAGCCCCAGAGACTCGGCAGCGGCTTGAGCATTGGCCGGAATAGCAATGTCGACCAGATCGACCATGCGGATCTCCCAGGTATCACAACGCGGGCCTCGACCGCGTCAATCGCAACCTGCTGGCCCGGCGCACACACGCGATGCGTCATATTTCGAGAGACCGGCATAAAAATTCTACACGGATCGGTCGGCGATTTCGTTAAACGGTTCTAAAGACGGCTCGCGCTGAAGGCCGTTTGATGCCCCCTGTTAACGTCCAAATTATTCCGCCACAATCCGAACGCCAGCAGCACCTCCGGAGCGCCTATGACTGCCTACGCCGAGCTCGAAATCCGTTTCAAGCGCCTCAACCTCGTGCGCGAAGCCGCCGGCGTCCTGCAATGGGACATGGAGACCTTGATGCCGACCGGCGGGGCGGCGGCGCGCACCGAGCAGCTGGCGACCTTGCGGGTGCTCGCCCACCAGATGCTTACCGATCCGGCGCTGGGCGATCTGCTGGCGAATGCGGAGCGCGAGCCGGGCTTGACGCCGTGGCAGACGGCCAACCTTAATGAGATGAAGCATGAGTGGCGGCATGCCACCTGCCTTCCCGCCGATCTGGTCGAGGCGCGCTCGCGCGCCGAATCCGAATGCGAGCTGCGCTGGCGCACGGCGCGCCCGGCCAATGATTTCCGCGGCCTGCTGCCGCTGCTGCAGCGCGTTCTCGACCTGGTGCGCGAGACGGCGAAGATCAAAGCGGCCGCGTTCGGGCTCTCTCCCTACGACACCTTGCTGGACGAGTATGAGCCCGGCGGGCGCTCGGCCGAGATCACGCCGCTCTTCGACAGCCTCGCCGCCTTCCTGCCCGGGTTCATCGACGCGGCGATCGAGAGCCAGGCGCGCCATCCGAAAGCCACGCGGCCGGCCGGACCGTTCCCCGCCGCCAAGCAGCAGGCGCTGGCGCGCCGGCTCATGGAAGCGGTGGGCTTCGATTTCGCGCATGGGCGGCTGGACACCAGCCTGCATCCGTTCTGCGGCGGCGTCCCCGACGATGTCCGGCTCACCACGCGCTGGAACGAAGCCGACTTCATGCCCGGCCTGATGGGCGTGTTGCACGAGACCGGCCACGCCATGTACGAGCGCGGCTTGCCGGTCGAGTGGCGGCATCAGCCGGTCGGCCATGCGCGCGGCATGAGCGTCCATGAAAGCCAGTCGCTGCTGGTGGAGATGCAGGCCTGCCGGTCGCGCGAGTTCATCGCCTGGCTGGGCCCGCTGGCCGCCGAGGCGTTCGGCGCCGGCGGCGGGCCGGCCTGGGAGGTGGAGAACCTCTACCGCATCTACACCAAGGTCGAACGCGGCCTGATCCGCGTCGACGCCGACGAAGCGACTTATCCCGCGCACGTCATCCTGCGCTACCGGCTGGAGAGGGCCCTGGTCGCCGGCGACCTCAAGCTCGCCGACCTGCCCGGCGCCTGGGCGGAGGGCATGAAGCAGCTCGTCGGAATCGTCCCGCCGGACGATCGCGACGGCTGTCTGCAGGACATCCACTGGCCGGGCGGATCGTGGGGCTATTTCCCAACCTACACGCTGGGCGCCATGACCGCGGCGCAGCTCTTCGATGCGGCGCGCCGGGCCCGGCCCGAGATTCCGCAGGCCCTCGGCCGCGGCGATTTCGCGCCGCTGATGGCGTGGCTGCGGGAGAACGTCCACGGCAAGGGCTCGCTGGTGCCGACCCGCGACCTGCTCGTCGCCGCCACCGGCCGCCCGCTCGACCCCGAGATCTACAAGCGCCACCTCAAGACGCGGTATTTGAATTAGCCCCGCGTCATCGCGAGGAGCCCGCTTCGGGCGACGACGCGATCCAGGAACGCCACAGAGGCGCGCAGGCTACGGAGTAGCAGGCTACGGAGTAGAGGAGGGTGCGATCTCTTCTGCCCACGGTGCCCCTGTGCTTCTGTGGTTGTTATGTCTGTGGCTGTTATGTCGCCGATTAAGCTTTTCAAAACAGGTATTTAACTGCCACATGGCGGCCTCTGCCCCGCGTCTTGCCGCGACCGTCCCCGGCGGCTAGTCTCGCCCCCTTTCCAGCCGCCCACCCCCAGGCGTGTTTATGCGTTATGTCTCCACCCGCGGCGAGGCTCCAGTCCTCGGCTTCGACGAGGTGCTGTTGTCGGGCTTGGCCCGCGACGGCGGCCTCTACGTGCCGGAGGCGTGGCCCAAATTCTCGGCCGCCGATTGGCGGGCGCTGACCGGCCTGCCCTATGCCGAGGCGGCGCTGCGCATCCTCACACCGTTCGTCGGCGACACGATTGCCGCGGCCGACCTGGCGGCGATCCTCCGCGACGCGTACGCGGGCTTCGATCATCCGGCGGTCGCCCCGCTGAAGCAGATCGGCGCCAACGACTGGCTGCTCGAGCTCTTCCACGGCCCGACCCTGGCCTTCAAGGACTATGCGCTGCAGGTGGTGGGCCGTCTGTTCGATCACGTGCTTGCCCGGCGGCGGTCCCGCGTCACCATCGTCGGCGCCACATCCGGCGACACCGGCTCGGCCGCGATCGAGGCGTGCCGCGACCGCGAGGCGATCGAGATCTTCATCCTGCACCCGCAGGGCCGCGTCTCCGAGGTCCAGCGCCGGCAGATGACGACCGTGACCTCGCCGAACGTCCACAACATCGCCGTCGAGGGCACGTTCGACGATTGCCAGGACCTCGTGAAGGGGATGTTCGGCGACGAGCAGTTCCGCGGCCGCGTCAACCTGTCGGCGGTGAACTCGATCAACTGGGCGCGGATCGCGGCCCAGATCGTGTACTACGCCGTGGCCGCTGTGGCGCTGGGGGCTCCCGCCCGCGCCGTCGCCTTCACCGTGCCGACCGGCAATTTCGGGAACATCTTCGCCGGCTACGCCGCCCAGCGCATGGGCCTGCCGATCCAGCGCTTCGTCGTCGGCTCGAACCGCAACGACATCCTGTTCCGCCTGCTGGTGACCGGCAGCATGACCATGGAGCCGGTGTCGCCCAGCCTGTCGCCGAGCATGGACATCCAGGTGTCCAGCAATTTCGAGCGCCTCCTGTTCGAGCTCGCCGGGCGCAACGGCAAGTCGGTCGCCGAGATGATGCAGCGCTTCCGCGGACGCGGCGAGCTGAAGCTGTCGCCGACCCGGCATGCGAAGCTCAAGCGGCTGTTCGCCGGTTGCCGGGCCGGCGACGACGAGACGCTGACCATGATCGGGCGCTGCCATGCCGCCACCGGCGAGCTGGTCGATCCCCATACCGCCGTCGGCCTCGTGGCGGCGGGGGCGCAGCGCGGCGATCTCGCCGTGCCGATGGTCACCGTGGCGACGGCGCATCCGGCGAAATTCCCCGATGCGGTGGAGCGGGCGACGGGTATCAGGCCGGCCCTGCCGGCGCGGCTGGCCGATCTAATGCAGCGGCCCGAGCGCGTGGTCGTTCTCCCGAACGATCGGCAGCGGGTCCAGGACTTCATCCTCGAACATAACCGGGTGGCGGCATGACCATTCGCATCACCACGTTGCCCAACGGATTGCGGGTCGCCACGGACCGCATGGACTCGGTGGAAACCGCGTCGGTCGGGGTGTGGATCGGGGTGGGGACGCGCCAGGAGGCGCCCGACGTCAACGGTGTGGCGCATCTCCTCGAGCACATGGCGTTCAAGGGGACCGAGCGGCGCTCCGCCCGCGAGATCGCCGAGGAGATCGAGGCGGTCGGCGGCAGCATGAACGCCCAGACCAGCCGCGAGCAGACGGCCTATTTCGTCAAGGTGCTGAAGGGCGATCTGCGCCTCGCGGTCGACATCCTGGCCGACATCCTCCTGCACTCGATCTACGATCCGACCGAGCTCGCCCGCGAGCGCGCGGTGATCCTGCAGGAGCTCGGCCAGGCCGAAGACACGCCGGACGACGTCATCTTCGACCGCTTCCAGGAGGCGGCGTTTCCCGGCCAGGCGCTCGGCTTCCCGGTCCTGGGCAAGGCGGAGATCATCGACAAGCTGCCGCGCGAAGCCCTGGTCGATTTTCGCACCCGGCATTACGGCGCCTCGGCAATGGTGGTGGCGGCGGCGGGCAATCTCGATCATGACGAGCTGGTCTCGTTGACGCGCCGCGCCTTCGCCGCGTTGCCGGAGGCCGGCGACACCAGCTACGAGGCCGCCCGCTATGTCGGCGGCGAGCATCGTGACGACCAGGACCTGGAGCAGGTGCACCTGGCGCTGGGGTTCCCTGGCGTGTCGTTCGCCGATCCCGATTATTACGCTTCGATGGTGCTGGCGACGTTGCTCGGCGGCGGCATGTCGTCGCGCCTGTTCCAGGAGATCCGCGAGCAGCGCGGCCTCGCCTACGGCGTCAGCGCCTATGCCGCCCCGTATCTCGATGGCGGCGTGTTCGGCGTCTATGCCGGGACCGGCGAGAAAGAGACGCCCGAATTGGTCGAGGTTCTGTTCGAGCAGCTGGCCGCGGTGCGTGACCCGGTGCCGGAGAACGAGCTCCAGCGCGCGCGCACCCAGATGCGCGCCGGCATCCTCATGTCGCTCGAGAGCACCGGCGCGCGCATGGAAGCGCTGGGCAGCCAGCTCCTGATCTACGGCCGCCCGATTCCGGTCGAGGAGATGGTCCGCAAGATCAACGCGGTGGGCGCTGGGGACGTGGCCCAGGTGGCGCACCGCATCTTCTCCGGCCGCCCGACCCTCGCCGCCATGGGCCCGCTCGGCGGCCTCGAATCCTACGAAAAGCTCGTCCGCCGCTTGGTGTAAGAGAATTTTCAGCCCCGCGGCAAAGCCGCGCGTCACGCAGTGGAACGACCGGGCAAGGTATGTGTGTGAGTCACACGAACGCGCGGATGCGCGTTCGGCGGCGAGCGTTTAGGGCCGGGGTCCGAGGGGGCTTCGCTCCCTCGCAATATCCGGCCGGTGTGGCGGCTAAACGCGAGCCGCCCAAATAAAGAGCCGCCCAAAAACGGCGCGTAACCGGAACGAGGGGTGGGACGAAGGTACTATGCCCGGCCGGCGAAGCCGGAGAGCGATGCAATCGAGACGCCGGTCGCCGCCAGCGCCTGCTGCCACTTATCCTCGAGATGATGCTCGAACACGATCGACGGATCAGCCGGGACCACCAGCCAGCCATTGGCGGCGATCTCGGATTCGAGCTGGCCCGGGCCCCAGCCGGAGTAGCCGAGTGCCAGCAGGCTGCGACGCGGCCCTTCGCCGACCGCGATCGCTTTCAGGATGTCGACCGTTGCGGTCAACGCGAATCCCGAGCGCACCTTCAGCGTGCCGTCGCGCACGTAATCGTCGGTGTGCAGCACGAAGCCGCGTCCCGATTCCACGGGGCCGCCGAAATGCACGCGGATCTGCTCGGTCTTCGGGCCGGTCTCGATGTTGAGCTGCTCCAGGAGATCGGGGAAGGTGATCGCTTCGAACAGCCGGTTGACCACCAGGCCCATGGCACCTTCGGCGTTGTGCGCGCACAGATAGATCACGCTGCGCTCGAAGCGCGGGTCTTCCATCTGCGGCATCGCGGCCAGCAAATGCCCGGTGAAGAAACTCGGCAGGCGCAACTTGGCGGTCATGATTACCAATTAGGTGACATGAGCTGTTAAAACAAGCTTACCAATTACGGGCTTTGAAATCACGAGAATGTGCCGGAAATATGCCACAGACTGTGGATATAGTTCCGGCCGCTGACCAAAATTTCTGCTGAAAATCAATGCGCTATTGGTTGAAAAAAGCAGCTTTACGCAGGGCGATCATCGTCGCAGCACTCGCCGTGACAGCGATATGTCCGGCGCGCGCAGCACCGGGCGCGTCGGCGCCTGATTCATCGGCATCTGGCTCATCTGAGTGGGCGCGGACCGATCAGACGCAGCTGCGCCTCGTGTCGGCCACGGCCGCGGCCGGCGAGGCGGCAACCTTGCGGCTCGGGCTGGAATTCAAGCTCGAGCCGGGGTGGAAGATCTACTGGCGGTCGCCGGGCGACGCCGGCCTGCCGCCGAAGCTCGATTGGGCCGGGTCGCGGAACCTCGCCGACGCGGCGATCCGGTGGCCGGCCCCCGAGCGCTTCGAGCTGTTCGGCTTCGACACCTTCGGTTATGGCGGCGACGTGGTCCTGCCGATCGACGCGCGGGTCGAGCATCCGGGCGCGCCGTTGGCGCTGCGCCTCGCCGTCGACTACCTGGTGTGCGAGAAGATCTGCATTCCTTATCAGGCGTCGTTCAGGCTCGACCTGCCGGCCGGGGCCGCGAGCCCGACGGACTACGCGCATGCGATCGATCAGTTCGTGGCGCGGGTTCCCGGTGACGGAAGCGGTGCCGGGCTGTCGATCGACCGCGCGAGCTGGAGCGGCGGCGAAAATCCGGCGGTCACTGTCGTCGCGACCGCGACCACGCCCTTCGAGCATCCCGACCTGTTCGTCGAGGGGGCGCTGGCGTCCGGCGTCGGCTTCGGCAAGCCCGACGTGAATCTCTCGGACGGCGGCCGGCGCGCCATCCTGCGCTTGCCGGCGCGGTTCGAGCGGCCCGAGGCGGCGGCCGCTGCGAATTTCGCCGGTACGCCGGTCACCTTGACCTTGGTCGACGGCGCCCGAGCCATGGAGAAGGGCGTGACCTTGGCGGCGGGCCTTCCGGGGCCGGTGCCGATGCAGGTCGGCTTCGGCGCGATCCTCCTGGCCGCTCTCCTCGGCGGCCTCGTCCTCAACCTGATGCCGTGCGTCCTGCCGGTGCTGTCGCTGAAGCTCCTCAACCTGGTGAGCCACGCCGGCCTCGCGCGGACGCGCATACGCCGCAACTTCCTGGCCGCGGCCGCGGGAATCCTCACCGCGTTCCTGATCCTGGCGCTGGCGCTCGTGGCGCTGAAGGCGGCCGGCTCGACCATTGGCTGGGGCATCCAGTTCCAGCAGCCCGAATTCCTCGTCTTCATGGGCGTGGTGCTGACTCTGTTCACCGCCAATCTGTGGGGCTGGTTCGAGCTCCGCCTGCCGGGAATCGTGTCCGATGCGGTGGTCGGCGCCGGCGGCGAAGCGAAGGCGCCGCACGAAGAGAGTGCTGTTGGCGCGTTTCTCAGCGGCGCGTTCGCGACCTTGCTCGCCACACCATGTTCGGCGCCGTTTGTCGGCACCGCGGTGGGCTTCGCGCTCGCCCGGGGTGCCGTCGACATCGTCACCATCTTCCTCGCTCTCGGCCTGGGGCTGGCGCTGCCCTATCTCGTGATTGCGCTGCTGCCCGGCCTGGCGGCGCGCCTGCCGCGTCCGGGCTCGTGGATGGTGAAGCTGCGCTTTGTCCTGGGTTTCGCGCTCGCCGCGACTGCGGTCTGGCTGCTGTCGGTGCTGGCGGTGCAGATCAGCCCCGAAGCCGCGGCGGCCGTCGGCCTCGTGCTGCTGGCGCTGCTCGCGGTCCTCTGGGCCGTGCATCGGGCGGCGGGTTGGCGGAGTGTCGGGTGGATCGCGGCCGTGGGGCTGGCGATCCTCGCGTTTGTCGTGCCGCAGCGCTTTGCGGCTCAGCCGCCGCCGCCGGAAACATCCGCGCTCGCCGGGGCGGCCTGGCGGCCGTTCGAGCTCGCCGACGTCGAAAGCCTGGTGCGCGAGGGCCACGTCGTCTTCGTCGATGTCACCGCCGACTGGTGCATCACCTGCCAGGTCAACAAGGCGGCGGTGGTATCGCGCGGCGAAGTCGCGGCCCGGCTCGCGAACGGCAGCGTCGTGCCGATGCGCGCCGACTGGACGCGCCCGAACGATGTGATTGCGCGATACCTCGCGAGCTTCGGGCGTTACGGCATTCCGTTCAACGTCGTCTATGGGCCGGCGGCCCCGTCGGGGATTCCGCTGCCGGAAATTCTCACCACGGACGTCGTGCTCGCCGCGCTTGACAAGGCAGAGGGCCGCAAGACCACGGCGGCCGCGGACAAGCCGGCAAATCCTTAGTTATTGAGGGGTGAAAACCCCTCGCTGCCGGGTTATAGATGGGCAGCCTCGCACGCGGATAAACTCAGGGAAAGGACGCATTATGGCGATCAAGGTTGGCGACAAGGTTCCGTCGGGCAAGCTCAAGTTCATGAGCAAGGACGGCCCCAAGGACATCACCACGGACGAGCTCTTCAAGGGCAAGAAGGTGGCTCTGTTCGCGCTGCCGGGCGCGTTCACCCCGACCTGCTCGGCGAAGCATCTTCCCGGCTACGTCCAGAATGCCGAACAGCTCAGAACGAAGGGCATCAACACCATCGCGTGCCTGTCGGTGAACGACGCGTTCGTCATGGACGCCTGGGGCAAGAACCAGAACGTCGGCGAGAAGGTCATGATGCTGGCGGACGGCAGCGCCGATTTCACCAAGGCGCTCGGCATGGAGCTGGACCTCACGCCGAACGGCATGGGTCTCCGCTCGCGGCGCTATTCGATGCTGGTCGACGACGGCGTCGTGAAACAGCTGAACGTCGAGAAGCCGGGCGCCTTCGAAGTCTCGAACGCCGAGACGATGCTGAAGCAGTTCTGAACAGCTCGAAGCTTCGTTCAAAAAGGGCGGGACGCAAGTCCCGCCCTTTTTTATCGCGCTCCTACTCCCTCTCCGCCCTCGGGGGCGGAGAGGGCCGGGGTGAGGTGGGGGAGCGATGCACCCGGCGTGAGCCAGTTTCGCCACCCACCGCATCCTAGCCAGCAGAATCGGGGTCAGAGCTGAATTTCAAACCACGCCACTCGCCATCCCGCGAAGGCATCCAGAGAATTCAACCACGGAGACACGGAGGGCACGGAGGGTAGGGAGAGCTCGTCTCCTGCTCTTCTCCGTGATCTCCGTGTCTTCGTGATGAAAAAGATTTGGAATGACGCATCGACGAGTCGATGCATCACCTCAACATCACCGCGTTCGCGATCGCCTCGCGCGCCAGCGCGTCGGCGCGCTCGTTCTCGGGATGGCCCGCGTGGCCGCGCACCCAGTGCCAGCTCACGTCGTGGCGCTGGGCGGCCGCCTCGAGGCGTTGCCAGAGATCGACGTTCTTCACCGGCTTCTTGTCGGCGGTCTTCCAGCCGCGCCGCTTCCAGTCCGGCAGCCATTTGGTGATGCCGTCCTTCACGTAGTTGGAATCGGTGTAGAGGCGCACCCGCGCCGGCCGCTTCAGCGCTTCCAGCGCATTGATCGCCGCCATCAGCTCCATGCGGTTGTTGGTCGTCTCGGGCTCCGCACCCGACAGCTCCTTCTCCTGCCCGCGCCAGCGCAGGATCACGCCCCAGCCGCCCGGCCCGGGGTTGCCGCTGCACGCCCCGTCGGTGAATGCGTCGACGCCGCCCCGATCGTCGTCGGATGTGGCGTCGTCTTGTCTGACGGGATCGGCGCCGTTCACGGCGGCGTGCCGCGCGGAAGCAGGACCACCTCCGCGCTGACCGCGACTTCGAGGGTGGTCTCGCCGGGCTCGGCGGCCGGCGGCGGGGCCGGTGCGGCCGCCGCGGCGCGCATCATCTGCAGCGGCCGGATGGGCGTGCCGGCGCCGGTGACGTTGCCGATCTGGAGGTTGCGGAAATTGCGCAGCTCCAGTCCCATGTCGGTGGCGATCCGCTGCACCCGGTCGCGCAGCCGCTGCAGCGCCAGGCTGGTCAGCTCGTCTTCGAGGCTGCGCGCGGTCTGCGGGGCGACGTCGTAGGCGAGATTCGACATCACGAAGCCGGACTGCTGCAGCTCGCCCGCGAGCTTGAGCAGCGCCGCGGTATCGCTGCCGTGCAAGCTCAGCGACTGCACGCCATGCCAGCGCGTCGGACCGTTGCCGCCCGTCTGCCGGTCGGCCGGCCGCTCCTGGCGGACCCAGTAGCCGCGCGTCTCGGCCTCGACGCCGGACACGGCATGCGCCTGGTCGAGGGCGGCGGCCATGCGGCGGTTGATGGTGCTCTGGACCCGCGCCGGGTCGGTCCCGGTTGCTTCGGCGCGAAGCTCGAGGGACAGGCGATCCTGCCGCACCAGGCGCTGCGCGCTCTCGCTCAGGTGGAGCACCGTCGCATCGTCGGCGGTCGGGTCGCTCGCCTGGGCGTGGGCGTTCGAGGCAGCGGCGAGCAGCAGCGCCGCGGCCACAGCATGCCGTACTATCCTACAGTCCATAGGCCGCGGCACTCTTCACGGAGCGGTGGAAGCGCAACTTCTTCAAGTACTCGAGCGGGTCCTTCGGCTGCACGAACGCGCCTTGCGGATGGTTCAGCCAATCGTAAAGCCGGGTCAGCAGAAAACGCAACGCGCTGCCGCGGGCGAGGATCGGCAGGGCCTCGATCTCGGCCGGCGTCGCCGGCCGGGTCGCGCTGTAGCCGCGGATCAGCGCCCGCGCCTTGGTCGCGTTCAGGCTGCCGTCCCTCTCGAAGCACCACGCGTTGAGGCAGATCCCGAGGTCGTACGCAAAGGCGTCGTTGCAGGCGAAATAGAAGTCGATCATCCCCGACAGCTTGTCGTCGAGGAAGAACACGTTGTCGGGGAACAGGTCGGCATGGATGACACCTTCGGGAAGGCCGGACGGCCAGCCGGTGCCCAGCTGGTCCAGCTCGCGCGCCAGCTCTTCCGCCAAGCCCGGCTGGACTTCATCGGCGCGGGCGCGGCACAAGTCGAAGAGGCCGCACCAGCCGGCGAGGCCCAGCGCGTTCGACCGCCGCATCGGGAAATCGGCGCCGGCCAGGTGCAGGTGGGCGAGCGCGTCGCCGACCTGGGTGCAATGCGCGGTCACGATCCGCTTGGGCCACATGCCGCGCAGGAAGCTGATGATCGCCGCCGGCCGCTTCGCGAGCTCGCGGAGCGCCTTGCCGTCGCGCCCGCGGAGCGGTGTTGGGCAGGCGAGACCCTTGGCGGCGAGATGGTCCATGAGGCCGAGAAAGAACGGCAGGTCGTTCTTGGCCACCCGCTTCTCGTAGAGCGTCAGGATGTAGAGGCCGCGATCGGTCTGCAGAAGGAAGTTGGAGTTCTCGACCCCCTCGGCGATTCCCTTGCACGCGACGACGCGGCCGATGTCGTACGCGGCAACGAATTTCTCGATCTCGTTGTCCGAAACCTCGGTGTAGACAGCCATGCCGCGTTCGCCTCAGCCCCTTACAGCCGAATCCGAACCGGCCGCGCCACTCTCCCTTTCGTCATGCCCGCGAAAGCGGGCATCCAGAGATGTTCACCACAGAGACGCAGAGGCACAGAGAGCAGACGAGATTCTTCCTGTCTCTGTGTCTCTGTGTCTCTGTGGTTAGAGTTCTGGATTCCCGCTTGCGCGGGAATGACGATCGGGGAAAACGATTCCATCGCTCGGCTGCCGCCCTAATCCGTGACCGCGCGCGGCAGATTGAACCGGATGTGCTCCTCGGTGACAATGACCTCCTCGACCGAAACGTCGTACCGCTCGCGGCAGCTGTCGATGATCTCCTGCACCAGCTCCTCGGGTGCGGAGGCGCCGGCGGTGAGGCCGAGGCGCTGCACGCCGTCGAAGAAGGCCCAGTCGATCTCGGAAGAGCGCAGCACCAGCTTGGCCCTGGCGCACCCCGCTTGTTTCGCCACTTCGACCAGCCGCATCGAGTTGGACGAGTTCGGCGCGCCGACGACGAGGATGGCATCGACCTGCGGCGCGATCGCTTTCACCGCGGCCTGGCGGTTGGTCGTCGCGTAGCAGATGTCTTCCTTGCGCGGCCCGACGATGTTCGGGAAGCGCCGCCGCAACGCCGCGACGATGCTGACGGTGTCGTCCACCGACAGCGTCGTCTGGGTGATGTACGCCAGGTTGTCGGGATCGTCGGGCTGGGTCCGCGCCACCTGGTCCACGTTCTCGACCAGGAGGACGGCCCCGTCCGGCAGCTGACCCATCGTGCCCACGACCTCGGGGTGGCCGGCATGGCCGATCAGGACGATCTGGCGGCCGGCGTCGAAGTGATTGCCGGCTTCGGCATGCACCTTGCTCACCAGCGGGCAGGTGGCGTCCAGGTAGAACAGCTTGCGGCGCGCCGCCTCGGCGGGCACCGCCTTCGGGACCCCGTGCGCGGAGAAGATCACCGTCGCGTCGTCGGGAATCTCGTCGAGCTCCTCGACGAAAATGGCGCCTTTGGCCTCCAGCCGCTCGACCACGATGCGGTTGTGGACGATCTCGTGCCGCACATAGACCGGCTTGCCGAACCGCGCCAGCGCCTGCTCGACGATCAGGATCGCTCGGTCGACGCCGGCGCAAAAGCCGCGCGGCCCCGCCAGCACGACGGCCAGCGCCGTGCGGCGGCCGCCGTCCCGGCCGCGCTCCTCCCGGTCCATCGTGTCGGCGGTGGCATGCGCGGAATCTTGTGGAATCATCAGGGGTTCTCTAAAGTCCGGGGGCGAATCCAAGGGGCCAAACTACTCCCCACGGATGGCAGACGGAAGCCCTGCGAAGTCTTAATCCCCCGCCAAAAGTGCGAGCAATTATGAGCGAAAACATACCCGCCCAACCGGTGGTCGCCCAGAAATCCCCCTATGGGATCGATGTGGAGCCGGGGAAAACCTATTTCTGGTGCGCTTGCGGGCGCAGCAACAAACAGCCGTTCTGTGACGGCTCGCATGCCGGGACGGGCCTCCAGCCCGTGGAGTACAAGGCGTCGGCGGCGCAGAAGCTGTGGTTCTGCGGCTGCAAGGCGACCAAGGCCACGCCCTTCTGCGACGGCTCGCACAAGCATCTTCCGTGAGGGTGGGAAAGCTCCGCCTCGGCGCGCTCTGCGCCCTGGCTCTTGCGACGGCTCTGGCCGGCTGCAACCGCGGCCAGCCGCAGCCCGCCTGTCCCGGCGGCCTCATCCCCAGCGACGCGGCCAAGGTGACGCGGTTTCGCGACGGGCCCGGGCGCGACCTGACTGACGTTATGGTCGAGGGCCAGATCCAGGACGTCCTGGTGCAATGCAAGTACAACAAAAACATCGTCGACATCGATCTGCAGATTGCGGTGCTGGCGGCGCGTGGTCCCGCCGATCGCACGCGGCTGGCGGATTTCCAGTACTTCGTCGCCATCGTCGATCCGCAGCAGAACATTCTGGTCAAAGAGCCCTTCAAGATCCGGTTCGAGTTCAGCGACAATCGCACCCAGCTGGGCAAGGTTGAAGAGATCTCGCCCCGGCTGCCGCTGCCCGATCCGAGCAAGGCCGATACCTACCGCATCCTGGTCGGTTTCCAGCTGACCCCAGACGAGCTGGCGTGGAATCGGAGCCAGAGCCAGAACGGTAACGAGAGCGCCAAGGAGCAGTAGCTTCCCTCTTGCTCCCTCTCCGCCCCCGGGGGCGGAGAGGGGTGGGGTGAGGTGGGGGCGCAATCGCACGCAACGGTCGCTCCCCCAACCAGGGCCGTAACATGCACTTTCGAATAGATCGCTCCACAAGTCGGACACCGAATAGCATTCTCGTGTATCGACCTGAGGAATATTCATTCGATACCGAGCCCGCACCGGCTGGAAGCCTGACGTCAGTCCTGGTGGATGATTTGAACCTGGAAATTGATGATGCCGGCAGGGTCATCTCGGTCTGGGGTATGTGTTCGTACACCCGGTGGCTGGAGACATCGCTATCACCTCCGGAAGCCAGTTTGGGCGATCTCTTCGTTGTCTCGGACGTTCCGTTCGTGCGAGGGGTTTCCGTGAGGCTCAACCGCGACAAATACCTGCCCGTTCATGTTGACAAGGCCTCGGGCTGGGTTCGCATTCAGGGCGGCGGAAGCCCAGCTTCATCAGTCAAATTACTGCCCGGTGTCATCTTCGAAATAACTGAGCATGGCCAATTTTGTTCACTCTGGCTTAGGCCGCAACAGGCCTCAGGCGGCTGCCCAGCGTGATACCAGTGCCGCGATCCCCGTCGTTCTTGAGTTGCCACTTCAGGGAGATTCGTCACCGTTTTGCCACAAGCGGTATTCGAATTTTATCCGCGGCTTGCGGCCAAACTGTGACCGCGCTTTGAGCGCCGATTGACAACCTCAAACCGCCGGCTCATGGTGGCGCTGCCATACGCGGGAGAGACCGCCGCGAGTCCCTGGTTCGGGAGTCGCGGTGGCGCCGAAGGAGCAACCGCCCCGGAAACTCTCAGGCAAAAGGACCGCGCACGGTAGTCGAGCTCTGGAAAGCAGGCTTTAGCATCTCTGACGAGGTGCCGGCCTCACCGAAGATGTAAGCCGCTTCACGCGGCGAATCTTTCAGGTCCAAGGACAGAGGGGGCGCCGGTCGCGACACCCGGAGTGCGGGTGCGAGGGCCGGCGTCAATCCGTCCTGGAGGATCTGCCGGTGGCCGAGCCGCATTCCGCCCAACTCCTGCACACGCCGCTGCACGCGCTGCATCGCGAGCTCGGCGCCAGGCTGGTGCCGTTCGCCGGCTACGACATGCCGGTCCAATATCCGGCGGGAATCATCGCCGAGCATCTTCATTGCCGCGCCGCCGCGGGATTGTTCGACGTCTCGCACATGGGCCAGGTCACCCTGACCGGACCCGATGCCGCCGCTGCCCTCGAGACGCTGGTCCCCGGCGACATCACGGGGCTCGCCGCGGGCCACACCCGCTACACGCTGTTCACCGACGAGACCGGCGGCATCCTCGACGATCTGATGGTCAGCAACGCCGGCGACCCAGACCATCTGTTCCTGGTCGTCAACGCTGCGTGCAAGGCCGAGGACGTGGCCCATCTGCGCCGGCACATCGGCCGTACCATCGAAATCCGCGAGCTCACCGATCGCGCGCTCCTGGCGCTGCAGGGGCCGCGAGCCGGCGCGGTGATGGCGCGCCTGGCGCCCGACGCCGTGGCCATGAACTTCATGACCTTCGGGCGCGCCTCGATCGGCGGCATTCCGTGCTGGCTGACCCGGTCCGGCTATACCGGCGAGGACGGCTTCGAGCTCTCGGTCGCGGCGGAGGCGGCC
The DNA here is from genome assembly GCA_036394195.1 of Alphaproteobacteria bacterium. Lineage (GTDB taxonomy): Bacteria > Pseudomonadota > Alphaproteobacteria > CACIAM-22H2 > CACIAM-22H2 > DATJPD01. Next base: position 3,173 of record DASWFO010000295.1, on the reverse strand, counting down.
GAGAAGCTGGCGCGCCTGCTGCTGTCGCAGCCGGAGGTGAAGCCGATCGGCCTCGGCGCCCGCGACAGCCTGCGTCTCGAGGCCGGGCTTTGCCTGTACGGTCACGACATCGATCGCTCGACCACGCCGGTCGAGGCAGGCCTCGCCTGGGTCATCGGCAAACGTCGCCGCGAGGCCGGCGGCTTTCCCGGTGATGCGGTCGTCCGGCGCCAGCTCGCCGAAGGCACGCAGCGCCGCCGCGTCGGCATTCGGCCCGATGGTGCGGCCCCGGCACGCGAGCAGACGGCCATCGTCGACGCCGGCGGCGCCACGCTCGGCGTCATCACCAGCGGCGGCTACGGACCGAGCGTCGGCGGGCCGGTCGCCATGGGCTACGTCGCCGCGGGCTCCACCGCCGAGGGCACGCCCGTCGGCCTGGTCGTTCGCGGCCAGAACCGTCCGGCCAAAATCGTGAAATTACCGTTTGTCCCGCATCGTTATCACAAGGCCCCAGGCAGGGACGTCCCCGGCACGGGCTGATGAGAGGGAGCATGGCAGAGACACGCTTCACCAAGGAACATGAGTGGATCCGGATCGAGGGCGACGTCGCGGTCGTCGGCATCACCGATTATGCGCAGCAGCAGCTCGGCGACATCGTCTATGTCGAGCTTCCGGCTGCCGGCAAGACGCTGAAAAAGGGCGACGAGGCCGCCGTCGTCGAATCGGTGAAGGCGGCGAGCGAAGTCTACGCGCCGCTCTCGGGTGAGGTCGTCGCGGCCAACGCCGCGCTGACCGACAACCCGGCGCTGGTCAACGCCTCGCCGGCCGGCGATGGCTGGTTCCTGAAGCTCAAGCCCGCCGATATGGCCGAGCTCAAGGGACTGATGGACGAGGCCGCCTACAAGGCATACGTGGAGGGGCTCGGCTGATGCGTTATCTGCCGCACACCGAGGCCGACCGCCGGGCCATGCTCGCGGCGATTGGCGCGCCGTCCGTCGACACGCTCTATCGCGACGTCCCGGAATCGGCGCGCTTCAAGGGCCCGGTCGACCTGCCGCTCCACATGACGGAGATGGACGTCGAGCGTGACTTGGCAGCACTCGCGGCCAGGAACCGCAGCGCCGGCTCGATGGCCTCGTTCATCGGCGCCGGCGCCTATCGCCATCACGTGCCGGCGAGCGTCGATCATCTGATCCAGCGCGGCGAGTTCCTCACCTCGTATACGCCCTATCAGCCGGAGGTGGCGCAGGGCACGTTGCAGATGCTGTTCGAGTTTCAGACCCAGGTCGCCTTGATCTCGGGCATGGATGTGGCCAACGCCTCGATGTATGACGGCGCCACCGCCGCCGCCGAGGCGGTGATGATGGCGAACCGGATCACACGGCGCAAAAAGGCGATCCTCGCCGGCGGGCTGCATCCGCATTATTGCGAGGTCATCGAGAACTACGCGCGCTGGTGCGGCTTCGACGCCGCCTGCGCCGGGCCGGATGCGCTGGGCACCGAGGACCTCGCCGCCAAGATCGACGCCGAGACCGCGTGCGTGGTGGTGCAGAACCCGTCGGTGTTCGGCCACATCCGGGATTTCTCGGCGCTGGCCGCCGCGGCGCAGAAGGCCGGCGCGCTGCTGGTCGTCGTCGTCACCGAGATCGTGTCGCTGGGGGTGTTGACGCCGCCGGGCGACATGGGGGCGGATATCGTCGCCGCCGAGGGACAGTCGCTCGGCAACAGCCTCAATTTCGGCGGGCCGTATGTCGGCCTGTTCGCGACCCGCGACAAGTTCGTCCGCCAGATGCCTGGCCGGCTCGCCGGGGAGACGATCGATGCCGACGGCCGCCGCGGCTGGGTGCTGACCTTGTCGACCCGCGAGCAGCACATCCGCCGCGAGAAGGCGACGTCCAACATCTGCACCAACTCCGGGCTCTGCGCGCTGGCGTTCTGTATCCATCTGTCGCTCCTCGGTGAAGACGGCTTCACCAAGCTGGCGGCGCTGAACCACGCCCGCGCGGTTCAGCTCGCCGGGAAGCTCGCGGCGGTGAAGGGCGTGTCGGTATTGAACGACTCCTTCTTCAACGAGTTCACCTTGCGCCTGCCAAAGCCCGCCACCTCGGTCGTCGACAAGCTGGTCGAGCGCGGCGTGCTCGCCGGCGTGCCGGGCAGCCGGCTGTGGCCGGACCGGCCGGACGTCGCCGACCTGCTGCTGGTCGCGGCAACCGAGACCAACAGCGAGGCCGACATGGACCGCTTTGCCCAGGCCCTTCGGGAGGTGCTGTGATGGACCAGTCGCAAGGAAGGGTCTCGCGCGCCGCCGCGGGCGCGGCGCCGGCCGAAATCGAGACCGTGTCGGGGCATCGCGGCCTGCAGCTGGAAGAGCAGCTGATCTTCGAGCAGGGCGTTCCGGGCCGGTCGGGCGTCGATCTTCCCGATTTGCCCAAGGTCGCGGAGCGGCTGAATGGGGTGAAGCGCCGCCGCCCGATCGGCCTGCCCGGCCTGTCGGAGCCGCAGGTGATCCGCCATTTCACCCGCCTCTCGCAGAAGAATTACGCGATCGACAGTGGCATGTACCCGCTGGGCTCGTGCACCATGAAGCACAACCCGCGGCTCAACGAGAAGCTGGCGCGCCTGCCGGGCTTTGCCGATCTTCATCCGCTGCAGCCGCAACAGACGGTGCAGGGCGCCCTCGAGCTGATGGATCGCCTGGCGCACTGGCTGAAGACGCTCACCGGCATGCCTGCCGTGGCGCTGTCGCCGGGAGCGGGGGCGCACGGCGAATTCTGCGGCATGGTCGCGATCCGCGCCGCGCTCGAGGCGCGCGGCGAGAAGCGCAAACGGGTCCTGGTGCCTGAGTCGGCGCACGGGACCAATCCGGCCACGGCCGCCGCCTGCGGCTTTGAGGTCGAGGCGATCCCCGCCGACGCGCGCGGGCGGGTCGATCTGGCCGCGTTCAAGGCGAAGCTCGGTCCCGATGTCGCCGCGATTATGCTGACCAATCCGAACACCTGCGGGCTGTTCGAGACCGACATCGTCGAGATCGCGCGCGCCGTGCACGACGTCGGTGCCTTCTTCTACTGCGACGGCGCCAATTTCAATGCCATCGCCGGCCGGGTGCGGCCGGGCGATCTCGGCATCGATGCCATGCACATCAACTTGCACAAGACGTTCTCGACCCCGCATGGCGGTGGCGGCCCGGGCTCGGG
>DASWFO010000294.1:0-2633 GCA_036394195.1 Alphaproteobacteria bacterium | reverse complement strand
CCGGGCCGCACCCGTGACCTTGAGAATCCCATCACGGCGGGTGAGGGGCTGACCGATGTTCGAGCCGTGCCGAACATGAGCCGGCGCCTGCGTCAGTGCGATGTCAGGCATGGATGACGTCTCCGGAAATGGCGGCGAAGGGGGAGGCTGGAAGGGCGGACACGCGTTCGGGCGTGCCGGCCATCGCGAGGGCGAGCGCCCGCATCACGATCCGTCGCGCGAGCTCGATCTTGAAGCCGTTGTCGCCGGAGGGCTTCGCTTCCGCCAGCGCCGCCTCGGCCGCGCGATCGAACAGCGAGGGATCGGCCCGCGTGCCCGCCAGGATCAGTTCCGCGTCACGGGCCCGCCAGGGCTTCATCGCGACGCCGCCGAGCGCCAGGCGCGCGTCCGCAATCTTATCGTTCTCGATGCGCAGAGCGGCGGCGGCCGATACGACCGCGAAGGCATAGGAGATGCGTTCGCGGACCTTCAGGTAACGGGCATGACGCGCGAAAGCGCCCGCCTCGGCCGGCAGGCGCACCGCGACGATCATCTCGCCGGGCTCCAGCACGCTTTCGCGCTCCGGCGAGTCTCCCGGCAGGTGGTGAAACGCTTCGAGCGGGATCTCCCGTCGTCCTGTTCGACCTTCGACCTCGACAGCCGCGTCGAGGGCGACCATGGGCACGCAGAAATCGGACGGGTGCGTCGCGATGCAGCTCTGGCTCCACCCCATGACGGCGTGAAGCCGGTTGTCGCCGCCGCGGGCGTCGCAGCCCGACCCGGGCTCGCGCTTATTGCAGGCGCTGGCGACGTCGTAGAAATAAGCGCAGCGCGTCCGCTGCAGGAGATTGCCGCCGACCGTGGCGGCGTTGCGAAGCTGCGCCGACGCCCCGGACAGCAGCGCCTCGGCGACCGCCGGAAAGCGCCGGGCGAAATTCGGGTCGTGAGCGAGGTCCGCGTTTCGGACCAGCGCTCCGATCCGCACGCCGCCGTCGGACAGGTGCTCGATGCGGTCGAGGCCGGGAAGCTGGCTGATGTCCACAAGCCGGCTCGGGCGGGTCACATCGCCCTTCATCAGGTCCAGAAGATTGGTGCCGGCGGCCAGATAGGCGGCACCCGGTTGCGACGCGGCCGCAACGGCCTCGCGGACCGTGGCCGGCCTCACATAGTCGAACGTCTTCATGCGACCTCCCGCCGGTTCGCGGCCCCCAGAGCCTTTTGGGCCTCCAGCACCGCCTCGGTGATCCCTTGGTAAGCGCCGCACCGGCAGAGATTTCCGCTCATCGCTTCACGCACGCGCTCCGGATCGCCGCCGGCCTGCGCCTCCTGGATCAACCCGATCGCGCTCATGATCTGGCCGGGGGTACAGAACCCGCACTGCAGGCCGTCGTGGGCCAGAAAAGCCTCCTGCACCGGATGAAGGCGATCACCGCGGGCCACGCCTTCGATCGTCAGGATTTCGGCGCCGTCGTGGCTGATCGCCAGCGCAAGGCACGAGTTGATCCGTCGTCCCTGGACGATGACCGTGCAGGCGCCGCACTGACCCCGGTCGCAGCCCTTCTTCGTTCCGGTCAGATCGAGGCGTTCGCGAAGAAGATCCAGGAGCGTCACTCGGGGGTCATCGAGTTCGACCGTTCTCTTCACGCCGTTTACAGTCAGGGTTATTGAGGTGCTCATGCGGTGCTCCGAAGCAGCGATGGTGAAGCGAGACCGCCGACGGATGGGCTCTTATCCTTGTCGCTTCCGTGGAGTCGTCAAGACGTCAGAGTGCCCAGGGCGTAGGCAGCCGAAGATCCGAATGAAGGCCAGCGTGACGACGGCCGCTCAGGCTCGTCGCCGTTTGCATGACGCGGGTGTTGTGTCAGCGTGTCCCGGACCGATATACGGAGGGTGCCTCCGCTTTTCAAGGCCTTTTGAGATGGGACGGTTGCGATGAGGCAGTCGGAGCAGAGGATGCGAAAGCCGCGCGCTGACGCGGTGCGCAATCGCGACCGTGTCCTCGAGGCCGCGAAAGCGGTGTTCAGTGCCGGCGGTGCCGAGGCCAGCCTCGAAGCCGTCGCGCGCGCGGCTGGTGTCGGCATCGGCACGCTCTACCGGCATTTCCCGACGCGCGAGGCCTTGTTCGAAGCGGTGTACCGGCGGGAGGTGCAGGAACTGACCGATCTGGCCGAACAGTTGAAAAAAGAGGCACAGCCTATCGATGCACTCCGTCACTGGATGCGCTCGACCGTGAAGTTCGTTGCCACCAAAAAGGGCATGTCGGCGGCGCTCGCTCTGGCCGCCGACAAAAACTCGGAACTCTACTCACATTCGTCCGATCAGCTGACGCGGGCGGTCGGCGGGCTGCTGGACCGGGCTATTGCGGCACGTGAAATCCGAAGCGACGTCAGCCTGGAAGACCTCCTGCGGGCCCTTTGGGGCATGTATCACATGCAAGATCGGCCGGGCTGGCAGGCCAGCGTTCTGCGCCTGGTCGACGTGTTCATCGACGGGCTGCGTATAGGACCCGATCGGTCGCGCGCCAGACCCAGGTCGCGAAAATCGCGGCGATGATAGCGGCTCGCGGTCGATGGCCGCCGTACCGCGCTAAGGGATCACGATGACATCTGTGTGAGCGCGGGGTGACGGTCACTCACACGGTTTCAGGCAGCGGC
>DASWFO010000293.1:0-1723 GCA_036394195.1 Alphaproteobacteria bacterium | reverse complement strand
GGGCGACGGCAAGTTGGGGGATTCGAGGTGTAGCCTGCCGCGAGCGGGCTTGAGGCAGGGGCAGCGCATGCCGGACCTGATCCGGACAGCCGGGATCGTTTATTTGTTCGACCAGCAGAAACGTTCTGCATTGGCGATGGCTGTGCTCGCCGCCCTGCCTATTCTTGCCGTCCCGGCTCAGGCACAGAGCGGCGATCTCCTCATGGACGGCGTTTCCTTTGTGGCGGCGATACGCGGTCTCGATGCGCAACAGCTTGCCGATCTAACGCTCTTTTTCGGCGCGCTGATTTTTGCGGTCGTGACGGCCGTCTTGCTGGTCCGTACCCGCGAACGGCTGAGGGTCGAACGCCATCGCGCGCGCGCCGAGGTGGCGACACGCGATGGCGAAATCGACCGGCTCTACGGCCTCCTGCTCGCCGAACCCCAGGTGATCGTTGCCTGGAGCCGTAGCGCCGCGCCGGAGATCATCGGCAATCCCGCGACCATCGCACCGGAGATCGCCCCGGAACGCCTCATGAGCTTTGCGACCTGGTTACGACCCGAGCAGGCGTCCCGTCTGGACTCCGTGGTCGACCGGCTGCTCACGCGGGGTGAGGCCTTCTCGATCTCGCTGACCACGGCGGCGGGACGCTATGTGTCAGCGGAGGGCCGCGCGATCGGTGGCAGCGCCACGCTGCGACTCCATGACGTGAGCGGCCTCAGGAGAGAAATCGCCGAGTTGACCCAGCGTTTGCAGAAGCAACAGGCCGATGCGGATGTGCAGCGCGCCCTTCTGGAAGCGCTTCCGTCTCCGGTGTGGACGCGGGATCCTGGCGGGCGACTTACCTTCGTGAACCCGGCCTTTGCCCGCGCCGTCGGGGCGGCTGACGCTACGAGCGCGGTGGCGAACGGATGCGAGCTCCTTGACTTGAGCGCGCGCGCGGAAATGGAGCGCCAGCGCAGCCGCGGCGGCGTCTATTCGGACCGCACCGTCACCAATGTCTCCGGCGCGCGTCGAGTCTTCGACGTCATCGAGACGCCGACCACGCGCGGCAGTGCCGGAATATGTCGAGACGTGACCGAACTCGAAGCGCTACGGTCCGATTTCGCCTCCACGGTCGACGCCCACCGCCGCACGCTCGACCAGCTATCGACCGCGGTCGCCATCTTCGGTGCCAATCACAATTTGGCCTTCTACAATTCCGCCTATCGGACATTGTGGGAAATCGATGCCGGATTTCTCGACCGGCATCCGGCCGATTCCGCCGTGATCGACCGCCTGCGGGCGGCGCGGCGGCTGCCCGAGCAACAGGATTTCCGGGCGTGGAAGGCCCAGCTTCACCGCGCGTACCGCGCCCGCGAACCGGCCACCTACGAATGGCACCTGCCGGACCAGCGCACGCTGCGCGTCGTGACCACGCCCAATCCGGATGGCGGTGTCACCTACCTGTTCGATGACGTCACCGAACGCCTCAACCTTGAACGCCGGAACGACGCGCTGATCCGCGTCCAGGGCGAAACGATCGACAATCTCACCGAGGCCGTCGCGCTGTTCGGCAGCGACGGGCGGGTCCGGCTGTACAATCCGGTGTTCGAGAAGATGTGGCAATTGCCGCCCGACATGCTCGACGAGCACCCCCATATCGAGGCCGTGATCGAGCAATGCCGGCTGTTCCATCGCGGACACGAGACCTGGCAGTCGCTGCGCGCCGCCGTGACGGCGATCGACAGCCGCGAGCCGATC
>DASWFO010000292.1:0-12794 GCA_036394195.1 Alphaproteobacteria bacterium | reverse complement strand
AGACCACCACGTTGATAGGCCAGGTGTGAAAGCGCAGCAATGCGTTGAGCTGACTGGTCCTAATAGCTCGATCGGCTTGATCTCGACTCTACCTCCGCGCGCAGTGCCAATTCTCTTGCTCTCACTCTCCTGAAAAAAACGGGCGGTGAGATCCCAAGAGGCCGCGAATTCTCCGATCAGATACGCAAAAACCCGAAAGACGTCCGTTTGGACGACCTGGTGATTTTAGCGAGGGGCCCAACACCCGATCCCATTCCGAACTCGGCCGTGAAATCCCTCAGCGCCCATGGTACTGTGTCCTAAGGCACGGGAGAGTAGGTCGTCGCCAGGTCTTCCAAGCGGATGTCTCCCGCCCATACCCTCTTCGATCATGTCCGTTGACGAACGAAGAACGACCGCGTCCGCTCGTGACTGCGATCACGGAGCGGACATTTCTCGCGGGACAGAATTATCGCGGGGTGGAGCAGCCCGGTAGCTCGTCAGGCTCATAACCTGAAGGTCACAGGTTCAAATCCTGTCCCCGCAACCAACTCAGCATGATTTAGCCCTGGCCGTTTCGGCCGGGGCTAAATCATTTTGCGCGACTGTCGGCCCCGCGAACGCGGGGACCCACGACGAATTCCCGCAAGCTTCAACCAAAGGCGGCGTGTCGATGAGCGACCTCAAATTCGACCAGGCGGCGATGGCCAAGCTGGCCAAGGCGCTGGCCTTCATCTGCGGGGCGGATCACCCCTGCACGGCGGCGCTGAAGACGGCCGCCGAGAGCGGCGCCGAACGGGACGTGAAAAAAGCCCGCACGTTGTTTCTCAAGCTGTCGTCCAACGACCGCGGGGCGGCGCTCTCGATGATCGCTGCTGACTGAGAGTCCTCCGGCGCGCCTATCGGCTGACGGATCTTGGCGCCGCGGCTTTCGGCATGAACAGGTCGAGGTCGATCGCCTGGCCCATGGCCAGATAGCCGGCGCGGTTTGGGTGCAGCTTGTCGCCGTGGCCGCCGGTCGAGCTCTCCGGGACGAACTCGGCGCGCAGGCCTCCGGTCTCCGGATCGACGGTCACCCGGTCGAAATCGGCCACCCCGTCGAACACGCCCGAGCTGCGGATGAATTGGTTGAGCGCCTTGCGCTTCGCATCCTGCTCGGCAAAGCCATGCGCGGAGCTGGAGCTGCCCAGCGCCGTCGTCACGGTGGCGCCGATGACGTGCACGCCGGGCAGCTTCGCCCGCAGCCGGCCGACGATCTCGGTCATCCGCGTCTGAACGGTCTCGAGGCTGGCGTTGCCGTTGCGGCTGAAATCGTTGATACCCTCCAGCCAGATCACATACGACACGCCGGACAGTCCCAGCACGTCGCGCTCCAGGCGGGCTCCCGCCGACGGCCCGCCGGCGTATGCGTTGTGCGGCGAATATTCGGCCGGCCCGGCGATCTGATTGCCGCCGATGCCGGCGTTGACCACCGAGAACCGGCTTCCGTATCTCGCATGGAGACGGCGCGACAGCACGTCGGGCCAGCGGTCGTCGCCGTTGATGGTCGATGCCGTCCCGTCGGTGATCGAATCGCCGAACGCGACGACGACGCGTGTGTCGGCCGGCGCCATCATGTCGACCGCGTCGAGGAAGTACCAGGACACGGTGCTGAACGGAAACGCGGACTCGTCCTCGATCTGGCCCTTGCTGCCGGCCCCCGGCGGCGTGACATACGACGTGGTCAGGGATTTCGCGTGCCACGTCATCGGGCCGCTGTCGCCGACCACGTGGAAGCTGACCGCGAGCTTGCGGCCCTCGGCAGTGCCGTTGCGCACGAAATCCAATGCCACGGCATCGCTCCACGCCCACTCGCCCGGGAGGATCGTCACCGTGGGCTTGCCGGCGAACGTCACGGGGCGGTTGGTGCCCTTCATGACCGCCGCTCCGCTCAGCTGCTCGCCCACGAACACGCCGTCGAATGTAACTGGCTTGGTGCCGAACACGTTAGACAGCCGCAGACGGGTCTGATGTCCCCAGATGTCGGGCCGCACGATCAGCCGGAAGGTTTGGTCCTTGGCGCCGGTCCCGGGCACGGGGAACGCGAACCGCAGCTCGGGCTGGGCACTCGCATTGCCGATCGGATAGGGGCCCTGGACGGAGCCGGCCCAGCTCGCCACCCATTTCTGGGGCTGCTGTGCTGCGCCCTCGTGCGGCATGGCGCCGAGCATCACAACCAGAACAAGCGGTGCCAGCCGCCGTGCCAAACTGAACATGCGGTTCCTCCACATCAGCGTCTTGCCGGATATCGCAACCAGAGTATCGGTCGGCAAGAGGAGGGGCAAATCGCCCCGTCTGCGCGGGTAACCGGGGCACCGGCATAGCGGCACTGCGGAATTCGCAGGGCGCGCCGGAAGAGCCGGCCCGCTATAGTTGCGCCCAGTAGCGGTTTAGGGAGGATGCGTGACCACAGTTGCGGCGGCGAGTGCCGGCCCCACCCGGGCGCAGTCGATTTCGGTGCTCGTCGGGGCGTCGATCATGCTGAGCATCAGCATGGGCATGCGGCAGAGCCTCGGCCTGTTCATGACGCCGATCACGCACGACCTCGGCATCACCGTGTCCGATTACACCTTTGCGCTGGCTATCCAGAACATCGCCTGGGGGCTGACCCAGCCGCTGGTCGGCGCGTATGCCGACCGCTTCGGCTGCCGTCCGGTGACGATTGCGGGTGCCGTGCTCTACGCGCTGGGCATCCTGGCGACCATCTACGCGACCGGGCCCGTGAGCCTCATCCTCGGCGCCGGCGTCCTGATCGGATTCGCCCTGTCGTGTACGGCCTCCAATCTCGCCATGACGGCCAGTGCCCGTGCCGTCTCGGCCACCTCGCGGAGCATGGTGCTCGGCATCATCTCCGCCGCCGGCTCACTCGGCACCTTCTTCGCCGCTCCGCTGGCGCAGAACCTGATCGTCAGCAATGGCTGGCAGGTGGCGCTGGTCGGCTTCCTCGCGCTCACCGCGGCGATGCTGCCGGCCGCGTTCTTCGCCGGCCAGGCCGATAAGGTGCCGCGCGGTGCGGCGCAGCGCGGGGCCGGTGACGCCGACGATTCGAACATGACCATGCGCGGGGTGCTGCAGGCGGCGTCCCGTCACCGCGGCTACGTCACCATGGCGCTCGCGTTCTTCGTGTGCGGGCTGCAGCTGGTGTTTCTCACCACGCACCTGCCGACCTATCTCGCGATCTGCGGCATGGACCCGATGTTGAGCGCCAAGGCGCTGGCCACCATCGGCGGGTTCAATGTCCTCGGATGCTACGTTCTCGGCTGGCTCGGCGGCCGCTATCCGAAGCACGTGCTGCTTGGCTTGGTCTACGTGCTGCGCTCGCTGACGCTGGCCGCCTATTTCATGCTGCCGGCAACCCCGGCCTCGACCCTGGTCTTCGCCGCCATCATGGGGCTGCTGTGGCTCGGCGTCGCGCCGCTGGTGAACGGGCTGGTGGCGCAGATGTTCGGCCTGCGGTTCATGGCGACCTTGACTGGCATCGCCTTCTTCAGCCATCAGGTCGGCTCGTTCCTCGGCGCCTGGGGTGGCGGGCTGATCTACGACACGCTCGGCTCCTACGATCGCGCTTGGCAGATCGGCGTCGTCATCGGCATTATGGCCGGGATCGCGCAGATGCTGGCCGGCGACCGGCGGCCGAGAGGATTGCTGGAGGCGGCGCCAGCCTGACGCCTCACGGCCCGGCCGATCAAGAAGCCGGGCGGACAACAGGGGGAGACGCCGGGAATGCCGAAGCTGGTCATGATCGCCCTGTCGGCGGCGGTGCTCGCCGCATTGGCGCCCGGCGCGCGCGCCGCCGATATCAGCGCTGCCACCCTCCATGAACTGGCCCCCACCGGAACGCTGCGCGTCGGCGTCGGCGTGGCTCCGGTCGGCTCGGCTTTCTGGGCGACCAAGGATCCGGCCACGGGTGCGCCGCGGGGCGTCACGGTCGAGCTCGGCACGGCGCTGGCTCAGAAGCTCGGCGTGCCGGTCGCGATCGTCGTCTATAACAGCTCCGGCGAGGTCACCGAGGCTGGTGCGACCGGCGCCTGGGACGTCTCGTTCATGCCGGTGGACGCCGAGCGGGCCAAGAAAGTCGAGTTCGGCCCGACTTACTTTCTCACCACCAGCACCTATCTCGTTCCCGCCGGCTCGAAGATCCAGACCCTCGCCGATGTCGATCGTCCGGGTGTCAGGGTCTTCGGCGTCGCGAACACCACCACCATCCGCAGTGCCGAGCGGTCGCTCAAGACCGCGACCCTCACCGGCGCCGCATCGGTCGACGAAGTACTGACGCGCCTGCGCGCCGGCGAAGTCGATGCGATCGCGCTCGGCCGCGAATCGCTATCGAGCCTGGCCGAGCAGCTCCCGGGGTCGCGCGTGCTGGACGGCTATTTCCACGCGACTGGCACCGCCATCGCCGTGCCGAAGGGCCGGCCGGCCGCGCTGGCGTATGTCAGCGAGTTCATCGAGGAGGCCAAGGCCTCCGGACTGGTGCGCCAGGCGCTGGACCACAACGGCATCAGCGGTCCGGTCGCGCCGCCGGGCTCGCGGCTCTGATGACCCGCGGCACACCAACCATGTTGCGCAGCGTCGCCATGGCGCTCGCCGCCGCTCTCGTCCTCGCCGGGCCGGCGGCGGCCCAGGTCCGTGACTATCCGTCGCGGACGGTGCGGATGATCGTCGCGGCGGCACCCGGCGGCAATCCCGACGTGCTCGGTCGCGTGCTGGCTCAGAAGCTGACGGAAGACCTGGGGCGGCCGTTCATCATCGAGAACGTGCCCGGCGCCGGCGGCGTGGCGGCGGCGGAAATGGTGGCGAAGCTCTCGCCCGACGGCTACGTGCTGATGCTCGGTGATTCGGGGTCGCTCGCCATCAACGTGGCGCTCAACACCGGCATCTCCTACAACCCGTTGCGCGACTTCACGCCGATCACCGGCCTGGCCACGGTGCCGACGGTCCTGATTCTCCATCCGTCGGTCCCCGTCGCGACCCTCGACGAGTTCATCCGCCTCGCCAAGGCCAGGCCGGGGCAGATCAGCTACGGCTCGGCGGGCACCGGCTCGGTCCATCATCTGACCATGGCAGTGTTCGCCAAGCAGGTCGGCATCGATGTGCTGCACGTACCCTATCGCGGCGGCACGGCCCTGGTCACCGCGGTGCTGAGCCATGAGGTCGAGGCCGGCTGGTCCGGCATCCCCAACGTGCTGGAGCCGATCCGGGCGGGAACCCTGAAAGTGCTGTGCATCAGCACCCTCGAGCGCTCGCCGTCGCTCCCCGACGTGCCGACCGCCCAGGAGCTCGGCATCAAAGGCTTCGATATCGCGACCATGATCGGCCTGCAGGGCCCGGCGGGATTGCCGCCCGAGATCGTCACCCGCCTTCAGCGGGCGGTGGCGAAGGCGCTGCGCGCACCCGACGTCGTGCAGCGCATGACCACGCTCGGCATGATCATGGGCGAGCACGGGACGGCGGACTATGCCCGCTTCATGCGGGCGGATATCGAGCACTACACCGCCGCGGTGCAGGCGACCGGCATCAAGATCGATTGAGGACGACATGACTGATTTGAATTCGATTAGGACGGACGTGGTGGGAAGCCTGTTGCGCCCGGCGTCGTGGCGACAGGCGCGCGAGCAATACGACGGCGGCAAGATCGACCTGGCCGCGCTCCGCGGCGTCGAAGACCGCTGCATTCGCGACTTCCTGCGGCTCCAGGAAAGCATCGGCCTCGACGTGGTCACCGACGGCGAAATCAGCCGCCTCAATTTCCAGGACAGCTTCGGCCTGGCGGTGAGCGGCTACGACGCGGCGACCGAAAGCGTGACGCAGCACGTCGCCCGGGCCGCCGGCGGAGCGGCGCTGCAGCGTTTCGACTTCAAGGACCTGCACGCGAAGGGCACGCCGGTGTCGCACCGCCGGCCGGCCGTCAAGCGTCTCGAACTGGTGCGCAACGTCCCGCTCGAGGAATTTCAGCGTGTTCGCCCCATGGCGAGCCGGCCGGTCAAGGTGTCGCTGATCGGCCCGGACCGCATCTCGCAGCGCTTCGACCACCAGGCGTCGAAGGGCGTCTACGCCGGTCTCGATGATTTCGTCGCCGACGTCGTCGCGATCCAGCGCCGCATGATCCAGCAGCTGGTCGATGCCGGCTGCCGCTACGTCCATATGGACGCACCGGGCATGACCGCCTATGTCGACGAGCCGTCGCTGCAGGCAATGCGGGCTCGCGGCGAGGATCCGGCGGTCAATCTCTCGCGCTCGCTGAAGGCCGAAGCGGATGTGGCCAGCGGCTTTCCGGGGGTAACCTTCGGATTCCATCTTTGCCGGGGCAACCAGCACAGCATGTGGCATCGCGAAGGCACCTACGATGCGATCGCGGAACGCATGTTCAATGAGCTGCCGCATCAGCGCTTCCTTCTCGAATACGACAGCCCGCGCGCCGGCGGCTTCGCGCCCCTGCGCTTCATGCCGAAGGGGCGGATCGCGGTCCTCGGCCTGATCAGCACCAAGGTGCCGGAGCTCGAAACCGTCGACGCGCTGAAGCGGCGGATCGACGAGGCCGCGAAATACGCGCCGCTCGAGCAGCTGGCGATCAGCCCGCAATGCGGCTTCGGATCGGACGTGGCCGGCAACCGGATCAGCGAAGACGATCAGAAGCGCAAGCTCGAGCGCGTCGTCGAAACCGCCCGCCAGGTGTGGGGCTAACGGGAATCGTCATGCCCCCGGAAAGCGGGCATCCATCGCGCCGCTGATCCATGGATTCCCGCCAGGTGCTCGCGAAACGCGACACCAGCGCGGGAATGACGAAGGAGGGAAACGCGATTCCACTCTAGGGGGCTGAATGGAGGATTTTTCGTCGCTGGAGATCGCCGGCCGCTTATTGATCGTGGCGTTCTTCGTGATCGCCGGGCTGTGCAACCTGACCCGGGCGCGGATCAAGGATCACGTCGACCGGATGATCGCCTTTGGCACCCCGGCGCCGACGGCCCTGTTTTGGCTCGGCATCATCCTGCAGTTCGCGAGCTGCGGATTGATCCTGGCCGGCTGGCACGCCGATCTCGGCGTCGTCGGTCTGATCGTGTTCACGCTGGTCGCGACCGCGATCTTTCACCGCTTCTGGCAGATGGATGATCCCGGCCGGCGCAACGGCATGCGCCTCGGACTCCTCAACAACATCGCCATTCTCGGCGGGCTGTTGCTGCTGCTCGAGAATCTCCGATAGGCGCTAGTTCGGCTTCACGCCCGCCGCTCTCACCACGCCGGCCCAGCGCTCACGTTCCTGGGCCGCCCAGGCGGCGAACTCCTCCGGGGTGCCGCCTTGGGGTACAAGGCCGACCGCTGTCATCTTGGCGCGGAAGGTCGGACTCGCGACGACCTCGTTCAGCTTCCCGTTCAATAACGTCACGATCTCCTTGGGCGTGCCGGCGGGCGCCACCAGACCCGTCCATGACGTCGACGTCACGGAGGGGAAGCCGCTTTCGGCGATGGTCAGGACGCCGGGCAGGTCGGGATGGCGGGTCGCGCCGGTCACGGCGATCGCCCGCACTTCGCCGTTCTTGATGCGCGGTGTCACCAGGTCGATCACCAGGTCGGCCTCGCCGGCGATCACCGCCGTGAGGGCGGGCGCGCCGCCGTTGAACGGGATCAGCTCGGCATTCAAGCCGGATTTCATCTTGAACAGCTCGAATGTCAGATGGGGCAAGGTGCCGGTCCCGGAGGAGGCGTAATTGAGCTTGCCGGGGTTTGCAGCGGCGTAGGCCAGCAGATCGGAGATGTACTTCACCGGCAGAGCCGGTCGCACCAGGAACGTCTGCGGCGAGTTCGAGGCGAACCCGATCGGGATGAATGCCGCCGTGGTGTCGTACGGCATCTGCGGATAAAGCGCCGGATTGACCGCGAGTACGCTCGAATTGGCAAACAGCAGCGTATAGCCGTCGGGAGCGGCGCGCGCCGCCGCTTCCCCGGCGACGACCCCGCCCGCACCCGGGCGGTTCTCGACGATGAAACGCTGACCCACGAGCTCGCTCAAACCGTCCGATACGATGCGCGCGGGAAGATCCGTCGGGCTGCCGGGTGGGGCTGGAACCAGCACCTTCACCGGTTTTTGAGGATACGACTGTGCGTTCCCCTCGCGGATATGCGCGGACGCGGCCACCACGACCGCGACCGCGGCGACTCTGACGCACCAGGCGAACATTGTTCCTCCCAGACTCCTGCTTACCGCTTTTATATGACGCGGACGAGACTCGCCAAATGAAAAGAGGCGGGCCTTTCGACCCGCCTCTTTCGCGCCGCTGAGGATATCTTTAGTGCTTGGTTGATTCGCGTGCCTTGTCCCTCAGCCCGCCGACGGTGTTTTGAACCTTACCGGCTGCTTTCTCGGCGGCACCCTCGGCTTCCAGCTTCTTATCGCCCATGACCTTGCCGGCGTCCTTCTTCATTTCGCCCTTCGCCTGGTGGCCGGCGCCAGCGATCCGATCCTTGTCCATAGTCGTGCTCCTTGTTCTGGACTCGACGATGAGACAACCGCATTGAAGGCCGAAAGTTCCGAAAAGCGGCGCTACCGCGCGGTAGTTCAGCCGCCCCAGACGTCGCGGGCGGTATCCACGACCAACCGCAATTTTTGGATCTCCTCGTCCAGGGTAATCAGGTTTCCTTCGACCGTGCTCGAGAAGCCGCATTGCGGGCTCAACGCCAGCTGGTCGAGCGGAACGTACCGCGCGGCCTCCTCGATGCGCCGCTTGAGCTCATCCTTGCTCTCGAGCTTGCCCTTTTTCGTGGTGACCAGGCCGAGGACGATCGTCTTGCCCTTGGGCACGAAGCGCAACGGCTCGAAGCCGCCCGCCCGCGGGCTGTCGTATTCCAGGAAGTAGCCGGTGACGTTGATCTCGTTGAACAGCACCTCGGCCACCGGCTCGTAGCCGCCTTCGGCGATCCAGGCGCTGCGCGCGTTGCCGCGGCAGAGATGCATGCACACGGCCATGTCGGGCGGCTTGGTCGCGATGGTCTGGTTGATCAGCCGGGCATAGGTCTTGGGCAAGGTCGCCGGATCCTCGCCCAGCGCCTTGACCTCGTCGCGCAGCGTGGGATCGCACAGATAGGCGAAGTTGACCTCGTCGATCTGCAGGTAGCGGCATCCGGCGGCGGCCAAGTCGCGCACTTCTTCGCTGAACACGCGTGCGAGATCGGCGTAGAACTCGTCCATGTCGGGATAGGCGTCCCGGTCGATCGCGTCGCGCCCACCGCGGAAATGCATGTTGCTCGGCGACGGAATGGTGAGCTTCGGCACCGCGCGCGCCACGGATTTCAGGAACTTGAAATGGTCGACGAAGATCGGTCGCGAGCGCTTGAGCTTGCCGGCGACCTTCAGCCCGGGCGGCGTGCGCTCGATGTCGCCGGCTTCGGTATGGAAGCGCATTTTGACCGTCGGCTGGACGATCTTCACGTTCTCGAAGCTGACCAGGAAATCCCGGTGCCAGGAGCCGCGCCGGTATTCGCCGTCGGTGACCGCCTTGAAGCCGAGCTCCTCCTGCAGCCGCACGATGTCGCGCACCGCCTGGTCCTCGATCCGCTGGAACTCCTCGGGCCCGATCGCGTTGCGCTCGCGCCGGGCGCGAGCGTCCAGCAGCACCTTGGGCCGCAGCAGGCTGCCGACCTGGTCGGCGCGAAACGGGGGTGTCTGGCGTTCAGGCATCGCGGGCGCTCCTCGGAACGTTGATGTACGGCGCAGTCCGCAACTGCCGTCCGTTGAGCGGCGAATATGGCGCGAGGCGTGCTGCCGCTGCAAGAGGCTCCGGCCGGTGGGCGCCCGCCCATCGCTCGCGTTGACAAATCGCAATGGACGGGGATAGTCCGGATCATGGCACGGCTTGTCGCAGCATTCGGGTCCTCCCACAGCGTCATGCTCACCTGCGAGCTCGAGGATTGGCTCACCCGGTTCCGGGAGAGCGATCTGCGCATGCCGTTTTACGATCGCGAGGGCAGGAGCTGCAGCTACGCCGACGTGCTGGCGCGGGCGCGGCCGGATGCCGCCGAGCTGGTGACGGCGGACGCCATCACCCGCGCCTTCAAGGCGACACAAGACGCGATGGAGCGGCTGCAACGCGAGATCGCGGCGGCGAAGCTCGACGTGCTCATCGTGTTGGGCGACGACCAGTACGAGCTGTTCCACGACCAGCACATGCCGGCGATCGGCATCTATTACGGCGAGATGATCAGCAATGCGGCACGCCAGCCGGTGCCGGCGGACGACTGGTACAAGCGGGCGCAGATGCGCCGGCGCGAGCCCGAGACGCCGGCGACCTATCCGGCCCACCGCCGGCTGGCCCTGCACCTGATCGAGGGCCTGGTCGAACGCGAGTTCGACATCTCCGCCATCGCGGCCCTCGCCCCTGGCCAGCACGAGGGCCATGCGTATTCCTTCATTCACTACCGGTACCTCAAGGCCGCGTCGCCGGTGGTCCCGATCATCCCGGTGTTCCTCAACACCTACAATCCGCCGAACGCACCGACCCCGCGGCGTTGCGTCCGCCTCGGGCGTGCGATCCACGAGGTGATCTCCGCCTATCCGGACGACATCCGCGTCGGATTGATCGCGTCGGGCGGCCTCAGCCATTTCGTCGTCGACGAGGACATGGATCGCGCCATCATCGACGCGATACACCGCAGGGATCTGGAGGCCCTCGGCGGTCTTGATCCGCGCCGCCTGAAAGCCGGGAGCTCCGAGATCCGGAACTGGATCGCGGTGGCCGCGGCCGCCGCCGATCTCAACCTCGACTGGATCTCGTATATCCCGGTCTATCGCACGCCGGCACTGACCGGCATCGGCCTCGGCTTCGCCAAATGGAATTGAGGGTGGAGAGTCTCACATGACCCAGAATGCCGACACGATGAAGGCGGCTGTGACTGGCCAAGCCGGCCTCGAGATCCGCGACGTCCCGCGGCCGCGTCCGAAGCCGCACGACGTGCTGGTGCGCGTCCGGGTCGCCGATCTCAACCGCGCCGATCTGGCGGGGGCGGCGCATCACGGGACGGCCAGCCCGATTTTCATCCCCGGCCTCGACTGGGCGGGCGACGTGGCCGAGATCGGCCCCGACGTGAAGGGCATCAAGATCGGCGACCGCGTCATGTGCTCCGGTACGGGCGGGTACGCCGAATATGCGGTCAGCGACTGGGGCCGCGTCCTGCCGGTTCCGAAGGCCATGAGTTACGAGCAGGCCGCGACCCTGCCGGTGGCGCTCCTCACCATGCACGACGCGCTGATGAGCAACGGGCGGTTGAAGCGCGGCGAAGCGGTGCTCATCCAGGGCGCCAGCTCGGGGGTCGGGCTCATGGCTTTGCAGATCGCAAAGCACATGGGGGCGCGGCTGGTGATCGGCTCGTCCACCAACCCCGCGCGCCGCGAGCGGCTGAAAGACTTTGGCGCCGATCTCGCGATCGATACCGGCCAGCCGCAATGGGTCGAGCAGGTGCTGCAGGCGACCGGTGGCAAGGGGGTCGACCTGGTGGTCGATCAGGTCTCCGGCAAGCTCGCCAACCAGACCATGCAGGCGACCGCGATCCTCGGCCGCATCGTCAATGTCGGCCGGCTTGGCGGCGCCAAGGCGGAGTTCGATTTCAACCTGCACGCGCTCAGGCGCATCGACTATGTCGGTGTCACGTTCCGCACGCGCTCGGTCGAAGAGGTGCGGGAGATCTCGCGCCGCATGCGCGCCGATCTATGGCCGGCGATCGAAGCCGGCAAATTCGCGCTGCCGATCGATCGCAGCTTCCCGTTGGCCGACGCCGAAAAGGCGCAGGCGCATATGCGCGCCAACGCCCATTTCGGCAAGATCCTGCTGAAGGTGGCGGACTAGCTCTTCCCGGCGGCCTTCTTCGCCGCATCGAGGCCGGCGTAGCTGCGGCTGGGAGCCGCCATCAGGAAGCGGAAGCCTTCCTTCACGATGCGCTCGGCGTTCTTCACCTCGACATGGGGATGGCCGCAGACGACATTGGCGTCCTTGCAGGCCTTCACCACCTTGCCGATCCACTCGAGGACCGTCGGGTGCTCGTATTGGCGCGGGAAGCCGAGCTCCTGGCTGAGATCGCCCTCACCGATCAGGATGGCACCGATGCCCGGTACCTTCTTCAGGATCTCGGGCAGATTGTTGATGCCGACCGTGTCTTCCATCTGCAGGACAACCAGGATCTCGCCTTTGGGATGGAGCGGCCAGACGTCGGCGCGGCTGTAATATTCCTGCTGGGTGAGGCCCCAATACCGGGCCGCGGTCGTCGGGCCGTCGCCGCGGATGCCGGCGGGCTCGTAGAGCGGTGCCGATTTGAGGCGCGGGTAGCGGCAGGCCGCGACCGCGTTGTACGCCTGCTCGACCGTGCTGATATGCGGCCACACGATGCCGTAGGCGCCGAGATCGAGCGCCTGCTTGGCCTGGAACTGCGCCTTCTCGGCGCCGTTCGGCGGGATGCGGACTATCGGGGTGACGCCGGGCGCGACCGAGCCGGATTTCGCGATCTGGCCGCGGTTGAGCATGTATTGCAGGCTATCCCGCAATGCGCGGATATCCCACGGATTGTGCTCCATCTCGTAGACGATGCCGTCATACTTGGCGGTCGCCATGGCGATCGCGGTCTCGGGATCGGCCTGGCAAAACGAGGTGAATGTGGGCTTGCCGGACTCCAGGGCGCGGATCACGCCGTTCAAACGCGGAATGTCGGCCATGCTTTTCCCCTGCGCTCGTGTTGTTGCTCGCATCCTAACAGACCCCAATCCCGGTTTGACAATGATCAAGGCCGGTTCGTAG
>DASWFO010000291.1:0-17291 GCA_036394195.1 Alphaproteobacteria bacterium | reverse complement strand
CCGCTCGATGTAGCGGAACTGCACCACAGTGAGAGCGATGACGATCGCCATCAGGACCACCGACTGGGCCGCCGAGCCGCCGTGATCGAGGGCGCGGAAGGAGTCGCTGTAGACCTTATAGACGAGAATGTTGGTCGCCATCGCCGGGCCGCCACGCGTGATCGTGTCGATCACGCCGAACGTGCTGAAGAATGCGTAGATGATGTTGATGGTCAGCAGGAAGAAGCCGGTCGGCGACAGCAGCGGAAAGGTGATCGTCCAGAAGCGCCGAAACGGCCCCGCACCGTCGATCGCAGCCGCTTCGGTCAGGGATTTCGGGATCGACTGCAGGCCGGCCAGGAAGAAGATGAAGTTATAGCTGATCTGGGTCCAGGTCGCGGCGATGACCACGAGAAGCATGGCCTGGCCGCCGTTCAGCATGTAGTTCCAGTTCACGCCGAGGCGGCGCAGCAGATAGGAGATCTCGCCGACCGTAGGGTCGAACAGGAAGCTCCACAAGGCGCCAGCCACCGCCGGCGCCACGGCGTAGGGCCAGATCAGCAGCGTCTTGTAGATATTGGCGCCGCGGACCACCCGATCCGCCATGACGGCGAGCAGAAGGGCCGTGCACAGCGCCAGGACGGCGACCGCGAGGCTGAAGACCGCCGTGACCTTGAAGCTCTCCAGGTAGTTGGGATCAGCAAAGATGCGCTCGAAGTTCTCGAACCAGACCAAGCGGCTCGACAGACCGAACGGATCTTCCACGAGGACGGACTGGTGCATCGCCTGCGCCGCCGGCCACACGAAGAACACCAGGGTGACGACAAGCTGCGGCGCCACCAGGAGATAGGGCAGCAGCTTGTTGTGGAAAACGACGCGCTTCCGCATGACCCGCTATGCATGACCTGGGGCGCGTCGTCCGCTCGGACTCGGCCGGCCGGCCGACATCATGACGGCCGCCGCTATTTGTTGGCCTGCTGGAACTGGCGGAGCAGCGCATCGCCGCGGCGGACGATGTCGTCGAGCGCCTGCTTGGCCGGTTTCTTCCCGCCCCAGACGGCTTCGAGCTCTTCGTCCTCGATGTCGCGGATCTGCACGTAGCTCCCGAGGCGAAGCCCCTTTGAATTCTCGGTTGTCGGCTTGTTGGTGAGCTGCAGCACGGCCACGTCGCGGCCCGGGAACTTGTCGTAGAAGCCCTGCTTCTTGGTCAACTCGTACGCGGCCTGCGTGATCGGCACATAACCGGTTGCCTGATGCCAGTCGGCCTGCACCTCGGGGGAAGACAGATAGGTGAAGAACTTCGCGACGCCCTTGTAGTGGTCGGCGGGCTTGCCCGAGAGGACCCACAGCGTGGCCCCGCCGATGATCGAGTTTTGCGGCGCGCCGGTCACGTCCGGCCAATACGGCAGCATCGAGATGCCGAAATTGACATTGGCCTTGGCAAAGCCGCCGGCCGCACCCGAGGAGGCGAGATACATCGGGCACTCGCCGCTGACGAATTTGGGATCCGGCTTGCCCTCGCGGCCGCCATAGACGAAGCGCTTGTCCTGCTGCCAATCGGCGATCTGCTGGATGTGGCGCGCCTGCAAGGGACCGTTCAGCACGAGCTTGGTGCCGAGGCCGCCGAAGCCGTTTTCGTCGGAGGCGACCGGCAGATTGTGCCAGGTGCTGAAATTCTCAAGCTGCACCCAAGTCTGCCACTGTACGGTGAACCCGCAATTGAATCCGGCCGCGACCAGCTTCTTCGCGGTCTCGCCGACCTCCGGCCATGTCCGCGGCGGCTTGTCGGCGTCGAGGCCGGCCTTCTTGAAGGAGTCCCTGTTCCAATAGAACACCGGCGTCGAACTGTTGAACGGCATCGACAGAAGCTTGCCATCGGTCGTCGAGTAATAGCCGTAAACCGGTCCCAGAAAGGCCTTGGGGTCGAAGGGCTCGCCGGTGTCCGCCATCAGCTTCCACACCGGATAGACGGCACCTTTGGCGGCCATCATGGTGGCCGTGCCGACTTCGAACACCTGCACGATGTCGGGTTGCTGCCCGGCCCGGAAGGCGGCGATAGCACCCGTCATCGTCTCGGTGTAGGTGCCCTTGAACACCGGCACCACCTTGTAGGCGCCCTGCGACTTGTTGAAGTTGGCGGCGATCTCGTTGACCTTGTCGCCGAGTTGGCCGCCCATCGCGTGCCACCATTGGATTTCGACCGGCTCTGCACGAACACCCGTGCCGGCGGCGAGCAGCGCCGCGCCAAGCGCGATACCGATTACGGTTCTGCGAGACGTCATATCACCCCTCCCTGCCTGAACACCGCTTCTTAGAGAGCGTGTGCGAAGCTTTTATGACGGAACAGTATCATCCCCCTGCCGGCAACCCAAGCGCCGGCCGGGCCGGCGGTCCGGCGGTCCGCCGCTCCGCCATCCACGCGTCGAGCGCTGCGATCTCGTCGGCTTGCATCCTTAAGGCCAGTTTGGAGCGGCGCCATACCACGTCGGCAGCGGTGTTCGCCCATTCATGCGCCATCAGGTACTCGACCTCGCGCTCGGTGAGGTCGGCGCCGAACCGGCGCCCAAGATCGGCCGCGCGCTCGCAAGGGCCGAGCAGCCGGAACGCCCGCGTCCCGTAAGCGCGCGCCAAGCGGCGGGTATGCGCAGGGAGAAGAAACGGATAGTCGGCGCGGAGCGCTTCCGCCAGCGCCGGCAATCCGTCGGGATCGAAATCGCCGCCCGGCAAGGGGGCGGTCGACGACCATGGCTTTGCGGCGGGCAGGTCGCGCGCCAAAGTTTCGAGAGCCGCGGCCGCGAGACGGCGGAAGGTGGTGATCTTGCCGCCGAACACCGACAACAGCGGCGGCCGGCGGGCCGGGGCGTCGAGCGCCAGCACGTAGTCGCGGGTCACCGCCCCAGGATCGACGACGCCATCGTCATAGAGCGGCCGCACACCGGCGTAGCTCCACACGATGTCGGCCGGGACCACTGGGCGGACGAAATACTCGCTCGCGGCGGCGCACAGATAGGCGATCTCCGAGTCGTCGGCGCGGATCGCGGCCAGGTCGCCCTGATAATCGAGATCGGTCGTGCCGATCAGGGTGAAATCGTGCTCGAAGGGGATCGCGAACACGATCCGGCCGTCCCGGTTCTGGAAAATGTAGCATCGGTCATGCTCGTAAAGCCGGGGCACCACGATATGCGAGCCCTTGACCAGCCGGATCTTGGCTGGCACCTCGGCGTGAATCACGTCGGCGAGGACCCGCGCGACCCATGGGCCGGCGGCATTGACCAGCGCCCTCGCGGCGAGCGTCTGCCGCGCGCCGGTCCGTGTGTCTTCGAGTGTGAGGCGCCAGGCGTCGCCGCTGCGGTCCGCGCTCACGCATCGCGTGCGGGTCAGGACCGCGGCACCGTGTTCCGCCGCGTCCATCGCGGTGAGAACCACCAGCCGCGCATCGTCAACCGAACAATCCGAGTATTCGAAACCGAGTCGATGTCCGGGCCGGAGCGGCGCGCCGACCGCATGCGTCGTCAGGTCGATGACCTGCGTGCCGGGCAAGCGCTCGCGGCCGCCGAGATGGTCGTAGAGGAACAGGCCGAGGCGGAGCAACCATGCCGGCCGCAGCCCGGCGTGGTGCGGCAGGACGAACCGGCGCGGCTCGACGAGGTGCGGCGCCATTCGCCACAGCACCTCCCGCTCGCGCAGGGATTCGCGGACCAGCCGAAACGCGCCGTGCTCCAGATAACGCAAGCCGCCGTGGATGAGCTTGGTCGACGCCGAGGACGTGCCGGCAGCAAGGTCGTCCTGCTCGCACAGCGCCACCGACAAGCCGCGCCCCGCCGCCTCGCGGGCGATGCCTGCACCGTTGATGCCGCCGCCGATCACGGCCACGTCGTAGACGGCGCTCAAGGCGCAAGCCCGCCCCACCCCCACCTCGACCCTCCCCCGTCAAGACGGAGGCAGTAAGAAGCGGGCTCGCGACGCTTTTTCCCTCCCCCCTTGCGGGGGAGGGCCAGGGTGGGGGGTGGCGCGCGCATGACGAGTTCGAGATTAGCGCGCCCGCGTGCTCCGCGCGCGCCGCACGGCATCGTGCCAGCCGGCGTAGAGCGCATCGCGGCGCTTCGTGTCCATGGTCGGCTCGAACACCCGCGCGCATTGCCAGTTCCGGGCAATCTCCGCAGTTGAAGAAAACACACCGACGCCGAGTCCGGCCAGATAGGCGGCCCCCAACGCGGTGGTCTCGGTTACCGCCGGGCGCTGCACCCTGATGCCGAGCTGGTCGGCGAGGAATTGCATGACCCAGTCGTTTACCGCCATGCCGCCGTCGACGCGAAGGGCGGTGAGCTTCGCTTTCGCCCCGCCGACGGCGTGGTCCGCGTTCATCGCCGCCATCAGGTCGCGCGTCTGATAAGCGACCGCTTCCAGGGCCGCGCGCACGATCTCCGCCCGGCCGGTGTCGCGGGTGAGGCCGACCAGGAGCCCGCGGGCGTCCGGATCCCAATGCGGCGCCCCCATGCCGGTAAACGCCGGCACCAGATAGACCCCGCCGGTGCCGGCGAGCCCGGCGGCAAGGCCGGCGCTGTCGGCCGCGGTCGCGATCAGCGCCAGGCGATCGCGCAGCCATTGGATGGCCGCGCCGGAGACGAAGATGCTGCCTTCGAGCGCAAAGGTTGGCTTGCCGCGCAGCCGATAGGCGATCGTGCTGAGCAGCCGGTGCTTCGAGCGCACGAGCTTGGTGCCGGTGTTCAGCACGATGAATGTTCCCGTCCCATACGTGCTCTTGAGCATGCCCGGTGCAAAACAGGCCTGCCCCACGGTCGCGGCCTGTTGATCGCCGGCGATGCCGGTGATCGGCACCGGTACGCCGAGAAGATCCTTCGTGGTCGCGCCGAAATCGTCGGCGCTGTCGCGCACCTCCGGCAGCAATGAGCGCGGGATCTTGAAGGCTTTCAGCAGCGTGTCGTCCCAGGTTTGCGTCTTTAGATTGAACAGCATGGTGCGCGACGCGTTGGTCGCGTCGGTGAGATGCACCGCACCGCCGGTCAGCCGCCACAGCAGGAACGTGTCGATGGTGCCGAAGGCCAGCCGGCCCTTCTCCGCGGCGGCGCGCGCGCCCGAGACGTTGTCGAGCAGCCAGGCGATCTTCGAGCCAGAAAAATACGCATCGAACAACAGGCCGGTGCGCCGGCCGAGCTCGTTGTCGCCCATCTTCGCCTTCATCCGGCGGCACCACTCGGCGGTGCGCCGGTCCTGCCATACGATGGCGTTGTGGATCGGCCGGCCGGTCGCGCGATCCCAGATGACCGTGGTCTCGCGCTGGTTGGTGATACCCAGGGCGGCAATGCCGGCGCCGTGCAGACCGGCGTCGGCGACCGCCCGCCGGGTCACCGCGACGGTAGCGCGCCAGATCTCCTCCGGGTCGTGCTCGACCCAGCCCGGCTGCGGAAAGATCTGCGGCAGATCAGCCTGCGCCAGCGCACGAACAGCACCCTCGCGATCGAACACGATCGCTCGCGTGCTGGTGGTGCCCTGGTCGATCGCGAGCAGGTGGCGCGCCGCCCCCGAACTCATCCGCGCCCCCCGCTCACGTCAACCCGCGCTCACGTCAGGTTGAAGCACCCGGTCAGGCCGCGAACCCGTAGAGCCGGACCGGATTGTCGACCAGGATCTTCTTGCGGACCGCCGGGTCCGGCGCCCACACCGCCAGCTGGTTCAGCAGCCGGCCGTCGTCGATCTGGTGCAGCGGCGACAGCTCGCTGGGCGGCTTGCCGGAGCTCGAATCGGGATGCGGCCAGTCCGTCCCCCAGACGACCCGGTCCGGATTCGCGGCGATCAAAGCCTTGGCGAACGGGACCACATCCGGGTAATCCGGGCCCCTGGTCGAGGCGCGATAGGCGCCGGAGATCTTCACATAGGCCTTGCCCGAGCGGACCAGCTCGACCAAGTCGCTCCAGCCCGGCTGCTCCAGGCCGCGGGCGGCCTCCGTGCCGCCAAAATGGTCGAACACCACCGGCACCGGCGAGTTCAGGACCAGGTCCTTGATGCCCGTGATGACCGCGAGGTTGGTGTACATCTGGACGTGCCAGTTACGCTTCTTCATGCGGTCCGCCGCCGCCTGGAAGCGCTGCCGCCCAACATTCGGATCGTTGACGCCGCCGGTCGACAGGTTCAGCCGGATGCCGCGGATGCCGGCGGCACCCATCTTGTCGAGATCGCCTTCCCCAGTCTTGTCGTCGATCACGGCAACGCCGCGCGCGTCCTTGCCGCGCGCCTCCATGCCGTACAGCGTCGCCGAGTTGTCCGTGCCGTAGACGCTGGGCGTCACGATCACCACGCGCTGGATATGCAGCGCCTGGTGCAAGGCCGCCATCTCGGTCGGCAGGGCCTGCTCGGGCGTGTAGACGCGGCCCGAGAAGAACGGGAACTTCGCGGACTCACCGTGGATATGGGTGTGACAATCGCACGCACCGGGCGGCATGTCGAAATTCACTGCCGTCGCCGGCTGGGCCGCCTTGGCCAGACCGGCCCGGCTGCGCAGCACGGCTCCCGCCGCCGCGGCCCCGATCAACGTATCGCGTCGAGTCAACATGGCCTCCTCCCTTTCAGTTTTAGTTAGTCAGCATGATTGGCGTCAGGTCTTCGCCGATAAAGCTCCTTCGATCGCGGACACGATGTCTTTCGCGGTCGGCTCGACGGCCGACGGCCAGGCACCGGCCAGCAGGCCGTCGGCGCCGACCAGATATTTATGGAAATTCCAGCGCGGGGCCGCGCCTTCGCCGAGCTCGGCGGCGATCCAGCGGTAGAACGGGTGGGCGTCGGCCCCGATCACGTTTTCCTTGCGCGACAGCGGGAACGAGACGTCGTAGGTGGCGCAGAAGGCCTTGATCTCGGCGGCACTGCCCGGCTCCTGCTGGCCGAAATCGTTGGACGGCACGCCGAGCAGGACCACGCCGCGGTCCTTGTAGCCGCGCCACAACTTCTCCAACGTTTCGTATTGCGGCGTGTAGCCGCAGAACGAGGCCGTGTTCACCACCAGCACCGGCCGGCCGCGCCAGGCACTCATGGGCAGCGCTCCGCCGTCGATGGAGCTGAAATCGAAATCATAGGCGCTCATGGTCGTCCTCCGCGGCCGGTCTTTGGCAAAGGTCTCCCCCCGGGCGGGGGCGACGAGGCGTTGCACGGCGGTGATCGCACCACCGATCGCGAGGAATGCGCGAAGCAAGGTCCGCCGCCTAAGCATCCACAGCCTCCACTCCGCCATATCGCTTCCCCCTGCCTGCCGGCTCAACTGTAGCGCTGTTCGAGCCACGGATCGCCCAGCGCATGATACCCGCGTTCCTCCCAATAGCCGGGCCGGTCGCGGTTGATGAATTCCAGACGGCGCAGCCACTTGGCGCTTTTCCAGAAATACAGCTTGGGTAGGACGAGCCGCACCGGTCCGCCATGCTCGCGCGCGATCGGCTGGCCCTCCCAGCTCCGCGCCAGCAGCGTGTCATCGTTGGCGAACAGCTCCAGCGGCACGTTGGTCGTGTAGCCGTCATACGAGTGCTGCACGACGAACCTGGCCTGCGGTTTCGGCTTCACGATCGACAGCAGGTGCTGCGTCGACACGCCGTCCCAGGTGTTGTCGAAGCGCGACCAGGCGGTCACGCAATGTATGTCGGTCTGCCGACGCGCCTGCGGCTGCGCCATGAAATCGGCCCAGCTCCAACTGATCGGGTTCTCGACCATGCCGTCGACCGTCAGCTTCCACTGCGCGGTCGGCACGTCCGGTTGCACGCCGAGATCGAGCACCGGCCAGTTCTTCACCTCGCGCTGACCCGGCGGCAGGCGCTGGACCGCCGGATCGGCGGTGGTGCCGGTGAGCAGCCGTCCTTCGGCCGCCCATTTCTGCTTGGTGTCGACCAGCTTCTGCTTGATCTTGCCGGGGATGCCGTCGTCGGTGGACATCGATGCTCCGTGGGTGAGGCCGCCATCATAGGCCGACGCCGGCGCCGCGTGTACCCCCGGGCGTCCTCAAATCGGCGCGAGCAGGTCTTTGCCACACCCGCGTCGGCTGTTAGTGTCGCTGCGAATAAATCCGGAGTGTTCCAATGCGCATCGTCCTGGCGAGCCTCGTCGCCGCGAGTTTCAGTCTCCAGCCCGCCGTCGCCGCCGACGTCAAGCTGCTCACCACCGGCGCTTTCAAGCCGGTCGTGACGGCACTGGTCGCCGACTACGAGCGACAGAGCGGCGACAAGGTGACGATCGTCAACGACACGGCCGGTGCGCTGGTCCGCCGTATTGACGGCGGCGAGACCTTCGACCTGGTCGTGCTGACACCGGCGGCGATCAACGATCTGGCCAAGGCCGGGAAGGTCGCGGGTGGGCCGACCAATCTGGCGCGGGTCGGCGTCGGTGTCGTCGTCAAGGAGGGGGCACCACACCCCGACATCAGCAGCGTGGACGCGTTCAAGCGAGCGCTGCTCGCCGCAAAAACGGTCGCCTATATCGATCCGGCCTCAGGCGGCTCCAGCGGCATTTATCTCGATGGGCTCTTCAAGCGCCTGGGCATCGCCGACGCGATCAAGCCCAAGGCGGTGCTGGTCAACGGCGGCCTCGTCGCCGAACACGTGGTCAACGGCGAGGCCGAGATCGGCGTTCACCAGATCAGCGAGATTCTGGCGGTCAAGGGGGCGGCCCTCGTCGGACCGATCCCTGGCGAAATACAGAACTACACCGTCTATGCCGGCGCCATCGGTGCGGCGGCAAAGCAGCCGGAGGCGGCGCGGAAGCTGCTCGGTGTGTTCACAAGCGAGCAAGCCGTGCGCGTGCTCAAAGACAAGGGCATGGAGCCGCCGCCGGGCTAGCGCCGAAAACACCTTCCTCGTCATGCCCGCGAAAACGGGCGTCCATCGTGCCGCTGAACCATGGGTTCCCGCCAGGTGCTCGCGAAACGCGACACCGGCGCGGGAATGACGAATGAGGCGCGGCTTCGCCTAATCTTCCAGATTCGCCCGCAGGCGCGTCTTGAGCGCCGCCAGGTCGAGTTGGTGCACCGAGCCGGAGCCGGCGAGCTCGAGCGCCTGCGCGGCCGCCGCCCCCATGGCAATGCACGGCCCCATGACGCGGACCGACGACAGCGCGACCGGATCGGCATCGATGCAGCGGCCGGCCGCCAGCAGATTGTCGGCTTCGGCATGGGCCAGCGAGCGGAACGGCACGTAATGCATGTGGCCGTCGCCGAACTCCTCCCAATGGACGTTGTTCGCCGAATCGTGCAGCTCGATCGGCCAGGCGCAGCGGGCGATGGCGTCGTCGAACTTGGTTCCGGCGCGCACGTCGTCGGCGCGAAGCTGATACGCGCCGACGATGCTGCGCGTCTGGCGCGCCCCCGGCAGGCCATAGGCGCGCACGCGCGCGCTTGCGAAGACGTGCGGAAACTCCGCCCGGAGGAACGCCACCAGCCGATCGGCCTGTGCCCGCCCCTCCAGCACCGCGCGACTCATCTTGATGGGATCGAGCGGCGTCTCGAGATGGGTCATGTTGACCAGCACCTCGCCGCCCTGCGGGGCCGCGAAAACCACGCCGTCGTGCCGCACCAAGCCGTACCGAGCCGCTTTGGCCTTAAGCGACGCCGCCAGCTCGGCGCGGTCGAATGACGCAAGCGCCGCCCAGTCGACGCCGTCCAGGGTGAACATCAACGTGCCGTAGATCGCCTGCTCCGGCTCGCGCACGCTCAAGCCCGCGGTCCACGCCAGCGCCGCGTCGCCGGACGCATCGACAAACCCGGTGGCCGTCACCTCGACCGGCCCATAGCGCGTGGCGAGCTCGAGCACCTCGAGGCGGCGCCCGGTGCTGCGAACGCCGCTGAGGGCGGCACTCAGCACCAGCTCGATATCGGTCTTGCGCACCGCCTCTTCGATCCAGCGCTGCAGGGCCGCGATCCGATATTGCACGATGATGGTGCGCCGCCGGCCGACGATGTCCGACGCGTCGCCCGCGGCACGAAGGTCGCGCAGGATCTCGTCGGCGATGCCGTGGGTGACCTGGCGCGGCGCCGCTTCGGCCGAATACAGCCCGCAGAACGTGCCGATCATGGCGCCCACCGATTCGCCACCGAGTTGCGGGGCTGCATCGATCAAGGCGACACGACGGCCGAGACGCGCGACCTCAAGGGCCGCCGAGATACCCGCGATGCCGGAGCCCAGGACCGCGACATCGGCCGCCACGCGGCGGCGCACGGTTTCTGCGTCGCGCCGCCGCGTCCGAGTTGCCGCCGCTCTGTCGATCTCCGCCATTACTGTCTCACCGGATTTGGTATCTCACTGGATCTGGCGATTGGGTCTTTATGGCGACGCGCGCCGACCGCTGTCAAACGTCCCGCCCACGCAAAGGCCTTCAATACGCCTCAAATCCGCGCTAGACGGGACGCATGGATCAGACGACCGGCAACCGGCCGCGCGTGGTATCACTCCTGGCCAGCGCCACCGAGATCGTGGCGGCGCTGGACGCGCTCGACCTGCTGGTGGCGCGCAGCCACGAATGCGACTTCCCGCTCGCGGTGGCAGCATTGCCTGTGGTGACCGCCCCCAAGCTCGACACGCGACAGCCGAGTGCGCTTATCGACCGCGACGTGAAGGCGCTGCTCGAGCGCGCGCTCGCGATCTATCATGTCGACGGCGAGCGCCTGCGCGAGCTGGCGCCGGATCTCATCGTGACCCAAACCCAATGCGAGGTGTGCGCCGTGACCCCGGCAGACATCGAGCGTGCGCTTGCGGCGTGGACCGGCCGCCGGCCGCAGATCGTCGCGCTGGCACCCAATGCGCTCGCCGACGTGTTCGCCGACATCGCACGGGTGGCCGCTGCGATCGGCCGGCCGGAGCGCGGTGCGGCCCTGATCGATGCGCTTCGCTTGCGCATGGATGAGCTCGCATCGCGCGCAAGCAGGGTCGCGACGCGGCCGCGCGTCGCCGCCATCGAATGGATCGAGCCGCTGATGGCGGGCGGCAATTGGATGCCGGAGCTGATCGCCATGGCGGGCGGGATCAACCTGTTCGGCGCCGCCGGCCGGCACTCGCCGTGGATGAGTCTCGACGACCTGACGGCCGCCGATCCAGATACCATCCTCGTCCTGCCGTGCGGCTTCGATATCGCGCGAACGCGTGCGGAGCTGCCGGCGCTTAGCCGGAACGCGGACTGGCAAGGCTTGCGCGCGGTCCGCGATGGACGCATCTTCCTCTGCGACGGCAACCAATATTTCAACCGCCCGGGCCCGCGCCTGGCGGACTCACTCGAAATCCTCGCCGAGATCTTCCATCCGTCGGTCTTCAGGTTCGGGCACGAAGGTCGCGGATGGATCCGCGTTCACTAAACACATTCGGATCGCCGGCTTGATGAAGAGCATGAACATCACGCATTGCCTCGCCTTCGGAGTGGTCCTCGTCGCGCTGGCCTTCGGCGCGCCGGCGGCGGCCCAGACATCGGCCCCTGGGGCCGCACCGTCCGTCACCGCCGACCAGGCGGAAAATCTTCTAAAGACGCTGGAGGACCCGGAGGCGCGGCAGAAATTCACCGACCAGCTGCGCGCCTTCGTGCAGGCGCAACGCAGCGCGGCCCCGGCGGGCGAGGCGATCCACGACCGCGTGGCCAGCCGGTTCCTCGAATCGCTGTCGGAGACGGTGGCGAAGTTCGGCGAGTCGATCTTCAGCACCGCAACGTTCGTCGCCGACGCGCCGAACTTCATCGCCTGGCTGCAACAGCAATGGGGCAGCCACGACACCCGCGACCACCTGCTGGAGGCGTTCGGCGTGATCGCGCTCGTCCTCGCCAGTGCCGGGATCTTCGAATGGGTGACCGAATGGCTTCTTGCCCCGACGCGGCGACGCCTCGAGGCGCGGCAGCAGGCACCCGGGTGGTCGCGCGTTCCATCGCTGGCGCTGTACCTGCTGGTCGAAACGATACCGATCGCCGCCTTCTTGCTGGTCGCCTTCGCGCTCCTCGCCATGTTGCGCGCCGAGCCGGTCGCGCGTCTGGTGACGCTCGCCATGATCAACGCGAATATTTTCGCAGGCGCCCTCAGCCTCGTCGCGGCGGGCGTGCTGGCGCCGCGCAATCCGGGCCTGCGGCTTCTCCCACTCGGCGACGAGATGGCGGCCTATCTCTACGTGTGGGTCCGGCGGATCGGCTATATCGCGATCTACGGCTATTTCGCGATCGAGGCCGGCTCCTTTGTCGGCCTGCCCTATGTCGGACGGGAATTTCTGCTGAAGATGCTCGGCGTCTTCGTCGCCCTGTTGCTGATCATCCTCGTCCTGCAGAACCGCGCCACCGTCGCCTCCAGCCTGACCACCACCGGCAACTCGCTGGCCCAGGGGCTGCTCCGCCATATCGTCCCCTACTGGCACGTGCTGGCGATCGGCTATGTCGTCGTGGCGCTCGGCGTCTTCCTGGTGGAGAGCGACGGCTTCACCTACGTCGCGCGCGCCACCGGCCTCACCCTCTGCATCCTCGGCGTGGCGGCCTTGCTCGTCATGCTGCTGCGGGTGGCGATCGCCCGCGTCTTCCGCATCGGCGACGATGTCGCCAAGCAGTTCCCGACCCTTGAGGCCAAGGCCAACCGCTATCTGCAGCTGGTGAATATCGTCGGCACGACGGCCATCTGGGCGCTCGCAGCGCTGGCAATCCTCCAGGCGTGGGGTCTGGAATCGCTGCAATGGCTGGCAAGCCCGCTCGGCACCAGGGTCGGCAGCAGCCTGGTGTCGATCGGCATCACGGTCGCCGTGGCGCTGGCGATCTGGGAGACCGTGAACGCCCTCCTGGAGCGGCACATCTCGCAGGTCGAGGCCGAGCCGAACGGCTACCGCCGCGCGGCCCGCCTGCGCACCGTCATGCCGCTGATCCGCCGGGTCGTGATCATCCTGCTGATGGTGATGTGCGGGATGGTCATGCTATCCGAGATCGGGGTGAATATCGGGCCGCTGATCGCGGCCGGCGGTGCCGTCGGCATCGCCGTCGGCTTCGGCGCCCAGGCCTTCGTCAAGGACTTCATCAACAGCGCGCAGATCATCCTTGAAGATTCGATCGCGGTCGGCGACGTGGTCGCGATCGGCGACAAGTCCGGCGTTGTCGAGGCGATCACAATGCGCCGGGTCAGCCTGCGCAGCGCCGACGGCACGCTGCACATCATCCCCTTCGGCGATATCCAGACGATCAGCAACAAGACCAAGGATTTCGCCTATGCGGTGTTCGACGTGGTGATCTCTTACGGCGAGGACATCGACCGCGTCGCCACGGTGCTCGGCGAGGTCGGCAAGGCGCTGCGGGAAGATGCCGACCAGGGCACGTTCGTGCTCTCCGATCTCGAAGTGCTGGGAGTCGAGGACTTCACCGACAAGGGCGTCATCCTGAAGGCGCGGATCAAGACCTGGCCCGGCAAGCAATGGGTGATCGCGCACGCCTTCCGCCGGCGGATGATGCAAGCTTTCGCCGAGGCGGGCATTCACATGCCGTTCGCCCAGGCCGTGCTAGCTGGCAACGGTCAGTCTTCGCCCGCCACCGCCCCGGCCAGGGCCTCGGGTGTCTCGGCATCGACCACCAGCCGCGCGACCTCATAGGCGAAACCGGCGCGTCCGAGAGCCGCCAGGTCGCGATCGCGCCGCCCCGCCCGCTCCTTGGGGGCGCGGAACGGGCCCATGCGCCGCCGGCGCGCGAACCGCACCGCTGCGGCCAGATCGGTCTCGCCGGCCTCGGCCAATCCCTCCAGCGCCGCGTCGACCGTCTCGCGCCCGACGCCTTTCGCGGCCAGCGTGCGCGCGATGATGGCGCGGGAGCGGCCCTTGTGGCTGAGCGACCGCGCCCGCCCCTCGGCATAGGCCGCGTCGTCGAGCAGCCGCCGGGCCTGCAGCCGCTCGATCACGGCGTCGACCCGCGCGCGGCCTTCGGCGCGCTCGACTGCCCCGGCACGGACCGCGCGCTCGACGCGCCGCATCAGCACGCGCCGCAAATTCTCGGCGGAGCTTGCGTAGCGCTCCAGGTAATGGAACGCGGCCTTCTCCAACGCCGTGGGCGTGACATCGGGCGGCGGGCGGGAGCGCGGTCTTGGCATGGCCCAAGCTTATCGCGCGGCTTGCGAGGATAGAAGGAGAGGCCTATCGTCCGGCGCGTCATGCCCGACGCGCTTCCGCATCATCCGCCCGCCACCGTCGCGGCACCGACGCCGCGCCACTACGGCCCGATCAATTGGCTGGGCCTGTGGACGCTGACCTCGCGCGAGACCCGGCGGTTCTTCAAGGTGTCCGGACAGACGGTGGTGGCCCCCGCGGTCACCACGCTCCTGATGCTGGCGGTGTTCGCGCTGGCGCTGGGCGGCGCCTTGCGCCAGGTCGGCGGCGTCGCCTTCCCCGAGTTCCTGGCCCCCGGCCTGATCATGATGGCGATGGTGCAGAACGCGTTCGCCAATACGTCGTCGTCGCTGATGATCTCGAAAATGCAGGGCAATATCGTGGACTCTCTCATGCCTCCCCTGTCGGCGACTGAGCTGACCCTGGGCTTCGCCGCCGGCGGCGTGGTGCGCGGGCTCGTCGTCGGGGTCGTGGTCGCGGCGTGTCTGGTGCCGTTCGTGACCATCCACATCGCGCATGTCGGCTACATCCTGTTCCACGCCGTGGCCGCGTCGCTCCTCCTGTCGCTGCTCGGCGTCGCCGGCGCGGTGTGGGCGGAGAAGGTCGATCACATTGCCGCAGTGACCAACTTCGTGGTGTCGCCGCTCGCCTTCCTGTCCGGCACGTTCTACACGGTCGACCGGCTGCCGCCGCCGTGGCATGCGCTGGCGCTGTGGGATCCGTTCTTCTACATGATCGACGGCTTCCGCTACGGCTTCATCGGCCATGCCGACGGCCAGCTCGGATTGGGCATCGGCATCCTAATCCTGGCCAACCTGGTCCTGTTCGCGCTCTGCCACTGGATGTTCCGCACCGGCTACAAGCTGCGCGCCTGATCGGCCAAAACAGCCCGCCGCCCGGCGCGTTGACAAGCACCCCTGAGCGGCCAATATTGCGCGCTTTCCCGCGCTTCGGCGGCGTCGGACATAGGGTTCGCTCGCGCCGAATCGCGGGTTTATTATCAAGGAGATAGACGTGAGCGCCGCGAAATCCGGGGCTATCCCGGCCGTCATGCCGACCTATAGACGGACCGATCTCGCCTTTGAAAAGGGCGAGGGGGTCTACCTCTATGGCGTCGACGGCCGACGTTACCTGGACTTCGCCTGCGGCCTCGCGGTCACCGCGTTCGGCCACGCGCATCCCTATCTCGTGAACGTGCTGGAACAGCAGGCCAAAACGCTGTGGCACAGCTCGAATCTGTTCCGCATCCCGGGCCAGGAACGGCTGGCCCAGCGGCTCGTCGCCGCGACCTTTGCCGACACCGTGTTCTTCACCAACTCGGGGGCCGAGGCCAACGAGTGCGCGATCAAGATCATCCGCAAGTATCAAAGCAGCAATGGCCGGCCCGAGCGCTATCGCATCATCACTTTCGAAGGCGCGTTCCACGGCCGCACACTGGCCGCCCTCGCCGCGACCGGCCAGGACAAGTACCTGGAAGGTTTCGGTCCGAAGGTCGACGGCTTCGACCAGGTGGCGTTCGGCGACCTGAAAGCCGTCGAAGCGGCGATCGGTCCAGCGACCGCCGGCATCCTGATCGAGCCGATCCAGGGCGAAGGCGGCATCCGCGCCGCGACGCCGCAGTTCCTTGAGGGGCTGCGCGCCCTTTGCGACAAGCACGATCTGCTGCTCGCCTTCGACGAGGTGCAGACCGGGTTAGGGCGCTCGGGCAAGTTCTTCTGCCACGAGTGGCTGGGCGTCGCCCCGGATGTCATGTCGGTCGCGAAGGCGCTCGGCAACGGCTTTCCGATCGGCGCCTGCCTCGCCACCGCCAAGGCCGCGGCGGGGATGACTCCCGGCACGCACGGGTCCACCTATGGCGGCAATCCGCTCGGCACGGCGGTCGCCAATGCCGTGCTCGACCTGATGCTCGCCGACGGCTTCTTCGACCGCGTGCAGGAGGTGGCGAGCCATCTGCGCCAGCAGCTGGCGATGGTGGTCGAGAAGCACGGCGACATCTTCGAAGACGTGCGCGGCCAGGGGCTGTTGATCGGGCTGAAATGCAAGGCGGCCAACAACGACGTCGCAGCGGCGTGGCGCGCGCGCGGACTTCTCGGCGCGGTCGCCGGCGACAACGTCATCCGTCTGCTGCCCGCCCTGATCATCGAGGCGCAGCATGTGAGCGAGGCGATCCAGCTCATCGAGGCGGCGTGCCAGGACCTGCGCAAGGCCGCCCCCGCGAAGAGCCCAGCACCAGCGTCGGCGAAAGCGAACTGACTCATGTCACCCTCGCATTTCCTCGACCTCGACCGGCTCGATACGCCGACCTTGCGGCAGATCCTGGCGCTCGGTGTCGCGTACAAGCGCCGCTTGCCGCCGGGCGGCGAACTCCGGCCGCTCGCCGGCAAGACGTTGGCGATGATCTTCGAGAAGCCGTCGACCCGCACCCGCGTGTCGTTCGAGGTCGGCATCCGCGAGCTCGGCGGCGAGGCGGTCATCCTCACGCACCACGACACGCAACTCGGCCGCGGCGAGACGATCGCCGACACGGCGCGGGTGCTGTCGCGCTATGTCGATGCAATCATGCTGCGCACGACCAAGGTTGAGAGCCTGCTGGAGCTGGCGCGTCATGCCACGGTCCCGGTGATCAACGGCCTCACCGACCGCACCCATCCCTGCCAGGTGATGGCGGACGTGATGACGTTCGAGGAGCATCGCGGCCCGATCTCGGGCAAGGTCGTCGCGTGGTCGGGCGACGGCAACAACATGGCGGGCTCGTGGATCCAGGCGGCGGCGCGCTTCGATTTCGACCTGCGCCTCGCCTGCCCCGACGACCTGCAGCCGCCGCGCGACCTCTTGAGCTGGGCCAACAAGGAAGGGGCGCGCATCACGGTCACCAACCGGCCGGAAGAGGCGGTCAAGGGTGCGCATTGCGTGGTCACCGATACCTGGGTGTCCATGGCCGACGATGTCGATACGTTGAACGACCCCACCGGGGGCCGCGGCAAGACGTCGCGCGAGCGCCGCCACAACCTGCTGGCGCCGTTCCGGGTCGACGAGCGGCTGATGAGCGTGGCGCGGCCGGATGCCGTCTTCATGCATTGCCTACCGGCCCACCGCGGCGAGGAGGTCAGCGCCGACGCGATCGACGGCGAGCGCAGCGTCGTCTTCCAGCAGGCCGGCAACCGCATGCACGCCCAGAAAGCGGTGCTCACGTGGCTGCTGCGGTAATTGCCGCAACGACCCTCCTCC
>DASWFO010000290.1:0-2250 GCA_036394195.1 Alphaproteobacteria bacterium | reverse complement strand
GACCCGATCTGCTCACCCCATCTGGGCCAGCGGTCTATGCACGGCCGCACAAACAGGCCGGACATATGACCGCAAGCAACCGATCATATCATCGCTTCTTTCTTGCAGGCCGGGGGCCGTCCACATATGTGTCTCCGTGGTGAAAAAGATTCTGGATTCCCGCCAGGTGATCGCGGAACGCGACACCGGCGCGGGAATGACCCGGGATGATGAAGTGCGATTCCAACTGCTCGGGACCCGCCCCTGATCCGGCTCAGCCCCGCAGGGCCGGCATGACGTGCTGGCGGAACAGCTCGACCGAGGCGAGGCTTTCGGCGAGCGTGAGGTCGCCGAAGGCGAACTGGCCGACGACGTAGTTGGCGCCGGTGTCGCGCACCTGGGCCTTCAGGAACTCGGCGACCGTCCGCGGCGAGCCGGCGATGCCCTGGCCGGACTTGATGACGCCGTCGAAATCCGGCGGCCGCGGATGCGCCTGGGTGCGGTTGTGCAGCTTGAACAGGTAGGTGAAGCTGTGGTGCCAGACCAGATAGGCGCGCCGGGCGGCCGCCAGCGCCGCCGCGTCGGTCTCGGCGATCACGATGAACCGACCCAGGCCCATTTTCGGCAGCGGTGAGTCGCCCCGGGTCTCGCGCCACACCTCGCGATAGCGGTCGAACGAGGCGCGGGTCTCGGGTACCGGATCGAGGCTCACCGTGTGGAGCCCCTTCTTCGCGGCGCGCGCGGCGCTGTCGGGCGCGTGCACGCCGTACCAGATCGGCGGGTGCGGCTGCTGCAGCGGCGCGATCTCCATCGGCACGTTCTCGAAGCGGAACGTCTCGCCGCGGAACGTGAGCGTCTTCTGGGTGAGGCCCTGAATGATCAGCTCCAGCGCCTCGGCATAGACGCGCTGCGCCTCCTCCGGCTTCTGGCCGTAATACATGAGCTCGACCGGCGACGAGCCGCGGCCGAAGCCGATATCGACCCGCCCGCCGCTCATGTGATCCAGCATGCAGATCTCCTCGATCATGCGCAGCGGATGATAGAGCGGCAGCGCGTAGACCAGGGTGCCGATGCGCAGGCGCTTCGTGCGCTGTGCGATCGCCGCCATGAACACGCTCGGCGACGGCGCCATGCCGAGCGGCGTCGCGTGATGCTCGGCCACGTGATAGCAGTAGAAGCCCGCGCGGTCGTACGCCTCGATCAGCTTGAGGCGGGATTCGTAATACTCCTGGAGCGGGATGTCGTAGCGGTCGAGATGGTCGAAGATGCCGAAGTCCATGAATTCACCTATTAAGCCCCTCAAACGCCGGGCGGACCGCATCCGCGGTCCTTGGCTCCCGCGCGCATAAGCGCGCGCCGGCGCACTTGCGCCGGTTGTTTGTTGTCCGGCGAAGCGCCGGCCTGTTTTGTTTCGTGATGCCGCTTCGTATCACGACTCGCACTTGCCGATCGAGGTGAGGCGGCCGTCGTCCTCGACCTTGATGCGGAGCGCCCGGGTGAACAAGGCGGTTCCGACATAGTTGTCGACGGTGATCGTCACCTCGACGATCTCCTGGGTGTCGAAGAACTTCTCGAACTCGGCGAAGGTCGCATCGTCGACGTCGCCCTTGGCCGCCTGGTCGACATAGGCGAGCAGCGCCTTCTGCCGCGGGTTGAACAGCGAACTCCCCCGCCAGTCGGCGACCGCCGCGATATGGTCCGGTGTGTAGCCGCAGGCCTTCATCATCGGCGTGTGCTGGTTGATCTCGTACTCGCCCTGGTAAAGCTGGGCGGTGCGGAAGATCGCGAGCTCGATCAGCGAGCGCGGCGTCTTGGTATCGTAGCGGATGGCATAGGCGACCGCCGAGCCGGGCTTGGCGAGCTTGGGCGCGTTCGCCCGGATGAGGCTGAGGTTGATGATCTGGGCGCCGCGGGCCTGGGCGCTGTCGAACATCGCCTTGACGTCAGGGTCGGTCGTCGATTCCTGGACCGCCGGCACGCGGGCGATCGGCCCCTCGGCGCCGACCAGCGCCGTCGCCGGCAGCAGGCCGAGCAGAAACCCCGCCAGCACAATCGATTTTTTCATGGTTGATCCTCCCTCAGTCATTTGCAAGCTAGCACGAGCGGGGCAGACAGGCGAAGGGAGGAGGCGCTAGTGGATCGACGCCAACAGATGAGTCCCGATCCTTTTTCCCTCGTCACCCCGGACGAGCGAAGCGAGATCCGGGGTCCATCTCGCCCGTGGCAGCATGGACCCCGGCTCGCGCGGCTGCGCCGCTTGGCCGGGGTGAC
>DASWFO010000289.1:0-44640 GCA_036394195.1 Alphaproteobacteria bacterium | reverse complement strand
GTCACCCCGGCCAAGCGGCGCAGCCGCGCGAGCCGGGGTCCATGCTGCCACGGGCGAGATGGACCCCGGATCTCGCTTCGCTCGTCCGGGGTGACGAGGGAAAAAGGATCGGGACTCATCTGTTGGCGTCGATCCACTAGTTCGGACTGGATGCCGGCTTTCGCCGGCATGACGATTTAGAGGCTGGTTCGTTCTCATAGCCGGGCGAGGCGCTCGACCAGGAGCGCGAAGAAGCCGTCGACGTCGACCTGGTCGAGCACGCGTGCGTTCGGCGGCCGGCCGGTGCGCTCCCACCAATCGACCACCGTCTGGCCGAGCGTCAGCTCCGATTGCGTCTCGACGGCCACGAAACAGTCCTTGCCGCCGAACAGCTCCGGCCGCAGCACGTAGGCGATCACGCACGGATCGTGGAGCGGCAGGCCCGGCCCGCCGTAGCGCTCCGGCCAATAGCGGTGCGGCGCGTCGTACATCCCCGCGGCCGCGAGCCCCGCCCGGCCGCCGCGGCTGCGCAATTCCTGCAAGCGGGCGGGCGTGACCAGCACCTTATGGGTCACATCGAGGCCGATCATCACGACCGGGGCGCCGGCCGCGAATACGGATGCGGCGGCATCCGGATCGGTGAGCATGTTGAACTCGGCCACCGGCGCCACGTTGCCGCCGCGCCAGGCGCCGCCCATCAGCACAATGCGCGCGAGGCGGCGCGCCAGGTCCGGCGCCTTCGCCAGAGCCGTCGCGACGTTCGTCAACGGGCCCAGCGCGCACAAGACCAGCCCATCGCGCTGGCGGGCGGTCTCGACGATGAACTCCGTCGCGTGCCGCGGCTGCACCGCGACCGTCGGCGGCGGCAGGTCGAGCCCCTGCAGCCCGTGCTCGCCGTGGACGCGCACGGCCTGCACCCAGGACCGGCGCAACGGCCGCTCGGCACCGGAGAACACCGGCACGCCGGGACGGTTGGCGAACTCGACGATCCTGAGCGCGTTCGCCGAGGTGCGCTCAACCCCGACATTGCCGGCGACCGTGGTGACGCCCAGCACGTCGAGCTCGGGCGAGGCCAGCGCCAGCATCAGCGCCACGGCGTCGTCCTGGCCGGGGTCGCAATCTATAACCAGAGGCGTCATATCTTCGACTTTCCGTATCGCAACAGCAGCTTGGCCGGTGGAACACTCTGTGGATAAGACCGCGAATTACGGGGATCAAACCCGTACTGCGTTACTTTCTCCACCGATTCCTCAGGCTTCACCAAGGATTCATATTGCGGTCGAGAGGCGAAGTGCTACCGTCGACATGACCGCAGGATCGCAAGGGGATCGAGTTCCATAAAGAGAGCCGTCCCGGTCCCGCGCAGCAAGCACAGTTCGAGGGGGTAATCACCAGCCGTGCCGGCAGGGGGAGCCGGATGCGATCGCGTCCACGTGGGGCGCAGGAGGAGGACGTCATGCGCAAGGAAGGAAGCAGCGGACGAAGCGGACGTATGGGCGCCCAGCCCGGCCCCGACTTCGCCGCGTTCGGCGGATTCGCTCCGCCGAGCATGGAGGCGGCTGTCCGCGCAAGCAATGCCTGGATGAAGGGCCTTGGCACGCTG
The DNA here is from genome assembly GCA_036394195.1 of Alphaproteobacteria bacterium. GTDB lineage: Bacteria > Pseudomonadota > Alphaproteobacteria > CACIAM-22H2 > CACIAM-22H2 > DATJPD01. The sequence continues at coordinate 43,058 of DASWFO010000289.1, read as the reverse complement.
AACGAGGAAATGATCTCGTTCTCCCAGGAGCAGCTCGGGAAATGCGTGGAGGCAGGTCAGTCCCTGCTGCGGTGCGCGTCGGTCGAGCAGGCGATCACCACCCAGGTTGACATCGCCCGCAGCACGATCGAGAGCTATTACCGCGAAGCGGACAAGCTGATCTCGATGACCAGCGACATCGCCAAGGAAGCGCTCGCCCAGGACGCCGCCGAGCCAATGGCGCCGGCCGCAGCCGCCGCCGGCGAAGACTGAACTAGGATCGGACGGCCCGCCCGGTCGGCGGGCCGGCGGAGTTCAGTTCCCGGGCGCCGCGGGGCAGAGATTTGGCGCGCCGGGAGCCGAGGTGACGCGGTCGAGCAGTTCGTAGCTCGTGCCGCCGAGGTTGTCGCGTGTCCGCACGATGTAGAGCTGATCCATCGCCGCACCGCGTTGCGGGTCGACCTGGATCGGCCCGCGCGGCCCGACAAAGGACGCGTGCGCCAGGGCGGCGGTGAGCGTCTCGCGATCCGGCAGATCGCGATCATGGGGGCGGAGCGGGATGGTCCGCAGCGCCTCGACGATCAGCCGGCCCGCGTCATAGCCGCGCGCCGCGTGCTCGGACGCAACGCGGCCGAAGCGCGTCGCAAATTCCGCCCGGAACCGCTGGTTCTCCGGCGTGTCGAGCACCGCCGTATAATCGACCGCCGAGATCGCGCTGCCGTCGACCATGCCCGGCAAGGCGGCGGCGCCGACCAGGCCGACGCGCTTCTCAAGGCCGGCGGTCTCGTACTGCTTGACCAGCGCATCCGCCGGCACGCCGGCGAACGGCGCATAGATCGTGTCGGCGCCCATCAGCCGCAGCTTGGCGAAATATGGGCTGAAATCGGGATTGAGCCCGGAGACGTACTCCTCGCCGACGATCTCGCCGCCGGCGGCCTCGAACTGGCGCTTGAATGCGGCGACCTGGCTGCGCCCGGCGGCATCCGCGGGCCCCAGGAGGTACAGGTGCTTCACCGGCTTTTGCGACCCCACCCACGAGCCGAGCGGACCTGCCGTCTGCTCGTCGGCCGGGGCCAGGTAGAGCACGTACGGGCTGCATTTCGCCGCCGCCTCGGCGGCCGTCCCGGGCCCCGGCACGATGAGCGGAACGCGCGCACTCTCCGCGACCTCGCGAAGTGCCGCCAGTTCGGGCGACGTCGCCGGCCCGACCAGGGCGTCCAGGGACGCCGCGGCCAGCAGGCGCCGGGCGCTCTCGGCGCCGCCGCCGGGGGACCCGTCACCGTCGTCGCGCAGGATCACGAGCTGGCGCCCATGGATACCCCCGCCCGCCTCGGCCAGGGCCAGCGCCAAGCCCGCCGCGATGTCGTCGGACGATGCGGCGTAGGGCCCGCCGGCGAGCAGCAGGCCGATGCGAAATTCGGGGCGGACCTCGGGGGGTTGGGGTCTCACCGGCGGCGGACCGGGGATTTTCAGCTGGGCCAGCGCGCCGGACTCGGGCGCGCCGGACTCGGGCGCGCCGGACAGGGGCACGGCCGCCAGGGCGGTCCATCCGGCCGCCACGGCCAGCGCCGCCCACGATCCAAGCCGCCGAACAGTCCCCCGTCGAGCCAACGACATCCGCCCAGCAATGGCCGGGCGTCATCGCCGGCCGAGTCAAGACGGGGCGACAATACTCCGCGCTTCAGCGATTGACAAATATCCGGTCGGACGGCGACCGCCGTCCGACCGTCGCCACGCCGGCAAGCCTATTCGCGCGAGTCGACGGGCAGGCCGACGAAGCGCTGCTCGCCCTTGCGCTCGACCATCACCAGCACGCTCTTGCGGCCGGCCTTGCGCGCCTCGTCGATCTTCTTCACCACCTGATCGGGCGAGGTCACCTCTTCCTGCGCGACCTCGACGATCACGTCGCCGGCGCGCAGATCGCGATCGGCGGCCGACGAGCCGTCATTCACCTTGGTGATGAGAACGCCGTGAGTCCGCTCGGCGACGTCGAAGCGCTCGCGGCCCTCCTGGGTCAGCTGGCTGAGCGACATGCCGAGCGCCGTGATCGTGGCCTCGGGCGCGGTCGGCTTGTTGGCCGAGGGTCCGCCGCTCTTCGGCGCCGACGCGACCTGCTCGTTCTCGTCGAGCTCGTCGAGCTTGACCTTGAGGGGCACCTCCTTGCCCTTGCGCCACACGACCACGTCGACGGTCTTGCCAACCGGCGTCTCCGCGACCATGCGCGGCAGGCGGCGCATCTCGGTGACGTCGCGTCCGTCGAACTTCAGCACCACGTCGCCCGGCAGGACCTTGGCGTTGTCCGCGGGGCCCTTGTCGGTGACCCGCGCGACGAGCGCGCCCTTGGCCTTGTCCAGGCCGATGCTCTCGGCGATCTCGTCGGTGACGGTCTGGATGTTGACGCCGAGCCAACCGCGGCGCGTGCGGCCGTATTTGCGCAGCTGGTCGACGACGTTGCGGGCCAGGGTCGACGGCACGGCGAAGCCGATGCCGATGCTGCCGCCGGTCGGCGAATAGATGGCGGTGTTGATTCCGATCACCTCGCCGGCGAGGTTGAACATCGGCCCGCCGGAGTTGCCGCGGTTGATCGACGCGTCGGTCTGGATGAAGTCGTCGTACGGGCCGGCGTTGATGTCGCGGGCGCGCGCCGAGACGATGCCGACGGTGACCGAGCCGCCGAGGCCGAACGGATTGCCGATCGCGACGACCCAGTCGCCGACCCGCGCCGTGTCGGAGTTGCCGAACTTCACCGCCGAGAGCGGCTTGGCCGGCTCGACCTTGAGCAGCGCGACGTCGGTCTTGGTGTCGCGGCCGATCAGCTTGGCGTTCAGCTGCGTGTTGTCATGCAGGGTGACCTTGATCTCGTCGGCGCCGTCGATGACGTGGTTGTTGGTGACCACATAGCCGCTCGAATCGACGATGAAGCCGGAGCCCAGCGACTGCATCCGGCGCGGGGCCGCATCGGGGCTGCCGCGGCCCTGGCGGTCGAAGAACTCCTTGAAGAATTCCTCGAACGGCGAGCCCGGCGGGAATTGCGGGATGTCCGGTCCGCGGCGGCTCTGCGGCCCCGGCGGCGGCTGGCCGGGCTGGCCCGGCTCACGATCGCCGGGCGCCCGGTCGGGGCGAATGATCTGCGTGGTCGAGATGTTGACCACGGCCGGAAGCAGGCGCTCGGCCAGATCGGCGAAGCCGGCGGCGGGGTTGGCGCGGGTCTGCTGCTGCGCGACCGCGGGGGCCGGCGACCAGACCGGCGAAACGATTGCGGCGCCAGTCACGAGTGCGAGCGCCAAGGCCGCCATCCGGCCGCGGCGGGCCGGGCTTGCCGTCATGAGCTGCCTGATCACGTGTATCTATCTCCTTGAGAAATCTTGCCAGAAATCTTGCCGCCGTCGATACCACCACGGCAAGAGCAGCGCCTAAAAATCGATGTAATCCGCATTTCGTTGCTCTTCAAGCACGATCAATGCCTTATCCCGGACACGCGACCGCCGCGTCACGGACACGTGATGCGCCGGCCCGATTCAACGGCCGGCCGGTGCCCGCGGCGCGCCTTTCGGCATCGCACCCTCCACACCCCGCGCGTCGCGGAAGAAGCGGAAGAATTCACTGTCCGGCGACAGCACCAGCGTCGACGACCCGTCACCCAGGGCATTCCGGTAAGCCTGCAGCGAGCGGTAGAAGTTGTAGAACTCGGGGTCGCGATTGAATGCGTCGGCGAAGATGCGCGTCGCTTCGGCATCGCCCTGCCCGCGCAGGATCTGCGACTTGCTCTGGGCTTCGGCGAGGATGACCGTGCGGTCGCGGTCGGCTTCGGCGCGAATGCGCTGCGCGGTCTCGGCACCTTCCGCGCGCTCCTGCTTGGCTTCGCGTTCGCGCTCGGTCTGCATGCGGCCGTAGATGGCGGCGCTGTTGTCGGGGTGCAGGTCGGCGCGCATGATGCGGACGTCGAACACGGTCACCCCGAAGCTCTTCGCCTGGGCGACGACGGCGTCGCTGATCTGGCGCATGAGCTGACCGCGCTGTTCGGTCAGCACCGCGGCGAACGGCACCTTGCCCAGAACATCGCGCAGGCTGGACGTGACGATGGCCGCCAAGCGCACCCGCATGTTGGCCTCGTTGCCGACCGATTGATAGAACAGCAGCGGATTGACGATCCGGTAGCGCGCGAACGCGTCGACGACCAGGCGCTTCTGGTCGGCCATGATGACTTCCTGCGCGTCGGCGTCGAAGTCGAGGAGCCGCTTGTCGAAATAAACCACGTTCTGCACGAACGGTATCTTCGCGTGCAGCCCGGGATCCTCGATCGGCCGCACGGGTGCGCCGAACTGCAGCACCAGCGCCTGCTGCGCCTGATTGACCGAGAACAGCGCGCTCATCGACAGGAGGATGAGCAGGACGGCGGCGACCACGCCGCCGGTGAGGACGGTGCGGCTCATCAGCGGTTCCCCTGGTTGGAGAGCGTCGGCGGGGCGGGGGAAGCGGTCGACGGCTGCGCCGGAGGTCCCGCCGCCGGGCGGCGGTTGGCGGGATCGCCGAGCGGCAGGAAGGGCAGCACACCCTGCGAACCGGCGGCAGAATCCTGGATGACATATTTGCTGTTGTTGCGCAGGACCTGCTCCATCGTCTCGAGATAGAGCCGCTGGCGCGTCACGTCGGGCGCCTTCTTGAAGGCGTCGTAGACCGAAACGAAGCGCTGCGCCTCGCCTTCGGCCTGCACGATGACCTGCTGGCGATAGGCGTCCGCCTCCTGGATGATGCGCTGCGCGTCGCCGCGGGCACGCGGCACGATGTCGTTGCGATAGCCCTCGGCCTCGTTGCGCGCGCGCTCGCGGTCGGCCTTGGCGCGCTGCACGTCGCGGAACGCGTCGATCACCTGGGTCGGCGGATCGACCGCGCGCAGCTGGATCTGGGTGATCAGCACGCCGGCGCCGTAATCGTTCAGGATGGTCTGCAGGAGCCGCATGGTGTTGAGCTCGATCTGCGAGCGCCCTTCGGCGAGCGCGAACTGTGCCGGCATCTGACCGATGACCTGGCGCATGGCGCTCTCGGACGCCGCCTTCACCGTCGCCTCGGGCGAAGCGATGTTGAACAGGTATTTGCCGACGTCGTCGATCTTCCAGAACACCGTGTACTGGATGTCGATGATGTTCTCGTCGCCGGTCAGCATCAGCCCTTCTTCCGGCACCGACCGGCCGCGGCCGCCGCGCACGTCGGGGGCCGAGCGGAAGCCGATGTCGAGGCTGTTGATGCGCGTGACCTTCGGCAGCACCACGGTTTCGATCGGTGTGGGGATGTGCCAGCGCAGGCCGGGATCGGTGCGCTGCACCCACTCGCCGAAGCGCAGAACCACGCCGACCTCGTCGGGCTGCACGCGGTAGAAGCCGCTGGCGATCCACAGCGCGAACGCGATCACCACGATGAGGCCGATGCCGCGGCCCGAGCCGAGGCCGCCGGGCAACATGCGCTTCACGCGATCCTGGCTGCGCCGCAGGATCTCTTCGATGTCGGGCGGTTGCCGGCCGCCGAACCCGCCACCGCCGCCGGACGGACGTCCCCACGGGCTGGGACCGCCCCCGCCCCAGGGACCACCGCCACCGCCCTGATTCCACGGCATGTTCTTCGCTATCCTATGTCGTTGTCGCGGGCGCCGGAGCTTTCAAATCGCAGCACTCCGGCTTATATCTGCCTCGCCACTCTCTGATGGGCTTATATCACTGCGTTGTCCAAGGCGCGACTGGCGCCGCAGGACCCGCCGAATATTGACGTTATTTCAAAGAATTCAAGGGAAAACCGTGAGCGACAGCGGCACCGTCACCGAGGCTCAGATCATCGATGCGCTGCGCCGCGTGCAGGATCCCGACCGCCGCCAGGACGTGGTGGCACTCAACATGGTGAGCGGCCTCGCGGTCAAGGACGGCCACGTGCAATTCGCACTCGAGGTCGATCCCAAGCGCGGGCCGCATCTGGAGCCGCTGCGCAAGGCGGCCGAGACAGCCGTGGAGACCCTGCCCGGCGTGCTGTCGGTAACCGCGGTGCTCACCGCGCAGAAGCCGGCGCCTGCCGCGCCGCCGGCCGCCGGCCGCGGGGCACCGCGCGCCCCGGGCGCCGGTCCCGCCGGCGGTCCGAACAGTCCCGGCGGCAAGCAGCTCGTCCCCGGGGTGCGCACCATCATCGCCGTCGCCTCGGGCAAGGGCGGCGTCGGCAAATCGACCACCGCCACCAACCTGGCGGTGGCGCTGGCGGCGAAGGGCCTGAAGGTCGGCATCCTCGATGCGGACATCTACGGACCCTCGCAGCCGCGCATGATGGGGATCACCGGGCGGCCGCACTCGCCCGACGGCAAGACGCTGGCGCCGATGCAGAACTACGGCGTCAAGGTGATGTCGATGGGCTTCCTGGTGCCCGAAGACACGCCGATGATCTGGCGCGGGCCGATGGTCATGGGTGCCTTGGAGCAGATGCTGCGCGACGTGGCGTGGGGCGAGCTCGATGCGATGGTGATCGATCTGCCGCCCGGTACGGGCGATGCGCAGCTGACGATCTCACAGCGGGTGCCGGTCACCGGTGCTGTGATCGTGTCGACCCCGCAGGACATCGCCCTGCTCGATGCGCGCAAGGGCCTCAACATGTTCCGCAAGGTCGACGTGCCGGTGCTCGGCATCATCGAGAACATGAGCTACCACGTGTGCTCGAACTGCGGCCATGTCGAGCACATCTTCAGCCACGGCGGCGCCAAGCGCGAGGCCGAGCGGCTGGGGGCCGAGTTTCTCGGCGAGCTGCCGCTGCACATCGCCATCCGCGAAACCTCGGACGGCGGCACGCCGATCGTGGTCAGCCAGCCCGACAGCGAGCACGCCAAGGCCTATCGCCGCATCGCCGACCGCATCTGGGAGAAGATCGAACACGAGATCGGCGCCGGCGGCCGCACGCCGCCGAAGATCGTCATTCAGTAGGCGGACCGCTCTCAGCGGTGGCCGCCGTGCTCGCCATGCCAGCCGCCGCGGTCGCCATGCCAGCCATGGTCGTGCCAGCCACCGCCGAAGCCGAACGTGCCGTAGAACGGCGAGCCGGCGATGAACGGCGGGGGTGGCGCATAGACCGCGGGCGGCGGGGCGTAAACCGGCACGCCGATCCCGATACCGACGCCGACGCCCGCGAAAGCCGGGGTTGCTGCACCGGCGACGACTGCGAGAGCAAGAGCAGCGGCAGTCCCAAGCTGCATCAAGCGAAGATTACGCATCGAAGTCCTCCATCCATACTCGGCCGAGGACATGCCTCGGGTGATGAAGGATACGTAGGCATCGTTTCTGGCAGCGTCCTGTCGCGAACATGAATTCGGTTTCATGCGCGATCGGTGCGCGGCCGAGACCAGCATGAGATCGCCGGCGGCCGCACGCCGCCGGAGATCCTCATCCGGCAGACCGCATCACCGGTGCCCGCCATGCCAGCCGCCGTGGCCCCAGCCGCCGAAGCCGAAGCCGACCGAGCCATAGAACGGCGCCGCCGCGACGACGGGAGGAGGTGCCGCATAGACGGGCGGGGCATATACCGCGGGCGGCGGCGCGACATAAGCAGGCGGAGGCGCATACGCCGCGGGCGGCGGCGCGGCATAGGCCGGACCGACCGGCACGCCAACCCCAAGATTGATGCCTACACCAGCCAGAGCCGGGGATGCCGCGGCCGTCACGACCGCGACCGCAAGAACAGCAGCAGCGCCGAGCTGCCTAAATCGAATGTTACGCATGGAAGTCCTCCTTCGTTGGCCGAGGACAAAGCCTCGGGGTGATGGAGGACATCTAAGCATCGTCCCTGGCAGCGTCCTGTCGCGCACGTGAATTAAGTTTCATCCGGAAGATTCAGTTTCTTCCGAAAGATTCAGTTTCATCCAGAAGATGAGGCCGACGAACGGTGTCGCCCGAATAGACCGGGGTTACTTGAAGAACTCCGGCCGCGGATCGGGAATGAACCCGTCGCGGTTGGGCATGTTCACCTGGGCCAGGTTGCTCTGGTCGAGGCTCGTCGACCGGTCGATGATCTTGGCCTCGCCGAGAATGAACGCCGTGACCGCGTAGACCTCGTCGTTGCCGAGGCTGCCGGGGGCGGTAAACGGCATCGCGCGGCGGATATAGTCGAACAGGGTCGTGGCGTACGGCCAGTAGCTCTCGACCGTCAGCATCGGCGTCGGCGTCGCGAGCGTGCCGCGCCCGCCGATCAGCCGCAGCGCCGCCCCCGAGGGCATGTCCGGCAGGTCCGCGACACCCATCAGGTTGGCGCCGTGACAGGCCTGGCACGACGCCTCGTACACCGCCTTGCCGGCGGCGTAGTCGCCCTTGCCCGGCGGCAGGCCGCGCCCGTCGGGCATGACCCCCATCGCCACCTTCGCGATGTCGTCCGGCGACGCCGGCAGGCCGAGCTCATAGCGCTCGGGATAGCCGGCAGCCCCTGCAAGGCCCGCCGCCGCCACGATGCAGCCGGCGGCCGCGGCCCCGCGAAGGCTCCGCTTAAGCGAGCGAGTTGGCATTCTTGACGCTGCCGTCGCGATCGACGCTCCAGCTCTGGATCGCGTTCACGTGATAGGTCTCGCCGGGCCCGGTCTTCGGGCCGCGCGCGTCGACCAGCTGCTTGTGCGTCGGCTGGCTGTAGCCGGTCTCGTCCGTGGCGCGGCTCTGCAGGACCGCGGGTGCCCCGTCCCAGATCCACGGAAAGCGGAAGCGCGTGGTGGCGATCGGCAGGATCGGATCCTGCAGCGCCGCGAGGCTCCAGGTCTTGCCGCCGTCGGCCGAGACCTCGACGCGGGCGATCTTGCCGCGGCCGGACCACGCCAGGCCCGTGACCTCATAGAAGCCCGGACCAGGCAGCCGCATCTCGCCCGACGGGAAGGTGATCACCGACTTCGCCTCCATCGTCATGGTAAACATGCGCGCCTTGCCGGTGGAGGTGATGAGGTCGGTGTATTTCGACGTCTCCTCGCGGGTCATGAACGGCTTGTCGCTGACCTCGAGCCGGCGCAGCCACTTGATGTTGATGTTGCCTTCCCAGCCGGGCAGGAACAGGCGCACCGGATAGCCCTGCTCGGGACGGATCGCCTCGCCGTTCTGCGCGTACACGACCAGGGCGTCGCTCAGGCACTTGTCGAGCGGCACGCTGCGCGTCATCACCGCCGCATCCGCGCCTTCGGCCAGCACCCAGGCCGCACCGTCCTTCAGGCCGGTCTGGCGCAGGAGCGCGGACAACGGGACACCGGTCCATTCGGAGGTCGAGAGCAGACCGTGCGTGCGCTGGACGGTCGGCTCGGTCGCCTTCATGTATTCGCTGCCGGTCGTGCCCGAGCATTCGAGGAAATGGACGCGCGACACCGACGGGAAGCGCTGCAGATCCGCCATCGTGTACTTCATCGGTCGCTCGACCAGGCCGTGGATGATCAGGCGATGCCGCGCCGGGTCGATGGTGGGAATGCCGCCGTGGTGCCGCTCGTAGTGCAGGCCCGACGGCGTGATGATGCCGCGGCTCGCCTGCAGCGGCGAGAACGAGGACGTCCGGGTCGGGCGCCAGAAGCGCGTCTCGGTCTCGAACTGCGAGCGGGTACCATAGCCGCCGTCGGCGCCCGTGAGCCGGCCGGGCTCCTTGGTCGAATCCTCGGGTATGGGATACTCGACCGCCCGCGGCGGGGCCGCGGCCCGGGCGCCGCGCGCGACGAGTGCGGCCCCCGCGGCGGCGGCCATCCCGACGCCGGCCAGCAGGCGCCGCCGCGTGGTGCGCGGGAACATGCCGTCCTTGCAGCTGCAGTCCTCGGGCGGCGCCAAGCCGGTGAGATCGGCGTCGGTCAGCGGCTCGCCGATGTCGTGCAGCGCGCGGTCGAGTTCACACCGGTCATCGTCCGCCGCCTTTGAGTTCGTCATGCCGTCTTCCCTCTCCCCTCACCCGCTCGCTCGCGCTCGCACCCTCTCCCACAAGGGGAGAGGGTTAATGTCACCGCTCCCCGGAGCCCTACGCCGCCAGGCGCGCGCGGTCGTGACCGCCGGCGAAATCGACCGGCGTGCCCTTGGGGATGATGCCGGTCGGGTTCGCCTTCTTGATCGAGTAGTAGCCGACGACGTATTGCCGGGGCTTCACGGTCGCGGCGATGCCGGGCACCTGGTAGAGCTCGCGCGTGTAGTTCCACAGGTTCGGATAGTCCTGGATGCGCTGCTTGTTGCACTTGAACAGCGAGAAATAAGCGACGTCGAAGCGCACCAGGGTCGGGAACAGCCGCCAGTCCGCTTCGGTGACCTGCCGGCCGACCAGATAGCGCTGGCGCGCGAGCCGCGCTTCGAGCTCGTCCAAGGTGGCGAACAGCGCGTCATACGCCGCCTCGTAGGCGGCCTGCGTGCGCGCGAAGCCGCAGCGATAGACGCCGTTGTTCACGGTCGCATAGACGAGGTCGTTGATGCGGTCGATCTCCGGCCGCAAAGCCGCGGGATAATAATCGGTGCCCTCCGCGCCCACGCCGCGGAACTCGCTGTTCAGCATGCGGATGATCTCGGAGGATTCGTTGTTGACGATCCGCTTCGTCTTCTTGTCCCACAATGTCGGCACCGTGACCTTGCCGGTGTAGTAGGGATCGGACGCGGTGTAGGCCTGGTGCAGAAAGCGGAAGCCGTTCACCGTGTCCGGCGTGCATTCCGGGAAGTTCGGATCCTCGCCGTAGGTCCAGCCGTGGTCCTTGAGGCCGGGCAGCGAATACGACACCGTGATCGCGCCATCGAGCTTCTTCAGCGCCCGGAAGATCAGGGTACGGTGGGCCCACGGGCAGTTGTACGCGACATAGAGGTGATAGCGCCCAGGCTCGGCCTTGAAGCCGGATGAGCCGTCGGCGGTGATGCGGTCGCGAAAGCGGCTTTCCTTGCGCTTGAACTCGCCGGCTTGGCTCGTCTCGTCGGAGAATTCCTCGTCCCGCCACTGCCCGTCGACAACAATGCCCATGATGGCTCCTCGGGTTCGTATGTTCAGCAATTCTAACGGGTGGCGGTACAGGTTACACCCCCCACCCGCTCGGACGGCGAACGCGACCCCCATTCTTCTTCGCGCCCGTCGGCGGCCCGAAGGCCGGCGACGCAGCGCAGGGGAGCGTTCGCTGATCGTCCTCGCGCCTCCCCCGCAAGGGCGGAGGGGAATGGAGGCAAGGACAGCGCTCACCCTGGAGACTTCGGGCTGCGGAAGGCCTCCAGGATATCGATCGGAAACGGGAACACGATCGTGGTGCTTTTGTCGCCGGCGACATTGAGCAAGGTCGTCAGATAGCGGAGCTGCATCGCCTGCGGCTTGTGCGACAATATCTCGGCCGCCTGGGCCAGCTTTTCCGACGCCTGCAGCTCGCCCTCGGCATCGATCACCTTGGCGCGGCGCAGGCGCTCGGCCTCGGCCTGCTTGGCGATGGCGCGAATCATCACCTCGTTGAGATCGACCTGCTTCAACTCGACATTCGACACCTTGATGCCCCAGCTTTCGGTCTGCTCGTCGAGGTTCTTCTGGATGGCCGCGTTCAGCCGCTCGCGCTCGGCGAGCATCTGGTCGAGATCGTGCTGGCCGAGCACGGACCGCAGCGTGGTCTGGGCGAGCTGGCTGGTCGCCATGTTGTAGTCCTCGACCTGGATGGTCGCCTTTTCCGGATCGACGATCCGATAGTAGATGACGGCGCTCACCTTGACCGACACGTTGTCGCGCGAGATCACGTCCTGGGTCGGTACGTCGAGCACGCGGGTGCGCAGATCGAGGCGGACCATCTGCTGCACGATCGGAAAGAGCAGGATCAGCCCCGGCCCCTTCACCCGCCAGAACCGGCCGAGCTGGAAAACGACGCCGCGCTCGTATTCGCGCAGGATGCGGATCGCCCGCGACAGCACGATCACGACCGCGACGACGACGATCGCGGTCGCGATCAGATTGTTCATGTAGGTCACGAGGCCTTCTCCTCCCGGTCGGGTTCCACCACAAGCTTCAGGCCGTCGCGGCGCGCAATGCGCACCCGGTCACCCGGCCGGAAGCTCCGGTCGGCGCGCGCCGACCACAGCTCACCGCTGAGCGTGACCTGGCCGGCGCCATCTTGCCACGCCACCACCCTCGCCGCGCGATTGATCATGTCCTCTGCTCCGCCGGTGACCGGGCGGCGGCGCACTCTGAGCGCCGAGCCGATGACGAAGACCAGGAAGCCGACGCTGGCCGCCGCGGCCGCGGCGATCACCGGCCATCCCACCGCGAAGCCGAACTCGGCGCTGCCGGGCTCGAACAGGAACAGGGCGCCGGCGACGAACGCCACCACGCCGCCGATGCCGAGCGCGATCACGCCGGGTGTGGCGGCCTCGGCGACCATCAGCGCGACGCCGAGCAGGATCAGGGCCAGGCCGGCATAGTTCACCGGCAGCACCGTCATCGCCGCCAGCGCCAGGATCAGGCTGATGCCGCCGACGATCCCGGGCAGCACCACGCCCGGGCTGATGAATTCAAAGGCGAGCCCGTAGATGCCGGCCAGAAGCAGGAGATAGGCCACGTTCGGATCGGTGATGACGGCGAGCGCTTCGGTCCAGCCATCCATGGCCACGACCGTGGTCGCGGCCGCTTTGGTGGCCAGGCGCCGTTCGGCCCCGGCGATGGTCACCTGGCGGCCGTCGAGCTGGGCCAGCAGATCCGGAAGATCGGCGGCGACGATGTCGACGACGTGCTGGCGAAGCGCGTCCTGCGCGGTCAGCGTGGCCGCGTCGCGGACCGCCTGCTCCGCCCATTCGGCGTTGCGGCCGCGCAGCTGCGCGAGGCTGCGGATGAAGGCGATGGCGTCGTTCAGCGATTTCCGCTCCGCCGTCGAGATGGCGGGGGCCGCCGGCTCCGGCGGCGACTTCGCATCACCGGGGGCACCGCGGCGCTCGGGCGGCGGACTGGGCGACGGCAGCCCCGGCGCTCCGATGGCGATCGGGGTCGCCGCACCGATATTGGTGCCGGGCGCCATCGCCGCGACATGCGCCGCATAGCTGATATAGGTGCCGGCGCTCGCCGCCCGGGCGCCGCCGGGGGCCACGTACACGACCACCGGCACCTCGGAACTGACGATCGACTGGATGATCTCGCGGGTCGAGCTGACCAGGCCGCCCGGCGTGTCCAGACGCAGGACGACGACCTGGGCGTGCTCGGCGCCGGCGCGGCGCAGCGCCCGGTCGATATAGCGGCTGGTGGCGACGCCGATGGCGCCTTTGACATCGACCAGGTAAACGTCGTTGGCCGCAGAAGCCGCCGGACCGGCGCCGAGGAGAGCCGCGAGGACGAATGCCGCGGCCGGGCCGATCCGCCGTCCGACGCGGGCGCGTGTCGAGGCCGGGCATCCTGCGGGCACGGCAGCACCTCGAACCGGGGCGGCCGAGCGAAGAGACGGGCGGCCGCGGTCCCGTTCGCCGGCGAGTCTACCCCTTCCGGTCGAGGGTCGCCATGAGCTCCGTCCACTCGCGCTTGGAGAGGCCGGAGGTCTCCTGCGTCACCGGCTCACCCGCCAGCAGCCGCTTGATCACGGCGAGGCCGGGCCCCGAGACGGCGGCGCCGGTCATCCGATAATCGCGGAACGCCTCGTAGGCGAATGGGCACCATTTTTCGACGACGCCGCAGATCGCGTCGGCATAGACGCGGATCTCGTACTGGGCGTGCGGGTCGGCGCGCAGCGACAGGAAATGGAACAGGTTGTTGAGATCGATCTTCCAATACCATTGGGTATAGAAATTGGTCGGCACGACCATGCGCGCCAGCTCGCGCGCCAGCCCCTCGCCTGCAGGATCGATAACGTTTCCGAACTGATCCTCGTTCAGCAGACGCGTGTACGCGTCATAGGCGTCGGCGCTCAGATTTTCAATGGTGCCGAGGGCCGCCTCGGCCTGCGAGCCCTCGAGCACGTCGCCACGTCCCTGACGGTTGGTGCGCGACTGCTTGGCGAGCTGCGCCGGCACGGGCACGTAAAACTCGCGATCGAGGATCGAATAGCGGGCCGAATATTCGTTCACGTTCGCGGTGCGGTGGCGGATCCACTGCCGCGCCACGAAGATCGGCAGCTTCACGTGCAGCTTGATCTCGCACATCTCGAACGGCGTCGAATGGCGATGCCGCATCAGGTAGCGGATCAGATTGCGGTCGTCGGAGACCTTCTTGGTCCCTTTGCCGTAGGAGACGCGGGCCGCCTGTACGATCGCGGAATCGTCGCCGAAATAGTCGATGACCCGGACAAACCCGTGATCGAGGACAGGCAGCGGCTTGTAGAGGAGGTCTTCCAGCGCCGGCACGGTCGGGCGGCGCGTGGCAAAAGTCTCGGCGCGCTGGGCGTCGATCTCGGCCTGCTGCTCGGCCGTGACGTTGCCGCCGGGCGGCTTTGCCCCGCCTTCGCCTGCGATTTTTCGTCGATTCCCGTCGGCCATTAGCCTTCCTACCATACCGTCCGAATCGCGCCGCAACTCAAGAGTCTAGCCGGGTTTTCCACCGTTGCCACCCGTGTTGCGCCACTTCTTCCTTGCAAATTTAAGCGGCAGGCGTAGCATTTTTTCCGCTAGGGGCGATTACCCGATAGACAGATATAGGGAGAATTGCCGATGACGATGGAAGACCGTGTCGAGACTTTAAGGGCGCGGCACGCGCGCCTCGAACACGAAATCGACGACGAAGTCCACCGCCCGCTTCCAGATCAGATCCACGTCACCGAACTCAAGCGCGAAAAACTCCGAATAAAAGAGCAGATCACGCGACTATCCGCTTAACCGCGGGTCCGTCGACCACGGCGCCTCGCAGAACCCGAGGCGCCGGCCTCACATCGAAACATTGAAATTCCGCGGTACCGGGGGTTCCTACTAAAGGAAGCCTCCCGCCAGTCAGGCGCGTCCGACGCTTCGGCGCCCGCCGGCCGACGACGTTTTGGCGTTCCCCACCGACGTCGCCGCCTGCACCCGGTCCGGCGGAAAGTTGGCGCGCGCGACGGTTCCGATCCCCGGCATGCTTTGGAGGTCGAGCGTGCCACCGTGACGCTCCATGAGCTTGCGGCTGATCGCGAGCCCCAGGCCGGTTCCCTCCGCCTTGCGGCTCACATGGGCGACGCCACGCCGGAACGGCTCGAAAATATGCGGCAGCGCGTCGGGCGGGATGCCCACGCCGGTATCCTCGACCACCAGGGCCAGGGTGATCCCCGTCTCCACCCGGACCGTGACGGAGCCGCCGGGTGCCGTGAATTTGACCGCGTTGGTCAGGAGGTTGAGCAGAACCTGCATGACCGCGCGCCGGTCCGCCCGAAGCTCGATGCCCGGCAAGCCGGTCGGCGTCACCAGCGTCACGTTGCCGGCGCGCGCGCGCCCCTGGACCATCGCCAGGCACGAGCCGACGACGTCGGCGAGGTCCACGTCCTCTTCGTAAAAATCGAAATGGCCGGACTCGATCTTCGACATGTCGAGGATGTCGCTGATCAGGCCCAGCAGATGCTCGCCGCTGCCGCGAATGTCGCGCGCGTAATCGACATATTTCGGCGAGCCCGGGCCAAACACCTGTCCACTGATCACTTCGGCAAAGCCGATGATGGCGTTCAGCGGCGTGCGCAGCTCGTGACTCATATTGGCCAGGAACTCCGACTTGGCCCGGTTGGCCATCTCGGCCGCATGCATGGCCTCGGTCAGCGCCCGCTCGCGGTGCTTGATCTCGGTGATGTCGCTGTGCAGGCCGACAATGAAGCCGTCGCGCGTCCGGCGCTCGGCGATGCGCAGCACGCGTCGCTCGGACGGAATCTCGAACGGCGCGCCGGGGTTCTCGTGACGCGCGAGCCGCTGCGCCACGTACGCCTCGACATCGTCGTTGGGCGTCGGTATCTCGCCTGACCGCGCGACGGCGCGAATGATGTCCTCGAAACGCCGCCCCAGGACCAGCGCGTCGGGGGTGCGGGCGTGGATCTCGCGATAGCGGCTGTTGCACAGCACGAGCCGGTCGTCGGCGTCATACAACACAAAGCCGTCGGCGAGGAACTCGACCGCGTCGCGAAGCCGCTCCTGGGCGATGCGGACACGCTCCTCGGCCTCATGCTCGACCGTCACGTCGGTGCCGGTGCCGCGATAGCCGAGGAACGTGCCGTCGGCGGCGTAGACCGGCTTGCCGCTGGTGCGGATCCAGCGCAGCTCGCCCCCCTGGTTGCGATGCGGATAGGTGAAGCCGCGAAACGGGCGGCGGTTCTGAAGGTCGTCGAAGTGGACCTGCCAGACCGGATCTTCGGCCGGAAGGTCAATGACCTCGCGGCGGGTGCGGCCGACGAGCTGCGAGACCGGCGTTCCGGTCACCTCGAAGAAGCGCTCCGAGACGTACGTGAAGCGCATGTCGGGACCCATTTCCCAGATCCAGTCCGACGACGCTTCGGTGAAATCGCGGAAGCGCTGCTCGCTGGCGCTCAGCGCCGCGGTGAGCAACTGCTGGCGGCTGAGCTGCCGCGACAAGCCGACGAGCAGCACAAAGACCAGAAGCGCGCTGGCGCCGCCGCCGATCCCGAAGAACGCGGCATGGCGATGCCATCCGAACCAGATCGCGGCCGCGGTCGCGGCCAGGATCGCGGCGACCAGGCCCACGCCGGCGACGACCAGCGCCCGGCCGGGATGAATCTCCGCCCAGCGGCGCTGCCGCATCGGTGTGACCGGACCCTGCATCCGTCGACGTCCCCCCAACTTGCCGACCTCGTTCGAGGCGTGCACCGGCGGCGATTCTCCATGCGCCGTATACGGAGTATCGACGGGTGAAGGTTAACGAATCACAAGCTTTGAGCGAGCAGCGGCCCCGCAAAACGCGCCGATGGCTATACCTGGGCTAGCTAGCCCAAATTGCGTAAACCTAAAGGGCCCGGGCGCGCTCGCGCAGCACGTATTTTTGGACTTTGCCGGTGGACGTCTTCGGCAACGGCCCGAAGACCACGGACCGCGGGATCTTGTAACGGGCGAGATTGTCGCGGCAGAAGCCGATGATGTCGTCAGCGGTGGCCGACGCCCCCTCCTTCAGAGTGACGAAGGCACACGGCGTCTCGCCCCATTTCTCGTGCGGTCGCGCCACGACGGCCGCCTCGAGCACCGCCGGGTGGCGATAGAGCGCGTTTTCGACCTCGATCGTCGAGATGTTCTCGCCGCCCGAGATGATGATGTCCTTGGAACGGTCCTTGAGCTCGATGTACCCGTTCGGATGGGCGACGCCGAGATCGCCGGTGTGGAACCAGCCGCCGGCAAACGCCGCCCTCGTCGCCTTCGGATTCTTCAGGTAGCCCTTCATGACGATGTTGCCGCGCATGAACACTTCGCCGATCGTCTTGCCGTCGGAGGGAACCGGCGCCAGCGTGTCCTGATCGGCGACCATCAGGCCTTCAAGCACGGGATAGGCCACACCCTGCCGCGCCTTGAGGACCGCCTGCTCGTCGCTGGACAGCTTGTTCCAATCGTCGTGCCACTCGCAGACGACCGCCGGACCGTAGACTTCGGTCAGTCCGTAGACATGCGTGATGTGGAAGCCCATCCGCTCCATCTTCTCGATCACCGCGGCCGGGGGCGCCGACGCCGCCGTCATCACCTCGACCTTGCGCGTGAAGTTGGCGCGCAGGTCCTCGGGCGCGTTGATCAGCATGTTGAGGACGACCGGTGCGCCGCAGAGATGCGTGACCCCGCGGTCGCGGATAGCATCGAAGATCGGGCGCGCTTCGACCCGGCGGAGACAGACGCTGGTCCCGCCCATCGCCGCCAACGTCCACGGGAAGCACCAGCCGTTGCAGTGGAACATCGGCAACGTCCACAGATAGACCGGGTGGCTCGGCATGTTCCACACCAGTACGTTGCCGATCGCGTTCAGATAGGCGCCGCGATGGTGATAGACCACGCCCTTCGGATTGCCGGTGGTGCCCGACGTGTAGTTGAGCGTGATCGCGTCCCATTCGTCCGGCGGCATTCGCCACGGCGCGTCGGGATCCCCGCTCTCGAGGAATGCCTCGTATTCGAGCGACCCGAGCCGCTCGCCGCCCGGCCCCTCCGGGTCGGCGATATCGATCACCAGGATCTTGCGCTTGCTGAGTGCCAGAGCCTGCTTGATGACCGGCGCGAACTCCGTGTCGGTCAGCAATATACGGGTCTCGGCGTGATCGAGCATGAACGCGATCATCGCCGCGTCGAGTCGGATGTTCATCGTGTTCAGCACCGCACCCGCCATGGGCACGCCGAACGCCGCCTCGTACGCGGCCGGGATGTTTGGCGCCATCAAGGCGACGGTGTCGCCGGGCTTGATACCCTGGCGGCGCAACGCCGAGGCCAGCTGGCGGCAACGCCTATAAATCTGCGCCCAGGTACGGCGGATCCGGCCATGGACGATGGCGTCATGGCGGGGAAAAACATGCGCCGCCCGCGGCAGGAACGAGAGCGGCGTCAGCGGCACGTGGTTCGCCGCGGTCTTGCCGAGGTCGCGCTCGAATTGATGGACTGCCGGCTTGCGCGGCGCGCGGCTCAGCGCCGCGACGGATGTCTTCTTGGCCGCAGATCTCTTGCGTCTGGAAATTTTGCGCGTCCGCTTCATCGGGTCTCCCAACTCGCGGCTCGACTTTGCCATGATCCGACTTGGCAAGACAGACCCTTTGCGGGCAGAGTCGATCGTATAATTGCAGATGCTCGCAGGGAGAAGCGCGATGAGCCGGCTTTATGCGGACGTCCACGCCCGCTCGCTCAAAGATCCCGACGGCTATTGGGGCGAGGTCGCCGCGAAGATCGACTGGACCAAGCCGTGGTCGCGCGTGCTGGATGCGTCGCGCCCGCCCTTCTACCGCTGGTTTGCCGGGGGCGAGCTCAACACCTGCTACAACGCGCTCGACCGGCACGTCGAGCGCGGCCGCGCCGATCAGCCGGCACTGATCTACGACAGCCCGGTGACCGGCACCATCCGCAGCACCAGCTATCGGGAGCTGCGCGATCTCGTGGCGCGCTTCGCAGGCGTTCTGGCGGGGCTCGGCGTCGAGCGCGGCGACCGGGTCATCCTCTACATGCCGATGGTGCCGGAAGCGGCGATTGCCATGCTCGCCTGCGCCCGGCTGGGCGCCATCCATTCGGTCGTGTTCGGGGGATTTGCCGCCAACGAGCTGGCGGTGCGCATCGACGACTGCACGCCGAAGGTGATCGTGTCGGCGTCGTGCGGGATCGAGGTGAACCGGGTCATTCCGTACAAGCCGCTGCTCGACGGCGCCATCGCACAGGCCCGCCACAAGCCGCAGCGCTGCGTCATCCTGCAACGCCCGCAACAGCCCTGCGAGCTGGTCCCGGGGCGCGACCTCGACTGGGCGCTGGCGATGGACGCGGCAAAGCCCGCGGCGTGCGTGCCGGTTCAGGCCACCGATCCGCTCTACATCCTCTACACCAGCGGCACCACCGGCCAGCCCAAGGGCGTCGTGCGCGACAACGGTGGCCACGCGGTGGCGCTCTGCGATTCGATGAAGACCGTCTACGACGTCGACCCGGGGGACGTATTCTGGGCGGGTTCGGATGTCGGCTGGGTGGTCGGGCATTCCTACATCGTGTACGCACCGCTGCTCGCCGGCTGCACGACCGTGCTGTTCGAGGGCAAGCCGGTCGGAACGCCCGACGCCGGCGTCTATTGGCGGGTAATCGCGCAACACAAGGTGAAGGCGCTGTTCACAGCGCCCACCGCCTTTCGCGCCATCAAGCGCGACGATCCGAAGGGCGAGCTCATCCGCAACTACGACCTGTCGCATTTCAAGATGCTGTTCCTCGCCGGCGAGCGCTGCGATCCCGACACGCTCAAATGGGCGGAGACCATGCTCAAGGTCCCGGTCATCGACCACTGGTGGCAGACCGAAACCGGCTCGGCGATCGTCGCCAATTGCATGGGGCTCGACGGCGGCAACGGCCGTCCGTTCCCGGTCAAGCCGGGCTCGCCGACCAAGCCGGCGCCGGGCTGGGACGTGCGGGCGCTGGGTCCGGACGGGCACGAAATGAAGAGCGGCGATATCGGCGCCCTCTGCTGCAAGCTGCCGCTGCCGCCGGGCGCGTTTCCGACGCTGTGGAACGCCGAAGACAGGTTCCGCTCCGCCTATCTCGACGAGTTCCCGGGCCACTACAAGACCGGCGATGCCGGCTTCGTCGACGAGGACGGCTACGTGTACGTGATGACGCGCGTCGACGACGTGATCAATGTCGCCGGCCACCGGCTGTCGACCGGCGCCATGGAGGAGGTCCTGGCCTCGCATCCCGACGTCGCCGAATGCGCGGTCATCGGCGTCGCCGACGAGCTCAAGGGCCAGGTGCCGCTCGGCTTCATCGTACTGAAAGCCGGGGTCAACCGGCCGCCGGCGGAGATCGTCGAGGAGATCGTGCGGCTGGTGCGCGACCGCATCGGCCCGGTCGCCGCCTTCAAGCAGGCCGTGGTCGTCAAGCGCCTGCCAAAGACCCGGTCCGGCAAGATCCTGCGCTCGACCATGCAGAAGATCGCCGACGACCAGCCGTTCAAGCAGCCGGCGACCATCGACGATCCGGCGATTCTCGGCGAGATCGCGGACTCCCTGCAGGGCGCCGGCTATGCGAAAGCGGGGCTCAAGGCCGCGACCGTATGAAGCGCCTCAAGGACAGGGTCGCGATCGTCACCGGCGCCGCCAACGGCATCGGCCTCGCCTGCGCCAAGGCGTTCGTCCGCGAAGGTGCGAAGGTGATGCTCGCCGACCTCGACGAGCGGCGCGGCAAGGCCGAAGCCAAAAAGCTCGGCACGCGGGCGCGGTTCGCTGCGTGCGACGTGGGCGATGCCGCGCAGGTGCGGTCCATGGTCGCGGCGACCGTGAATGCGTTCGGGCGGGTCGACGCCCTGGTCAACAACGCCGGCATCATCCACACGGCGGAGTTCCTCGACATCGCCGAGCGCGACTTCGATCGCGTGCTGCGCGTGAACCTGAAAGGCGCGTTCCTGGTCGGCCAAACCGTGGCCCGGCAAATGGTGAAGCAAGGCAAGCCGAAATCCGGCGACTACGCGATCGTCAACATGTCGTCGGTGAACGCGGTGCTGGCGATCCCGAACCAGGTGCCCTACGTCATCGCCAAGGGCGGCATGAATCAGCTCACGCGCGTCATGGCGCTGGCGCTCGCCAAACATCGCATCCGCGTCAATGCCATCGGCCCGGGCACGATCGGCACCGAGCTGGCCAAAAAGGCGGTGATGGAGAGCCAGGACGCGAAGCGGCGCATCATGAGCCGCACCCCGCTCGGACGGCTGGGTGACGTCGACGAGGTCGCGTCCGTCGCGGTGTTCCTCGCCAGCCACGAGGCGTCGTACATGACGGGACAGACCGTCTACGCCGACGGCGGCCGGCTGGCGCTCAACTACGTGGTGCCCACCAGTTAAAGGGCGAAGCCCCTGCACCCCGGGAGCGGGTGAGGGGCGCCGGTTCAGCGAGCGCTGATTTCTTCATCACCGCGGCGCGGTGACGTTTCCCCTCACCCGGCGCTTCGCGCCGACCTCTCCCCTCGGGAGAGGTGAATAGCAGAAGACGCGGAGACTCTGGATGGCTTCGCTTCGCTCGCCATGACGTAGCGAAAACGCTCAGCTCTGCGACGGCTCTTTCGTATCGGCGTTGGTGTCCGACGCGGGCGTGCTCTCGGCGTGATCGTTCTCCGCCACGGCGGTCCCGGACCCTTGCGGCTCTGCCGCCGGCCCCGACGGCTGCTCCTCCGCGGCGATCATGGCCTCGGTCGCGGCGGCAAGCTCGGCGGCAGCGATGCGGGTCGCGTCGGCGTTCTTCGCCGCCTCGGCGTCGGCGAGCGCCTTCGCCGCCCGGCGCGCGGCGCGCTCGGCCTCGCGCTTGGCGCGCTGCGCGGCGCGATGGGCCTTGTCGATGGCGGCATCGAGCTGCGCCTGGGTGCACAGCCCCAGCGCCACCGGATCGCGCGGCTTGAGGTTCGGCGTTTCAGGGTGCGTGCGGTCTCGGATCTTCTGGATCGTCGCGTTGGTGGTGCCGACCAGATGGCGGATCTGCGCCTCGGTCAGCTCCGGATGGTGGCGCAAGATCCAGGCGATCGCGTGCGGCCGGTCCTGCCGCTTGGAGACCGGCGTGTAGTTGGCACCCTTGCCGCGGGTGGTGATCTCGGGCAGGTCGGACTGCGCGATCTGAAGCCGGGCGTTCTTGTCCGCCTCGGCGCGGGCAATCTCTTCACGGGTGAGCTGGCCGTTGGCAATCGGGTCCAGCCCGACGATGCCGACCGCGACTTCGCCGTCGGCGATACCCTGCACCTCGAGCGGATGCATCCCGCAGAACTCGGCGATCTGTTCGAAGCTCAGCGAAGTGTTTTCGACCAGCCAGACCGCGGTGGCCTTTGGCATGAGCGGCAGAGCCATAATTCCTCCGAATAGCCCCGTATTTCGCCTTCCTTAGGAAGGCTACGGAACCGAGTGACGTCTATGTCGGGATAGCGTCTTTTATATAGGCGGTGTTCCGGCGGGTCAAAAGGAGACTTTTCAAGAACCTGCAATCAAAACGATTTTGCCGATATGGGTATCCGCCTCCATCAGGCGGTGGGCATCGGCCGCCTTGGCCAGCGGGAACGTCGCATGGATGACCGGCTTCACCTTGCCCGCCTCGATCAGCGGCCAGACGTGCTGGCGCACCGCGGCGGCGATGGCACCTTTTTCCTCCACCGAGCGCGCCCTGAGGGTCGAGCCGGTGAAGGTCAGGCGCTTCAGCATCAAGGGCATCAGGTTGACCTCGGTCTTTGGGCTGCGCAGAAACGCGATCTGCACGATCCGCCCCTCAACCTTGGCGATATCGAGGTTCTTCTCGACATAGTCGCCGCCGACCATGTCCAAGGTGAGATCGACACCTTTGCCGCCGGTGATCTCCTTGACCACGGCAACGAAGTCCTCGGTCCGGTAATTGATCGCGCGCTCGGCGCCCAGCCGCTGGCAGGCGGCGCACTTCTCGGGCGTGCCGGCGGTGGCGAAGACCCGGGCGCCGAATGCCTTGGCCAGTTGGATCGCGGTCGTGCCGATACCGCTGGCCCCACCATGGACCAGGAAGCTTTCACCGGACTTCAGCCGGCCGCGCTCGAAGACATTGGTCCACACGGTGAAGAACGTCTCGGGCACCGCCGCGGCCTCGATCAACGACAGGCCTTTCGGAACCGGCAGGCATTGCGGTACGGGAGCGACACAGTACTCAGCGTAGCCGCCGCCGGAGATCAGAGCGCAGACGGCGTCACCGATTTTGAACGCGCTGACGCCCTCGCTGAGTGCCGCGACCGTGCCGGCGATTTCGAGGCCGGGGAGGTCGGAGGCGCCGGCCGGCGGCGGATACTTGCCCAGCCGCTGCAACACGTCCGGACGATTGACCCCGGCCGCGGCGACCTTGACCAGCACCTCGCCGCGCGCCGGCTTCGGCGTCGGCCGGGTGGTCGGCTTGAGCACGTCCGGCGCGCCGGGGGCCGTGATCTCGATGCAGGTCATCGTTGCGGGGATAGTCATGCGGCGCTCGCTTGTCCGAGGAAAGGGTTGCAGGTCTAAACGTCCGGCGCGAAAGTGACAAGATCGGGAGGTGGCCCATGGATTTCGAAGATCTCGAGCCGCGCAAGCAGCCGCCCAAGCCCCGCGACCTGTCGTCATGGTCGGTGGGCGACCTCAATGACTACATCGCCAACCTGCAGGCCGAGATCGCCCGCGCCAACGAGGTCATCCAGTCGAAACAGGGCCATCGCGCCGCCGCCGACGCGTTTTTCAAGAAATAGGCAATCCGTCAAGAAATTAGGCCGGGGCGGCGGCGAAAAACCCCTGATTCCAGGACCTTACGCATTAAGTGGCACTTAAGCTTTGGGGCGTAGACTCACCGGTGAATGGTCGGCTGATCTCCTCCCCCTTTGGCCGGCCATTTCCAGGTCTCTGACCTGGATTATCGACGCCTCCCTGTGAAACTGGGGCCGCTCAAGAGCGGCCCCTTTTATTTTGATCGTTCAAAGCCTTGTTCGCCGAAATTCGCCGGCCCCGCCCTTCCAAGGGGGTGGGAAAGCGCCTATATTTTCAGGGTCGGGAAACCGACTATGGCGATAAAGAGCGCACGTAATAGCCATCACGGACCCGGGGGCAGAGCCCGGCGCCTCCACCAATTCGCCGCCGCTGCCGAGATCGGCCAAGCCGTATCGGCAGCGCGGCACCCTATGGGGGCGAATCAGGATCGACGTGTGGGTAAAGGTGCGAAGTTTGCCCGGCATGGTACCGCCGTTATCGGGCCAATCTAGAGATGCCAACGACAACGTTGCTCTCGCTGCTCAGGCTGCTTGATAATCCCTCACGGGATTTGACAGCGAACTAAGCTAGCGCGGCTCGGGGGGCGCCGGGCAACAGAAGCCCCCCACTGTTTCTCGCGCATTCCAGGTTGGGATGAGCGGGCGTTTGGGGAGTGGAATTCAGTGTCGGGTGATCCGCTCAACTATCAGGCGATGACCGAGGATGCGTTGCGGAGCGTCCTGCGTCAGGCGCTCATCGTCGCCGCCCAGCGCGGGCTTCCCGGCCAGCATCATTTCTATCTGACGTTCCGCTCGACGTTCCCCGGCGTGGACATCGCCGATCATCTGCGCGAGCGCCATCCCGAGGAGATGACGATCGTGCTCCAGCACCAGTTCTGGGGCCTCGACGTCACCGACAAGCAGTTTGCGGTGACGCTCAGCTTCAACGGCCAGCACGAGCGTCTCACGGTTCCGTTCGCGGCGGTGACGGCGTTCGTCGACCCTTCGGTGCAGTTCGGCCTGCAGTTCTCGGTGAGCGCGCCCGAGGATTCCACGGGTCCGGTCGCTCTGCCGCCCAAGGCGAGCCCGCCGGCCGTTCCCGCACCCGCGGCCGCCGTCGGCGCACCGACCGACCCGGCGGCACCGCCGGACGGAGAGCCTGGGCCGGAAGGCGGCGCCCGCGTCGTGGCGCTCGATGCGTTCCGCAAAACCGACGGCCGCAAGAAGTAAACTGAACTCCTTCCTTTCGATTTTTTCTAAAGAGGCGCGTCATGCCCGAGTTCGCGTTCCGCGACATGTTCGACCTTGGCGAGGATTCGACTCCTTACCGTAAGCTGTCCGGCGATTACGTCGCGGCCTCTAAGTTCGAGGGGCAAGACGTGCTGAAGGTGGATCCGCAGGCGCTGACCTTGCTGACCGCGGAAGCCTTCCGCGACATCTCGCATCTTCTCCGTCCCACCCATCTGGCCCAGATGCGCGCGATCCTCGACGATCCGGACGCGTCGGTGAACGACAAGTTCGTCGTCTACGACCTGCTGAAGAACGCCTGCATCTCCGCCGGCGGCGTGCTGCCGATGTGCCAGGACACCGGCACCGCGATCGTCATGGGCAAGAAGGGCCAGAACGTGTGGACCGGCGTCAACGACGCGGAGGCGATCGCCCGCGGCATCCACCGGACCTTCACCGAGCGGAACCTCCGCTACAGCCAGTTGGCGCCGCTCGAAATGTTCAAGGAGGTGAACAGCGGCGACAACCTGCCGGCCCAGATCGAGCTCTACGCCACCGACGGCGAGGATTACGATTTCCTGTTTGTCGCCAAAGGCGGCGGTTCAGCGAACAAAAGCTTCCTGTTCCAGGAGACGCCGTCGCGCCTGAACGAGAAGGATCTGCTGAAGTTCCTGGATGACAAGATCAAGACGCTCGGCACCGCGGCCTGTCCGCCCTACCACCTGGCCGTCGTCATCGGCGGACCGTCGGCCGAGTTCACCATGAAGACGCTGAAGCTCGCCACCTGCCATTATCTCGACGGCCTCCCGGACCAGGGCAACAAATACGGGCAGGCGTTCCGCGATCGCGGGATGGAGGAGCGCGTCCACAAGATGACGCAGATGAACGGCATCGGCGCGCAGTTCGGCGGCAAGTATTTCTGCCACGACGTGCGCGTGATCCGGCTGCC
Source organism: Alphaproteobacteria bacterium (assembly GCA_036394195.1). GTDB lineage: Bacteria > Pseudomonadota > Alphaproteobacteria > CACIAM-22H2 > CACIAM-22H2 > DATJPD01. The sequence goes on along the minus strand of DASWFO010000289.1, from coordinate 17,150 downwards.
GCGTCACGGCGCCAGCCTGCCGATCGCCATCGGCGTGTCGTGCGCCGCGGATCGCCAGGCCATGGGCCGCGTCACCCGCGAGGGCGTGTTCCTCGAGCGGCTCGAGACCAACCCCGCGCAATACCTGCCGGAGATCGACGCCTCGAAGCTCGGCGGCGAGACCGTGAAGATCGATCTCAATCGGCCCATGGACGAGATCCGGCGCACGCTGTCCGGTCTCAAGATCACCACGCGGGTGTCCCTCAACGGGCCGTTGATCGTGGCGCGCGACCTGGCACACGCGAAAATCAAAGCGCTGATGGAAAAAGGCGAGCCGCTCCCCGACTACTTCAAAAAGCACATCATCTACTACGCCGGGCCGGCGAAGACGCCGCAGGGCTACGCCTCGGGCGCGTTCGGCCCGACCACCGCAGGGCGCATGGACAGCTTCGTCGACCCGTTCATGGCGGCGGGCGGCAGCTTCGTGACGCTGGCCAAAGGCAACCGCTCGAAGGTCGTCACCGACGCGTGCAAGAAGCACGGCGGGTTCTATCTATGCTCGATCGGCGGCGAAGGCGCGCTCCTCGCCGAGAAGCACATCAAAAAGGTCGAAACGGTCGCGTTCCCCGAGATGGGCATGGAAGCGGTGTGGAAGATCGACGTCGTCGACTTCCCGTCCTTCCTCGTCGTCGACGACAAAGGCAACGATTTCTTCGAGAAGTGGCGGGGCTGACCGCGGATCGCCACCCGGCATGCACGAGGGCTTCGTCGCCTACGTCCTCGACCTCCTGACCGATTGGGGCGGGGTCTCGGCGCGCCGGATGTTCCGCAGCCACGGGCTGTATCGGCAAGGCGCCATGTTCGGCCTCGTCTCCAAAGACGTCCTTTATCTCCGGGTCGATGACCGCAACCGGGGCGACTTCGTCGCGGCCGGGTCGCGCCCGTTCCGCTACCAGCGCGGACCGGACCGGGAGATCGAAATGGGCGCCTACATGGAATGCCCGCCCGACGTGATCGAGAACGCCGAGGACATGGTCGGCTGGGCGACCAAGGCACTGTCCGCGGCCCTCGCCGCAAAGGCGGCCAAGCGGGTGCCGCCGACCGCCAGCCGCCGCCGCTCCTGAACCCGCGCCCCGATCACGCCGAATTGTGAATTCTATGCTAATTCAACGCATTACAGAGAAATCATCGATCTCGGGCCGGGCCTCCGGATCTCACATTACGAAGATTTAATCCGTTGGAAAGCCGGGCGTGAGCCGGGATCGGGTATCTGGACAGGGAACCGTCGGCGGACCATGTGTTTTGCCGGACGTCGACCGAATTCAGACCCACATTTCACAGGAGTCCGCTTCATGTCCGACTCAATCCTTTCCGCGCCGCGGCCGCGGGCCCGGGCGGAATCGGCGCCTCCGACCCAGTTCGGGCGGAGATCCCGCGCCGCGGCCGCCGCAGCCTTCGGCGTGATCGCGTTCGTCTTCAGCTCGAGCCTCGCCTTCGCCACCCCGCCGGACGGCTTCGCCGACCTTGTGGACAAGGTGAAGCCGGCGGTCGTGAACGTCTCGACCACGCTCAAGGTCGCGGGCGGTACCCGCGGCCGCGGCAGCCAGCAGTTCCAGATTCCTCCCGAACTGCGCGGCACGCCGTTCGAGGATTTTCTGCGCCGCTTCTTCAATCAGCGCGGCGGTAACGGCGGCAACGGCGGCGGCGGCGAGGACGAGAGCCCCGAGCCCGGCCAGGGTGGCATGGCCCTCGGCTCCGGCTTCATCGTCGATCCCGCCGGCTACGTGGTGACCAACAACCACGTGATCCAGAACGCCGACAAGATCCAGGTGACGCTCACCGACGGGCGCAAGCTCGACGCGAAGCTGGTCGGCCGCGACGACAAAACCGATGTCGCCGTCCTGAAGGTCGAGTCCAGCGAGCCGTTGCCTTACGTCAAATGGGGCGATTCCGATAAAGCGCGGGTCGGCGACTGGGTCATCGCCGTCGGCAATCCGTTCGGCCTCGGCGGAACGGTCACGGCCGGCATCATCTCGGCGCGCGGCCGCGACATCCAGTCCGGTCCGTTCGACGACTACCTGCAGATCGACGCCTCGATCAACCGCGGCAACTCGGGCGGACCGTCGTTCGACCGCAACGGCGAGGTGATCGGCATCAACACGGCGATCTATTCGCCGAGCGGCGGCAGCATCGGGATCGGCTTTGCCATTCCGGCCTCGCTTGCCAAGCCGATCGTCGACCAGCTGCGCGAGCACGGCCACATCGACCGCGGCTGGCTGGGTGTGAGCATCCAACCGGTCACCAAGGAGATCGCGGACAGTCTCGGTCTCGACGATGCCAAGGGCGCGCTCGTTGCCGGCGTCAACAACGCCAGCCCGGCCGCGAAAGCCGGTGTGCGCCAGGGCGACGTGATCCGGACGGTCAATGGCCAGCCGGTCGAGCAGTTCCGCGACCTGGCCCGCCTGGTCGCGGCGGCCGGTCCCAACAAGACGGTCGAGCTCGGCGTCTGGCGGAACGGCAAGCAGGTCCCCGTGCAGGTAGCGCTCGGCCGCATGCCGACCGACCAGACGGCCTCGGCCGACGAGGGCAACGCCCCTACCAGCCAGCAGGCCGAGCCGGCGAAGCCGGCGAGCGTCATGGGCCTGTCGCTGGCCCCGGTCAACAAGCAGGCGCGGCAGCGCTTCGACCTGCCGGAGAACGCCAAGGGCGCCCTGATCGTCGACGTGAAGAACGGCAGCCCGGCCGCCGATGCCGGCTTCTCGTCCGGGGACATCATCGTGAAGGTCGGCGACAAACAGGTCAGCGGCCCACGCGATGTGGTCGACACCGTGCAGAACGCCGCCAAGGAGAAGCGCAAGGCGGTGCTGTTCCTGATCCAGCGCGGCGACAACCAGCGCTTCGTCGCCTTGCCGCTGACGAAGTCGACGTCCTGACGTGCACCTGGGAACGCCGGCGGCTTCACATCCGAAGCTGCCGGCGTTTCTTTATCTGCAAGCCGACTGGCTCGATCTGCAAGCCGACTGGCTCGCGAACGCCCGCCTGATGTAGCATCATGACCGACGCTGTTTCGCCCATTCTCCGTCCCTCTTCCGACGGATTCCCGAATAGCACGGCCTCATCGATGCGTGTTCTTGTCATCGAGGACGACCCCGAAGTCGCCCGTTATCTCGTCAAGGGCCTGAAGGAGAGCGGCTATGTCGCCGACCATGCGGCGACCGGCACCGACGGGCTCGTCATGGCCATGGGCGAAACCTACGATGCCCTGATCGTCGACAGAATGCTCCCCGGCCTCGACGGGCTGGTGCTCATCGAGAGCCTGCGCAAATCCGCCAACCGCACCCCGGTGCTGATCCTGTCGGCGCTGGGCGACGTCGATCAGCGGGTGCGCGGCCTGCGCGCCGGCGGCGACGACTACCTGACCAAGCCGTTCGCCTTCACCGAGCTGCTGGCCCGGCTCGAGGCGCTGCTTCGGCGCGGCGGCGGGGGCCGCGGCGAGACGGTGCTGCGCGTCGGCAATCTCGAAATGGATCTCCTGGCCCATACGGTGCGCCGCGGCGGCCGCCCGATCGAACTCCAGCCGCGCGAGTTCCGGCTGCTCGAGTTCCTGATGCGCCACGCCGGCCACGTCGTGACGCGCACGATGCTGCTCGAAGGCGTGTGGGATTATCATTTCGACCCGCAGACCAACGTCATCGACGTGCATATCAGCCGGCTGCGCCAGAAAATCGACAAAGGGTTCGACAAGCCGCTGATCCACACGATCCGCGGCGCCGGCTACAGTCTACGCCCGGCGGACGTCGAGACGCCCAAGGCCAGCTGAGCGCCCGCGGGTGAGAACCGGCCTCCTTCGCACCACGACGTTTCGGCTGGCGCTCGCTTATCTGGCCCTGTTCGGCGGGTCGGTGATTATCCTGTTCGGCTTCATCTACTGGGCGACCGCCGGCTACATGGCCCGCCAGATGGACGAGACCATCGAGGCCGAGATCACCGGCCTCGCCGAACAATATCGCCAGACCGGCATCCAGGGCCTGGCCAACGTCATCCACCAGCGGATCGAGCGCGACCCCGCCGGCAGCGAAGTCTACCTGCTGACCGATCCGAACTTCCTTCCGATCGCCGGCAATCTCGATCGCTGGCCGGACGCACAGGAGAGCATCGACGGCTGGATGGAGTTCGAGCTGCACGACCGCGCCACCCGCCCCGGCGAGACTTATCTGGCACATGCGCGCCATTTCCGGCTGGCCGGCGGCTTCCATCTCCTCGTCGGCCGCGACGCCCGGGCGCTGCAGCAGGTTCAGCGCGTGATGCTGCGGGCGTTCGGCTGGGGGCTCGCCATCACGGTGGCGCTGGGCCTTGTGGGCGGCCTGCTGATGAGCCGGGGGGCGCTGCGGCGGATCGAGGCGATCAATCGAACCAGCCGCGAGATCATGGCCGGCGACCTCGCCCGCCGCGTGCCGACGCAGGGCTCGGGCGACGACTTCGACCAGTTGGCGCAGAACCTCAACGCCATGCTGGATCGAATCGAGAAGCTGATGGACAGCATCCGGCACGTCTCCGAAGGCGTGGCGCATGACCTGCGCAGCCCGCTGACCCGGCTTCGCCACCGTCTCGAGACCGCGCGCATGGCGACGGAGGAGCCCGAGGAGCAGCGCCGGCTGGTCGACGCGAGCATCGCCGAGGCGGATACGCTGCTCGCGACGTTCAACGCCCTGTTGCGCATCGCCGAAGCCGAATCCGGGCGCGCGCGCGCCGGCTTCGCGGCGGTGAATCTGGCGCAGGTGGCCCAGGACGCGATCGAGCTGTACGAGCCGGTCGCCCAGGAGCGGCGGCAGACTCTCGTCGCGTCCATCCAGCCGGTCACCATCGTCGGCGACCGCCATCTGCTGTCGCAGGCGCTGGCCAATCTGCTGGACAACGCGATCAAGTGCGCGCCCGAGGGCGGACGGATCGACGTCGAGTTGACCTCCGGTCCCGACGGTTCCGTGCTCTCGGTGGCCGATAACGGACCCGGGGTCCCCGCGCAATATCGCGACAAGGTGCTCGAGCGGTTCTTCCGGCTGGACGCCAGCCGCTCGACGCCCGGCAGCGGCCTGGGGTTGAGTCTCGTCGCGGCCGTGGCCCAGCTCCACGATGCCCGGCTCGCCCTCACCGACAACCGGCCGGGGTTGCGGGTCACAATTACGTTTCCGCCGCCCAGCCGCGCTTGACCGGCCGCTCCGCGGCTCGCAAGACTGTCGCAAACATCCTCGGGGGGAAAACCGCCACATGACCGTTCTTGCACGTCTCCTGGCCGGGGGACTGGCCGCTTGCATGCTCGTCTTCGTGGCGTTCGGGCCCGGTCCCGCGACGGCGCAGACTTGGCCGACCCGGACGGTCCGCTTCGTGGTGCCGTTTCCCGCCGGCGGCTCCGCCGACACGCTGGCCCGCCTTCTCGGCCAGAAGATCACCGAGCCGCTCGGTCAGCCGGTGGTGGTCGAGAACAAGCCCGGCGCCGGCGGCAATCTCGGGACCGACGCGGTCGCGAAATCGGCGCCCGACGGCTACACGTTCCTGATGACGCCGAGCTCCTTCGCCAGCCAGCCGAGCCTGTATGCGAATCTTGGCTGGGACCCGGTCAAGGATTTCACGCCGGTCGTGTTGATCGCGAGCCAGCCGCATATGCTGGAGATCAATCTCGGCGTGCCGGCGAATTCACTCAGTGAGCTGATCGCGCTGGCCAAGGCGTCACCGGGGACGCTGAACTATGCCTCCGGCGGCGTCGGGACCACGAATCACCTGGCCGGCGAGCTGTTCAAGCGGATGACCGGTGCCGACATCGTTCATGTACCCTATCGCGGCAATCCGCTCGCGGTCGTCGACGTCCTGAACGGCCAAGTGTCCATGATGTTCGATTTCATGATCACCGGACTGCCGCATGTGAAGGAGGGCCGGCTGCGCGCCCTGGCGGTGACCGGCCCGCACCGCTCGCCACAGGTGCCGGATCTGCCGACGATGATCGAGGCGGGCCTGCCCGGGTACGAGGCGGTCGCGTGGTTCGCGGTCCTGGCGCCGGCGGGAACGCCCCCCGGCATCGTCGGCAAGCTCAACGGGCAGCTGAACGCGGCCCTCAAACAGACCGACGTGCTGGCGCGGCTGGATCAGCTCGGCGCCGAGCCGATGGGCGGGACCCCGGACGACGCCGCGAAGCTCCTGGCCAGCGAGATCCCCAAATGGGACGCGGTGATCAAGGCCGCGAACATCAAAGTCGAATAGCGGCCAGACCGGGCGCGTCGAAGCAGGATCACCGAGCGCGCGGCATCACGAGCGGAAAAGTTGCGGCTATCGTGTAGTCCGTCACCCGCACAGTGTTAGCCACGAATTGGAGATCCACGACGATGCCTCTGCCGTCGAAGAGGATTTCTAGGCGCTTGCGCTCGGCCTTGTACTCCCGCGGCTGGACGACGGAATACGAATAAACATACTTCTCCCCGTTCATGAGCTGGATTTCCGGGTATATGGCTCGTCCGGAAGGGTCGCCCAGCATGTCGCGTACGTCGCGCTGCGATGTCTTACCTTTTTCGATTTTGCTGACCTGCGTTTCATCAAAGTTCGTCGACTCAACGGCGAAGCTGCTGGCCAAGCTGTAATAAAAAAGTCTGTCATTCCAAAATTCGAGCGCCATTGTTCTGGCGGGCGAAATACCACCGACGAGCGGCGCTCCACCCGCATCGGCGAACGTATAAACCAGGAGCGTGTAACTTCCATCGATCAGTGCGGGATCGAATGGACCCCCGGCCGCAGGTGCGTTCGTTGCTTGGCCGCCAGCAAAGACGCGTGTGCGCTGTTGGTATGGTTCACCTAGTGCGCGTACGACATCCCCGGACGAGGTTGTTCCGAGCACCAACAAACCGGAGGGTGGCGCCTTGAAATTGCGCCCGACACAACCCGAGCATGCCATGCAGACGGCCAGCACCGATACGAGTAGATGCCGGCTGCCCGGAGCAAGCGGGCCTTTCCGCACCATCGACTACTTGCCTCTTGGTGTTGGGATGTAGATCGGAACCGCACCGCCGCCACTCGGGGCCGGTGCGGGCGCGGAGTCGCTCGCGAATCTGAAATCGCGAACGGTTCCGTTCTCTCCAAACAGAATTTCGAGGCGTTTGGAGATGCGTCGCCCACCTTCGATCGCAATGTAGAGGTATGTGAATTTCGCCTGGCCGGGCGTTTGGACAGCTGGATATCCGGCCTTGCCACTCGGTGGTCCCAGCAGAACGACGACGTCGTCTGCCGTTGTTCGATCGCGTTCTAATTGCGCGGTTTTTGTCTCGTCAAAATTGGTCGAATCGGAGTTGAAGCTACTGAAAAAGTTGTAGGCGTACAGTTTACCGTTCCAGAAATCGAAGCCTATCGCTTTTTCGGTTGGCGCGCCGCCGATCAGGACCTGTTTTGACCTGTCCGCGTAATAGTGCTCAGGCTCGCAAATGTCCCGGAAACGATCGCCCGATCGAAGCCACCGAGCTGAATCGTCATCCGGGTTTCGACCGGGTTCGATGCGATGGCCGTGGTTTGTCTGTACGGGGGTCCGTACTTCGCCACGATCTCGTCTTGCGTCGTGGCTCCAAGGACGAGCGTGTCCGGCGCCGGCTTCTCGAAATCATGACCGGTGCATGCAGCCAGCAGCGCCGCAAATGCAATGTGGATGAAACGGTGACGCATATCCCTCCCCGCCTTTACCGTTGCGTGACTTTGCCACGGTGCGGCTGGGTCGGGAAGGGGCGCCGTGGCCGTCCGCTAGTGCCGGACGCCCAGCGCCTTTGCTTCGTCGAGGGCGAGATGCGCGATCATCTCGAGCAGATTCGCCGTCTGGCTCATGCCGAGATCGAGCGCGTCCTGGGACATGTATTTGAGGCAATGATGGATCGCCCAGGCGGCATCCTGCGTATCCGCCTTCCTCTCGACTGGAAAAGCCTTTGCGGATTTCTGCGTCATTTGGCCCCCGAATGTTACGCGGCGCCGCACGTTTGCGGTTCGCGCCCGCTTGAACGCCGCCAGGATTCGAGAATACGTTGGCCAGTGATAAGGGGGCTATGACGCATATATGCGCATATCGGGCGGGGGAGTAGCCGATTGGGGTCCGCAGATACGCCGCTTGCGGCGGCTGCGGACGTTGAAGCAGGCGGCGCTGGCCGAACTGGTCGGCGTCGACCAGGCGACCGTGTCGCGCTGGGAAAGCGGCCGGCAGATTCCCGATCTCGGCATGCAGCGGCGGCTGCGCGACGTGATGCGCCGCGCCGAATTACGCGAAGAGATGCTGCAGACGCATTGCATCAATACGAGCGTCGGCTACACGGTCCTGTGCGACGAGAACCGGATCATCCTAGCCGCCTCCCCGAGCTTCTGCGGCATTCACGGCATGGCGCCGGCCGACATCGTGGGCATGTCGTCGATGCCGGTGTTCACCGCCGAGCTCGAGCAGATGCTGGAGACCGCCGTGGAGCACGGCTTCTTCGAAGGTGAAGTGGCTTCGGTCACCGTGGTCAGCCGCTTCCACGCGCTCACCGGCCAGCCGCGCGATATGGCCGGGATCGTGTCATGGACCCCCGTCCCGCTCACCGACGGCCGCATCCTGCGCCGGGTCGACCGCATTACCTTGTCGAGCGAGCAGTTCGAAGTGGCCCGGGCCGAGAACGGCGGGCCGATCCGGCTCGTCACCATGAGCGACCTGCTCGGCCGGACCGGCTGAGCTTATTTTCCTGAGACGCCTGCCGGACTGGCTGGCGGTCGGCGCTCGTTTTCGCGCCGCACCTTTTATTTGCGTTTAAATTTATTAAATCGGAAGGTGAGGGGTAACTGGGTAGCCGGACGGGCCACGCCATGCCGGACAGCACCAAACCTCGGACCCGCATCGAGCACGATTCTTTCGGCCCAATTGCGGTGCCTGAAAACCGCTACTGGGGTGCTCAGACGCAGCGCAGCGTCGAGCTGTTCCGCATCGGCAACGAGCGGATGCCGGCGGCGCTGATTCGCGCCTTCGGCGTGCAAAAAAAAGCGGCAACTCAGGCCAACATGGCGTTGGGATTACTGGATTCCCGCCTCGGCGAGGCCATTATACGGGCTGCCGACGAGGTCATCGACGGCACTTTGGCCGATCATTTCCCGCTTTTCGTCTGGCAGACCGGGTCCGGCACCCAGACCAACATGAACGTCAACGAAGTTATCGCGAATCGTGCGAACCAAATGCTCGGAAGTCCGTTGGGTAGTCGGACCCCGGTGCATCCGAACGACCACGTGAATATGGGCCAATCCTCGAACGACAGCTTTCCGACAGCCATGCACATCGCCGCCGTGACAGCCATCCATGACGTGCTGTTGCCGGGTTTGCGCCGTTTGCATGAGGCGCTGTTGGAGCGCGCCCGGCGATTCAACGACATCATCAAGATCGGGCGGACGCACCTGCAGGACGCCGTTCCTCTCACCCTCGGCCAGGAATTCGGCGCCTATGCCCGCCAGGTCGAGCTCGGCATCGCGCGGATCGAAACCACGCTGCCGCGGCTCTACGCCGTCGCCCAGGGCGGGACCGCGGTCGGCACCGGGCTCAATGCCCATCGCGGCTTCGCGGCCCGCTTCGCCCAGGAGCTGGCCCGGCTGACTTCCCTGCCGTTCATGCCGGCGACCGACAAGTTCGAGGCCATCGCGGCCCACGACGCGATCGTCGAGTGCTCGGGCGCGCTCAACACGGTCGCCACCTCGCTGATGAAGATCGCCAACGATATCCGGCTGCTGGCCTCGGGGCCGCGCTGCGGCATCGGCGAGATCTCAATTCCGGAAAACGAGCCCGGCTCCTCGATCATGCCGGGCAAGGCGAATCCCACTCAGGCCGAAGCGCTGACCATGGTCTGCGCCCAGGTCATGGGCAATCACGTGACCATCACGATAGCGGGGGCATCGGGTCATCTCGAACTGAACGTGTTCAAGCCTGTCATCATCTACAACCTACTGCAGTCGATTCAGCTTCTTGGCGACGCGGCGGCCAGCTTTGCCGACCACTGCATCGTCGGGACGACGGCGAACGAGCATCGTATTGCGGAATTCGTGGAGCGGTCGTTGATGCTCGTGGCCGCACTCAACCCCCATATCGGTTACGACAACGCGGCGCGCATCGCCAAGCATGCGTTGGCCCACGACCTGACGCTTAAAGAAGCGGCGGCCGATCTCGACCTCGTCAGCGAGGCCGATTTCGACCGTTGGGTCCGGCCAGCCGACATGCTTGGTCCGCACGACGCATAGCCCGGGAGTGGTCCCCCATGTCTGATGCGATTCCAAAACGCTCTGTTATCGTCGCGGGCCATCGCACAAGTGTCTCGCTCGAAGAGCCGTTCTGGGCGCGGCTGAAGGAGATCGCGCATGCGCGAAGTAAGTCCATCAACGATCTCGTCACCGAGATCGACAGCACGGAGCCCGCGGGCGGACGCCAGGGCAACCTCTCGAGCGCGCTCCGCCTGTTCGTGCTCGCCGAGCTCGAGCATCGCCTGTCGGTGAACGAGGGACCGCCCCGCCAGCCCGAGCCCGCCCTGGCCGGCAAAGGCAGCAACGGCGGCCACGGCCACCATTAGGGGGCGATCGGGCCAGCCTCCGATAAGGACCGCGATCAGCGCGCGGGAGCCGGGGCGCCGCGGCGCAGCAGATACGCCTGCAGACGGCTGATGTCGAAGACGCGTCGCGGCGACGCGATCGGACCGTCGAGCTTGATGACCAGCGGCGGCATGCCCGGCGGCTCGCTCAACTGAAATTCGTTGGTGAGGTTCAGCGCCCAGCCCGGCAGATCGATGCTGCCCCGCGTCTCGGCCGAGCCGTTGGCGGCGGTCAGCACGAGGCCATCGGTGCGCGCGATCCCGCGATCGAGCTGAAGGCGGCCTTTGAGCGTCTGGAATGGTGTACGTCCGCCTGTCGCCAGTCGCCCGAGCTCGACAAGGTCGGTGGCCCGGGTGAACCGCTTCAGATGCTCGGCGACGGCGGGCAGGTCGATGCCGCTGATCGTGCCGCCCTGCGCCGCGACGGAGACGGTCCCAGCCGAGCTCGCGACCAGATCGGCCACAGTGTCACCCTCCGCCTTAAGATCGGCGATGATGTCGCCAAGGCCATCGACGTTGCGAATATCAGCGATGCCGCCGAGCGCCGCCGCAAGATTTGCGTGCATCAGCTGCAGCCGGCCGCTGAGCCGCGGCCGCACCTGCAGCTCGGACAGCCCGGAGGCCTCGAGCATCCCGCCGTAGAGCTGCCCGTTCAGCCGCTTCAGCGCGATCTGGCGTTCCGCGATCTCCAGCACGGCCTGCGCGTCGTCGAGACGATACCCGTGCCAGGTGAGCCGCGGCGCGGCGAAGCTTATCTCCGCGTCGAGCGGCAGGCTTTGCGGCAGGGCGAACGGTACCCGCGACCATCCGGCGGCGGGTGCTGTCTGCCGCGCGGCGGCGACCGACGCCGCGGCGGCGGCGCGGCGCGTCATCGGTTCCGGCGGCAGCGGCGGCGGCCCGGCAAGCAAGGCGTCGAGCGCCAACGCGTTGCTCGCCACGTCGAGGACCAGCCGCGGACGCGGGCCCGACAGGTCGAGCTGCGTCCGGCCCGCCGCGGAAAGGCTGCCGTAGGTGAGCATCAGCGGATCGATGGCGATCATCGCCGCCGGCGCGAACGCGATGCGACCGGAGGCGCGCAGCGGCGCGCCCAGCAGGGAGCGCGCCGCGAGCTCGCGCAATTCGATGGCGCCGCCGTGGCGGAGGAGATCGATGACGAGCCCCTCGGCCAGCGGGCGGTCCTTCAGGTCGAGTTGGCCCAGGCGCAGCCGGAGATCGAGATCGGAGGTCACGACCGCCAGCGCCGGAGCCAGGGCACCCAGCGGCGACCGTTCCACCGTCGGCCCCAGGGTCGGCAGGGCCGCGAGGTCGAGCCGGTCGACCCGCAACTCCGTAGACAGCTGTCCCGGCGGACCGGCGGCGTATCTGGCGCGGCCGCTCAGGTGGGAAGCGCCGGTGCGCAGATCGATATCGTCGATCGCCAGGGCCAGGCCGGCGGCGCCGAACGTGCCATCGAACCGGGCCGACGTGTCGGCCGACGAGTTGGGCGGTCCGAGGCTCGCACCCATCCCCCCTTCGAAGCGCACGCCGTCGCCCTCCACCGCCGCGTGGCCGAACAGCGCCAGCTCGCCGCCGTCCAGCTGGCGCCAGTCGGCCCGTTCCAGCACCACGCCGTCGGCCGAGTAGCTGGCCGCGATCGACACCGTCCCGAGCCGCATGTCGCCGAGGCTGAGCTGCGTGTTCAGCACCAGCCGCACCGGGTCATGCGCCAGGAGACGCCCGCTGCCGGCCGCCACCATCCGTCCGGCTTGCAGCACGACATCGTCCAGCGCCAGCGTGCCCGCCTCTGGATGCGCTGTGATCCGGCCGCTGGCGCCGTCCGCAGCCAGCGTGATCTCGACAGCCGGACCGCCGAACCGCGCCACAATCTCGAGCGGCGGGTGCAAGGTATCGGTGAGCAGACGGACCTCGGGCAGCCGCAGCGTGTCGATCTGCAGCTCGCCGCGCAGCAAGCGCGGCCAGCTGAAGCTGACCTCGAGTGCCGCGGCATGCCCAAGGGGTGGCGCGCCGGGCTCGGCGGGAGAAAAGCGGACGTCGCGGGCGCGCAGACCGGGTGCGGGCAGCAGATGCGCCTCGACCGGCCCGCCGGTCTCGAGCCGCAAATGCGCCATGGTCTCGATTTGTCCGGTCACGAGCGGCATCAGCCATGCCGGCCCGCGGAGCTGCCACAAAAGAGCTGCCGCCGCGAGCACAAGAGCGATGCCGAGCGGTAAAATCCAAAGTCGACGCGTGCTGATCATCGTGCCCCACCGGTACCGCGGCAGAGTATAGACGAAATCCCCGGCGCGGCGGCCGATCGCGGGGGACCGCGGTGACGGGGCGCCGTGGACGGACTGGCAAAAAAGCGCGACAATCCGCCGCTCGGACGGTTCATCCTCGCCGGAGATCAAGAGACCCCTACATGAGCTTTGGTACCATCGCTATTCTCGCCCCCGGAGACATGGGACATTCCGTCGGCGCGGTGCTCCGCCAGGGGGGCCTGCGCGTCATCACGAACCTCGCCGGGCGCAGCCAGCGCACCGTCCAGCTCGCCAAGGCCGCCGGAATCGAGCCGGTCGCCGACGACGCGGCCCTGGTGCGGAATGCCGACGTCTTGTTCTCAATCGTGCCGCCGGCCGAAGCGTCGACGATCGGGCGGCGGATCGCCGCCGTCTTGCGCGGGGCGGAGACATCGCTCGTCTATGTCGACTGCAACGCGATCTCGCCGCGCAGCACCCGCGAGGTCGGTGAGATCGTGACCGCCGCCGGTGCGGTGTTCGTCGACGGCGGGATCATCGGTCCGCCCCCCAAACCGGCCGAGGCCAAGACCCGCCTTTACGTGTCCGGGCCCGACGCGGCGCGCGTCACCGAATTGCGCCGGCCCGGCCTCGACATCCGCGCCGTCGAGGGCGGCATCGGCGCCGCCTCGGCGCTGAAGATGTGCTACGCATCGATGACCAAGGGCATGATGGCGCTGGCCACCCAGGCGCTGGTCAGCGCCGAGACGCTCGGCGTCTCCGCCGCCCTGAGGGCGGAGATGACGCTCAGCCGCGCCGACGTTCTGGCGGACATCGACCGCAACCTCCCGCGCGTGGCCCCCAAGGCCTATCGCTGGGTGGCCGAGATGGAGGAGATCGCCGCCACCTTCGCCGATGTCGGCATGACCCCGGAGGTCTTCGACGGCGTCGCGCGCGTGTACCGGATGGTCGCCGACTCGCCGCTGGGCCGGGAAACCCCGGAAACCCGCGGCCGCGGCACCACCGTCGCCGATTACGTGGCGGTCCTGGCCGCCCAGGCCCAGCGCAAGACCGCCGCGGAGTAGCCGCAACGCCCATCATGGCAACCGACCGGGACCTCCGCCTCGACTTCTTCCGAGGTCTGGGCCTGCTGTTCATTTTTCTCGATCACATCCCGGAAAACATCATCTCGTACTTCACGCTCGGCAACGTCGCGTTCTGCGACGCGGCGGAACTGTTCGTGTTCATCTCGGGGTTCACCGCGGCCTTGGTCTTCGGCCGCGTCATGGAGCAGCAAGGAATCGCCTTCGCGGGGGTGCAGATCCTGAAGCGCTGCTGGACTCTGTACGTCGCGCACGTGTTCCTGTTCGTGATCTTCATCGCGCAGGTGTCCTACACCGCGGCGCGGTTCGACAACCCGATGTTCCTCGACGAGATGAAGGTCGCCGACTTCCTGCAGGAGCCGCATATCGCGGTGATGAAAGCGGTGATGCTGCAGTTTCAGCCGGAATTCATGGACATCCTGCCGCTCTATATCGTGCTCCTCCTGGGACTCGCGGTCGCGCTCCCGATCCTGCGCGCCTGGCCGACCCTGATCGTCGGCCTGTCGATCGCGCTCTACATCGCGGCGGCGTTTTTTCATTTCAACCTGCGCACCTATCCCAACGGCGTCTGGTATTTCAATCCGTTCGCGTGGCAGATCCTGTTCGTCCTCGGCGCCGCGTCCGCTCTCCGCCACATGGAGGGGGCTCCGCGCCTGTTGTCGCCGCGGCTGATCTGGCTGTCCGCCGGGTTCCTCGCCGCCATGTTCGTGGTCCGCAGCGCCATGACGCTCGTCTCGCTGTTCGGCGATCTGCCGCCGGCGTTCGTCGAGGCGGTGTGGACGATCGCCGACAAGACAAATCTCGGGCCGTTGCGCCTGCTGAACTTCCTGGCGCTGGCGCATGTGACGGTGACGCTGGTGCGCCGCGACCACCCGATGTTCAACTCGCTGGTGACCGAGCCGGTGATCCTCTGCGGCCAGCATTCGCTCAACATCTTCTGCCTCGGGATCTTCTTGTCCGTGCTCGGCCATTTCGTGCTGTCGGAGTTCGACAGCACGCTATTGACGCAGTTCCTGGTTTCGGGCGGCGGCGTGCTCGTCATGTTCGGTTCGGCTTATTTCTTGGCGTGGTCCAAGCAGCGTCGGCGCCCGGTCACCGCGCGCGGCGCGGTAGCGTCACGGCCCGTGCAAACGGTGGTGCAAGGGGGGGAATGATGATCGAGAGAGTTCGTGCGATGGCCGCAACCACGGCGGCGGTCATCATCCTTGGCGCGGCGTTCGGCCCACCCGTCGCGCAAGCCGCCGATCCCACGGTCCAGCTGCCGCCGAAATGCGAAGTGCCGCCCGATGTGGTGCCCGAGACCGTCCCGCTGCCGCACGCGGCGCGCCTGTTCAAGCGGGAGCACCGCCTGAAGGTCGTGGCCCTCGGCTCGTCGAGCACGCTGGGCCTCGGCGCCAGCGATTCGCAGGCCGCCTGGCCTGCGCGCCTCGAAGCCGTGCTCTCGGCGCGGCTTCCGGGCAGCGACATCCGCGTCGTAAACCAGGGTGTGGCGCGGCAGGCCGCCGAGCAGATGCTAGGCCGGCTGGACACCGACGTCCTGGCCGAGAAGCCGGCGCTGGTGATCTGGGAGACCGGGACGGCCGAGGCCGTGCGCGGCGCCGACGTCGACGAATTCATCGAGTCGCTGCTCGCCGGCGTCGACCGGCTGCTTGCCGCCGGCGCCGATGTCATCCTGATGGACCCGCAATTCTCGCGGACGACGGCGCAACTGATCAATTTTCAGCCCTACGTGGCCGCGATCGAGCAGGTTGCCGGCATGCGCGGCGTGGCGCGCTTCTCG
This sequence comes from Alphaproteobacteria bacterium, assembly GCA_036394195.1. Lineage (GTDB taxonomy): Bacteria > Pseudomonadota > Alphaproteobacteria > CACIAM-22H2 > CACIAM-22H2 > DATJPD01. The sequence continues at coordinate 1,465 of DASWFO010000289.1, read as the reverse complement.
CGCTTCGCTGTCATGAAATATTGGGCCGATGCCGATCGTTTTAGTTTTGCCGGCCGCGGCGGCAGCGAGACTCGCAAGACGGCCGATCAAGTCTATGACTGCATTGGCCATTTGCTCGCGATCGAGATTTTGGGCGGCATCGCGGCCAAGTAGCAGATTGATAAAAATGCTTAGATCAGTAAGAGTATTGTAAGGAACGGGCGATAAAGCAGAGAGGATGAAACGCCTGAGCGACCTGGTCCAAGACCCCAGCGGAGTGATGCGACGCGCCCTCGTGGCCGCGGCGTGGGCGCTGGCGTTCGGCCTGGCCGCCCTGCCGGCCCGGTCGGAGACGCTGGCGGCCCAGTCCTCCTGCGCCGTTCCGCACGACCTTCTGAGGAGCACCAACAAGCTGCCGCGCGTGGCGAAGAAGCTGCAGCGCGGCGAGGCGATCAAGGTGGTGGCATTCGGCTCGTCGTCGACCGCCGGCATCGGCGCGTCGTCGCCCAAAGCCACTTATCCCAGCCAGTTCCGGGCTGAGCTGCAGCGTCTCTTTCCCCATTCCAAGATCACCATCGTGAACAAAGGCGTTGCCGGCGAAGACGTCATGGAGATGCTGGGGCGCTTTCAGCGCGATGTGCTGGATGAGCACCCGGACCTGCTGATCTGGCAGACCGGCACCAACAGCGCGCTTCACCGCAACAAGGTCAGCGCCTATAGCGGCCGGCTGACGCAGGGCATTGATCAGGCCCATGCCGCGGGGATCGACGTGCTGCTGATGGGCCCGCAGTTCTCACCGAAGTTCGAGGCGGTGCCCAACCACCACGCGTTCCTCGACCACATCGCCACCATCGCCTCGGTGCGCCGGGTGCCGGTGCTGCCCCGCTACCAGATCATGAAGTACTGGCTGGACTCGGGCCAGATGACGGAACCCCAGATGGTCAACCCCGACGGGCTGCACCAGACCGACCGCAGCTATCACTGCCTGGGCGTGGTCGCGGCGGAAATGGTCGCGGGCCTGGCCGAGCACCCGACGATGGCCGGGGTTCCCGTCGCGCATAAAGCGCCGTAGCCGGCCCCGCGCCGGCGAAAGCCCCAGCCGCGATCAGACCCGGATGATCTTTCCGGGATTGAAGATATTGTCGGGATCGAGCGCCTGCTTGATGGCGCGCATGACGCTCACCGCCTCGCCATGCTCGGCGACCAGGAAATCGAGCTTGCCGTAGCCGATGCCGTGCTCGCCGGTGCACGTACCTTCCATGGCGAGGGCACGCTTCACCAGCCGATCGTTGATCCGGTTCGCCTCGTCGATCTCTTTCGGATCTTCCGGCTTCAGCAGCAGCGTCAGATGAAAGTTCCCGTCGCCGACGTGACCGACGATCGGGGCGGGAATGAACGAGTGTGCGAGGTCTTCCTGGGTCTCGGTGATGCAGTCGGCCAGCCGCGAAATCGGCACGCAGACGTCGGTCGCCCACAGCTCGGCCCC
>DASWFO010000288.1:0-7950 GCA_036394195.1 Alphaproteobacteria bacterium | reverse complement strand
CGTTGTAATCGGTCACCGCCGTGGCCCCGCCGGAGGTCTCGATGAGGAACGACGCGTGGCCGAGGAACGTCAGGTGCACGCTGCCGGGCGGCACGTCGGCGACGCGATAATCGGCCGGCACAAACCGCGGCGGAAGCTCGGCGACCGGGATGCAGCTGGCCCAGGCAAGGGCCGGAAGGACGCCCGCAACCGCGACGATGAACAGCCCGACGCGGCGTCGCAGACACGCGACTATCATCATACGCCCTCGTCTGCTTCACTCCGACCCCGCCGCAAGCTATCACGCCAGAGCAGCGGTCAGAAGAGGGCGCAGGATCGTCCGGTCAGGGGACGGGGATCATGGCCCGGGATCGCATCGCATCGATCCGAGACTGTTGCCAGATCTCCGGCGCGGTCGGCGCCTTTCCTTTCGCAACGGTGGTGCCGCCCCCCGTCTCGAGAATGGCCCGGCCCAGCTCACCGCCGTGGCTGGTCACCGCCAGCGAGCCTTCGACGACGACGGTCTCGGTCTCGCCCTTGGCATTGAATTCCACACAGAACGTGGTCGAGCGCACCGCCGCGACCGCGGTCGGGGTCGTGATCTCGAAGGTCGATCTGCCCGGCATTTTGGTCACGATCGAGCGCGCGAGGCCGCGGACCAGGTCCAGAAAGACCTGGCGGTCTTCCCCGGACACGCGATAGCGGGCGACTTTCAGCTCCGTCGCTTCACCGAGGTTGATCGTAGATCCGTCGATGAACTTCAGCGCCACTCTCGCGCCCGGCGCGGTGACCACTGTCTCCCCGGCGGCAATCTTGCTGTTGGCTGCGAGCGGTCGAGCCCGGGTCGACGCGGCGACCGCGGAGACCTGTCCGACAATCGCCGTGACTTCCGCCACGTCGCCCTGTTGCGCCGACGCCGGAGCGGCCGGACCCACCAAGAGCAGGGCAGCCGCGAACAAAACCGGCAGGATCGTTAAGGAACGACGCAAACGACGCATGGGACCTCGCAGGACAAGGCCTTCAACCTGCCACGAAATCGTTAACGGTTCATGATGCGTCGACGGGCGGGTAGTGCCTAATCTGACGGGATGCGGATTGATCTATTGCCTCTTTTTCTTCGTAGGCCCTACTCCCTCGGCGTCGGCAAAGTCACCAAGGCCATGGCTTTTGGCGACGGGCAAAGGCTTCTTTAGCCACTCAGCCTCTGTTGATCCGCAAGCTTCAACCCGTAGTTTGTGCGCCTTCACTCGGTATTGGTCGGCTTTGGAAGTCATTTGATCCGATGCTCCTGAACGATGGCGGCTCTTACCGCTGCCACCGGCGAGTCAATTGGCGGGATATGCAACACGGCAAAGAACCGGCGCTTATCGCTTCCCTCTGCGGGCGACGACCAGGCATAGGCGAGGTTCGCCTTAGGGTGCGCGATCAGCTTGAACACATGGACGACGCCCTCCCAAACCGGCTTGCCCGCGAAGGACTCCCGCACGGGCACCGATTGAGCAAAATTCGCCCGGCAGCCGTGCATGTTCTCCACGGCTTGCTTTAGCTGGTCGGGTTCAACCTCTGGCATCGAACTGAGACACTACCTAAATTATGTGCTATAAAAATCGGCGGGCGGCCCTGTCGTAGATGGGCGACATCAACGACAGAGCCTAACCCGCTAGCGCTCTGAGATGCGATTTTTTTCGCACTGAGTACCAACCTTCCTCCGGGGGTCAGCCCGGTGGCGATGATCCCGTACTTGACGGATCATCATCGACTATCTGTATCCGAGACTGCTGTTCCGCTCGATCGCACTTCCGCAGTCCGTCAAGAAGGCCGTACTGTCCGCTGCTTGAGCGCGTTTAGGCCGCGGCGGCATCGCTAGCCACCGAGCAGCAGGTCCTTGGCCTGGTTGATCTTCGCCGCGAGATAGCCCGACCCGCCCTGATCGGGGTGCAGCTTCTTCATCAGCCGCCGATGAGCGTCGCGGATCGCGGTCTCGTCGGCGCCGGGCTCCAGCCCGAGAATCCGCCACGCCTCCTCGCGCGACATGGCTCCCGATGGGGCTCCCGACGGGGCTCCCGTTTGGCCGGCGCCGGCCCCGCCCTCCGCCGCGCGGTCGCGCCAGCCGGGATGCAGGCGGTCGAGATAGGACTCGAGCAGGGCGACCGAATCGGCATCGTCGCGGCATTCGTCGGCCAGCCGCGCCAGATCGTCGACGGACAGCTCGCCCAACCGCCGGCCGCGGTAGCGCCCGCTCACCACGGTGCCGTCCATGGTGCCGCTGGCGTGATCGAGCGACATGCGCAGCCACGGCGTCTCGACGTCGGACGTCCCGCCGGGGGTCGGGCCGGCGGCGTTGCGCATCCGCGTCCACAGCGCCTTCCAACGCACGAAGAACGGCGCCAGCGTGGTCACCAGCACCAGCGCGTCCGCGGCCTTGCCGGTGGCGATGAACCACAGCGCCACCGCCCCGCCAAGCACCGCCAGTGCCACCTTGCCGGCCTGGACGAGCTGCTTCGGATTGGCCTCGACGAACCAGCGCAGGATCGTCCACAGGACGAACAGCAGGGCGACGCCGATCAGGAAATAGAACAGGAACATGCGCCGGCCGGACTGCCGTCACCGCAAGCGATGCGTCAGCTGCAGCGCCGCCCCGCCGCGGCGCCGGCTGAAATCTTCGAGTGCCTTGCGCCCGCCCACCGCAAATGTGGCGACGGCCGCCAACAGGTCGCGCAGCATGTCGGCGCTGGCGGAATCGAACGGACAATAGGCACCGCCGGACAGCCGCGCGATCTCCTCGAAGCAGCGGCGCGCGACCGCCTCGCCGCCTTCATGAAAGACGAACACCGGCACGCCGAGCAGTCCCAGATCCCCGGCGAGCTTGGCCAGGCGATCGACGCTCTCTTCGACGCAATCGCCGACGAACACCACGGCGTTGACCTTGCGGACCCGGGTCTCCGCGATCGCGTGCTCCAGCACCCGCGCGATCTGCGTCTCACCGGCATGGCAGGCGACGCCGGTCATGCGGCGGACCAGCTCGGCCGAGCTCGCCAGCCATGGGCTCGCCTCGAACTCGCCGAAGCCGCGATACCAGACGAGCTGGATCTCGAGGGCGCCCAGGCCCTGGGTCGCCGTAAACATCTCGCCCTGGATGCGGCAGGCGCGGTCCCAGGTCGGCTCGCGTGACGCGGTCGCGTCCATGGCGAACATCAGCCGCCCGGCGGCCCCGGCGGCGCGCACGGTCGTCATCCCCTTCACCTTCTCGACGAAGGCGGCGACGGCGGGATTCGAGGGCTTGGTCGGCAGCTTGGACATGGCGCCCACACTACCCGGAGTTATAGACGGACAACACCGACGCAGGAGCCACCCTCACCCTCCCATTGCTTCGCAATGGGCCCCTCCCTCTCCCACTTCGTGGTAGAGGGGCTTCAGAGCGGGGGTCGGGGCGAGGGTGTGGGCCACGAGTCATGCTTCTGCATTATCGAGCACTACCCGTTCGCGACCGCCGCCGGGGTCGTCCCGATGCTGAGCGCCGCCAGCAGGTCGCGAACCTCCTGGCGCGCGGCGATGTGCGACATGGTCAGCTTGGCGCCGCCTTCGCGCAGGTCGAGGAGCGTCAGCCCGGTCAGGAACATCTCGCGGAAGATCACGCGGTCGCCGAAGCCAGGCGCGGTGCGAAACCCGATCCGCTTGGCGAGCGTCGCCAGCACGCGCTCCATGTTGCGCTTGTTGCGGGTCTCGGTCGCCGACAGGCGGTTGCGCACGACCACCCAGTCCATGGAGCGGCCGTCGCGCTTCATGCGCACCTTGCGCTGCTCCCACACCATCTCGGCATAGGCGCTGGGGCAGATGATCTTCAGCGTCTCGGGATCGACCTTCCCGAGCAGGTCGAGATCGACGAAGCTGTCGTTCATCGGCGTGACCAGCGTATCGGCGTAGGAGTGAGCCAGGCGCGACAGCGGCGCATCGCTGCCGGGCGTGTCGATCACGACCGCGTCGCAGGTCCGCGACAGCGAATCCAGCGCCTGCATGAACCGCTCGCTGTCCTCCTCGGGCCCCTGGGTCGAGCGCGCGACCAGCCGATGCGACGGCATTGGCAGCTCGAGGCCGCGGGTCTCCATCAGGATGGCGCGATTTTCGAGATAGCGCGTGAGCGTGGCCTGGCGCGGGTCGACATCGATCGAGCCCACGGTCTGGCCGGCGCGCAGCAAGCCGACGACGGTGTGCATGGCGGCGGTCGATTTGCCCGATCCGCCCTTCTCGTTGCCGAACACGATGATCCGCGCCGCCCCGGGGCCACGCGCGGCCGGGCTCGCATGCGGCGAGACGGTGCCGGGAATCGGAATGCCTGTCTCGGTCATGCGGCGAGTTTAACTTTTTTTCGGCCGCAGCGCCTCCCAGTCGGCGTCGGTCAGCCGCTCCAGGAAGTTGAACTGGCCGGCGCCCTTGACCCAGCCACCGCCGTCGATGGTCACCACGTCGCCATTGATGAATCCCGACCCGTCGGAGACGAGGAAGCTTGCAAGATCGGCGAGCTCGCGATGATCGCCCACCCGGCCCAGGGGATTGCGGCCCTCGAACTCGCGGGCGAGGTCGGGGCGCGGCACCAGGCGCTCCCAGGCGCCAGGGGTCGGAAACGGGCCGGGGGCGATCGCGTTCAGCCGGACACCGCGCCCGCCCCATTCCGCCGCGAGGCTCCGCGTCATGGCCAGCACCCCGGCCTTGGCCATCGCCGACGGGACGACGTAGCCCGACCCGGTCGAGGCGTAGGTCGTCACGATGCTGAGCACCGTCGCCTTGTGGCGCTCGGCCAGCCAGCGGCGGCCGCAGGCGATCGTGCAGTAGGCGGCCCCGTGCAGCACGATGTTCAGCACCGCATCGACCGCGCGCGGGCTCAACGTCTCTGTCTTGGCGATGAAGTTGCCGGCCGCATTGTTGACCAGCACGTCGAGCGGGCCCGTGGCCCAGATGCCGTCCATCATGGTCTCGATGGCGTCGGCATCGCGCACGTCGCAGGCGTGCCAGCTGACCCGGCCGGGAAAGGCGGCCTGGAATTCGGCCGTGGTCTCCTCGAGCACGCTCCGGCGGCGGCCGCAGATGACGAGCTCGGCGCCCAGCTCCAGGAATCGCCGGCCCATGCTCTTGCCGAGACCCGTGCCGCCGCCGGTGACCAGGATCCGTTTGCCCTTGAGCAGATCGGGAACGAACATCGAGGGCCTCCCTGCCGTCGGTTCAACAAGATATGTACCCCAGCGGTTTCGGCTCTGGCTATGATTACTCCTGAAATGCGTCATGCTTCGAGACGCCCCGCGCGTCTTCGTCATCCTGCGAGAGCCTCAGGATGAGGACGCGCGGGGCCCCTCAGGATGAGCTTCGAGAGGCCCGCCTTCGCTGAAGCACCGGCGGGCTCCGCAGGATGAGGGGCGCGGGAGGAGACATGCTGGAGCGGGGGGAGAGCTACGAGGAGGTGCGGCGGCGATTCCGCTGGCGCATTCCCGACCGCTACAACATCGGGGTCGATGCCTGCGACCGGCACGCCGCGGCGCGTCCCAATTCGACCGCGCTGATCTACGAAGACGAGACCGGCGCCGTCCACCGCTACAGCTTCAAGGACATCCGCGCCCTCAGCAACCGCCTTGCGAACGCACTGACCGCGCATGGTCTTAAGCGCGGGGACCGCGTCGGCATCCTGCTCCAGCAATGCCCGGAGGCGGCGATGGCGCATATCGCGGCGTACAAGGCGGGGCTGATCGCGATCCCGCTGTTCGTGCTGTTCGGCGAGGACGCGCTGGCGTATCGGCTCGGCAACGCCGACGCCAAGGCGGTGATCACCGACGCCGACAACCTGCCGAAGATCCTGGCGATCCGCGAACGGCTGCCGGCGCTGGCGACCATTCTCGCGGTCGGCGGCGGACCCTCCCCCACCCTCGACTTCGATCGCGAAGTCGTGCGCGCCGCCGATACGTTCACCCCCGTCGACACGGCGGCCGACGATCCGGCGCTGATCATTTACACCTCCGGCACCACCGGCCCGCCCAAGGGTGCCCTGCACGCCCATCGCGTGCTGCTGGGCCACCTGCCGGGCGTCGAGTTTCCGCACGAGTTCTTTCCGCAGGCCGGCGATCTGTACTGGACGCCGGCGGATTGGGCGTGGATCGGCGGGCTGCTCGACGTGCTGCTGCCGGCCTGGCATCACGGCGTCCCGGTGCTGGCGCACCGGTTCCGCAAATTCGATCCGCACGCCGCCTTCGCGCTGATGACGCGGCATGGCGTGCGCAACGTGTTCTTTCCGCCGACCGCGTTGAAACTGATGCGCCAGGCCGGAGCGCCCGCCGGCCATGGCGCCAGGCTCCGCTCGCTGGCCAGCGGCGGCGAGAGCCTCGGCGCGCAGCTCCTCGACTGGGGGCGCGCGACCTTCGGCCTCACCATCAACGAGTTCTACGGCCAGACCGAGTGCAATCTCGTGGTCGGCAATTGCGCCGGCGTGATGGAGGTCCGGCCGGGTGCGATGGGCCGCGCCATCCCCGGTCATGACGTCGCCGTCATCGACGACGCCGGGCGGATCTGTCCGCCGGGTGCGACCGGCCAAATCGCGATCCGCCGCCCCGATCCGGTGATGTTCCTTGAATACTGGCGTAACCCGGCGGCGACCGAAGACAAGTTCGTCGGCGACTGGCTGGTGACCGGCGATCTCGGCCGCCAGGACGACAACGGCTATCTGCACTATGTCGGCCGCGCCGACGACGTCATCACCTCGGCCGGGTATCGCATCGGCCCAGGCGAGATCGAGGAGTGCCTGATCAAGCATCCAGCGGTGGCGCTCGCCGCCGCGATCGGCGTCCCCGACCCGGTGCGGACGGAGGCGATCAAGGTGTTTGCCGTGCTCAATCCCGGGCATGCCGGCGGCCCCGCGCTGGCCGCCGAGCTCAAGGCCCACGTTAAGAAATATCTGGCGGCCCACGAATATCCGCGCGAGATCGCGTTTGTCGACTCGCTCCCGATGACCGCAACCGGTAAAATCATGCGCCGCGAACTGCGCGCTCAAGAGGCGGCGCGGCGTCACAATGCGGACTCCAACGTCCCTTGATCGGAGTTGCCGATGCTGAAAATCATCGACTACTACTTCACGCCGAGCTCGCCGTGGACCTATCTCGGTCATCAGCGATTCATCGATATCATCATGTCGCATCAAGGAGCGATGAATCTGAAGCCGGTCGATTACGGCAAGATCTTTCCGGTGTCGGGCGGGCTGCCGGTCGCCAAGCGCGCCCCGCAGCGCCAGGCCTATCGCCTGGCCGAGCTGCGCCGCTGGCGCGACCACCTGGGCGTGCCGCTCAACTTCCAGCCGAAATTCGTCCCGGTGAACGCGGAGCTCGCGTCGCTGGTGATCATTGCCGCCGGCGCCAACAAAAGCGCGGTGGCGCCCGGCCTCGCCTTCGACTTCATGCACGCCGTGTGGGTGGAGGAGCGCGACATCGCCGACGTGCAGACGGTCAAGAACGTCATCCGCGGCAAAGGCCTGCCGGCGGACGAGCTGCTGGCGCAGGCACAGTCGCCGGACACCAAGGCGGTTTTCGACGCACTGACCAAAGAGGCGATGGACCGCGGCGTCTTCGGCGCCCCGACCTACGTCTATCGCGACGAGCTGTTCTGGGGACAGGACCGGCTGGAGTTCCTCGACCGGGCGCTGGCGGCGAAGAACTAGAGCGGTTCCAGGCCGGATGGAATTCCCGCGCAACCGGGGAATCCAGAGTGTTTTTCACCACGGAGACACGGAGGTCACGGAGAAGCGAGGAGATAAGTGTTCCCTATGCTCCGTGGCCTCCGTGTCTCCGTGGTTTGTTTGCTAGTGGTGCGACTCTGACAGATGATACCAGTGCAGAACATCCTCAGTCGTCACCCCGGCCAAGCGGCGCAGCCGCGCGAGCCGGGGTCCATGCTGCCACGGGCGAGATGGACCCCGGATCTCGCTTCGCTCGTCCGGGG
>DASWFO010000287.1:0-13946 GCA_036394195.1 Alphaproteobacteria bacterium | reverse complement strand
CACGCCGGTCAGCTTGGCAAGCGCGATGACGCCGGGGCTGGCGCGCATGCGCGGGCCGCGCGGCCCGTCGGGGGCGAGGGTCACCGCACCGCCGGCCTCGATCACCCCCACCATGGCACGCAAGGCCTTGCTGCCGCCGCGGGTCGACGAGCCGACGATGCTGTGCACGCCGAAATGCTGCATCGTCCGCAGGATCAGTCTTCCGTCGCGATGCGGCGAGCCCAGCAGCGAGATCGGCATCTCGTAGCGCCAGAAATTCGCCATCGGCAGCATGCGCCCGTGCCAGAAGCAGGTGATCACCGGCTGGCCGGTTTCGACGCGCCGGCGGAGCGGCTCCTCGTTCAGCCGCGTCCAGCGGGTGAGCCGGAAGACCAGCCGCATATAGGCGGCGATGAGCAGCGCCAGCAGGCGCTGCATCGCCTCGCTCTTCAGGAGCTTCCTCACGGGCGGCTACGGACTAGGCACGCGCCCGGGCCCCCTCGACGGCGCCGGTCTCGCCGGCCTGCAGCGCGTACAGCCGGGCATAGGTCCGGCCGCGGGCGATCAGCTCGGCGTGGCGGCCCTGCTCGATCACCCGGCCGTCCTCGATGACGTAGATCAGATCGGCGTCGGCAATGGTCGACAGGCGGTGGGCCACGACCAGCGTCGTGCGGCCTTCCATCAAGGTGGTGAGGGCGGCCTGGACGACGCGCTCGGACTCGTTGTCGAGGGAGGAGGTTGCCTCGTCGAGCAGCAGGATCGGCGCGTTCTTCAGCAGGGCGCGCGCGATCGCGATGCGCTGGCGCTGGCCGCCCGAGAGCTTGGTGCCGCGCTCGCCGACCAGCGTGTCATAGCCCAGCGGCAGGCCGTCGATGAAATCGGCGGCACCGGCGAGCTCAGCCGCCCGGCGGAGCTCGGCGTCCGACGCGTCGGGCCGGCCATAGGCGATATTGGCGCGGACGGTGTCGTGGAACAGGCTGACTTCCTGGCTGACGATGGCGATGCGGGCGCGCAAGGAGGCGAGAGTCGCATCGCGCACGTCGATCCCGTCGACCGTCACGCGGCCGCGTCCCACATCGTAGAAGCGCGGGATCAGGTTCAGCAGCGTGGTCTTGCCGCCGCCCGAGGGACCGACCAGGGCCACGGTGCGGCCGGACGGCACGACCAGCGAGATTCCGTGCAGTGCCGGCTTCGCCGGGTCGTAGCTGAACTGCACATCCTCGAAGCGGACCTCGCCCGGCCCGGCGGGCAGCGGCCGGACGCCCGGCCGGTCGCGGATCTGCGGGGCGAGGTCGAGCAAGGCGAACACGCGCGCCGCCGCCGCCAGGCCCTCCTGGAGGTTGGCGTTCAGGTTGGCGAGGTTCTTCACCGGCTGGTAGGCGAGCAGCAGGGCGGTGATGAAGGAGAAGAACACGCCGGGCGTGGTGGCGCCGGTGATGACCCGGCTGCCGCCATAGAAGATGACCAGCGCCACGGCGATGCTGCCCAGCGTCTCCATGATCGGGTGCGTGGCCGAGCGCGTGCGCGTCGCCTTCATGATCAGGTGGTAGAGATTCTCGATCACCGCCGTGGCGCGGCGCGTCTCGTACTCCTCCATGCCGTAGGCCTTGACGTGACGCGCCCCTTGGAAGGTCTCTTCGAGGAGCGACGACAGGGTGCCGATCTCGCTTTGCGTGGTGGTCGATACCTTGCGCAGGCGCCGGCCGATGCGCAGGATCGGGAAGATGGCGAGCGGGAAGGCGATGAACGCGATCAGCGCCATCTCCCAGTCCTGATAGAACATGAGCGCCACCAGGAACACGACGGTCAGCGAATCCTTGGCCATGCCGGTCAGGGACTGGGTCACGGCGTTCCGCATCAGCCACACGTCGCTGGTGAAGCGCGAGATCAGCCCGCCGGTCGGCGTGTCGTGGAAGAAGGCGAGGTCGGCGCGCATCAGATGCGCGAAGAGCTCGGCCTGCAGGGATGAGAGGATGCGCTGGCCGACCCGCGTCATCATCATCGATTGCCCATACGTGCCGACGCCTTTGACGAAGGCCGACACGATCACCGCGATCGGCACCAGGTAGAGCATGGTCGGATCGCGGCGCAGGAACACGTCGTCGAGGACCGGCTGCATCAGCCAGGCATTGATCGCCGTCGCCGCGGCGGCGATGCCCATCGCCACGATGCCGAGCACGATGACGGCCATATGCGGCCGCAGATAGCCGGTCACCAGGCGGCGCACCAGGGCTGATGTGCGGGTGTCGCCGGTCGGCAGGGCTGGACCGGTCAAGGGCTTGTATCCGTTTGCGGAATCACCCCGGAATCATAGCACGTGCACCGGTTCAGGGGCGAGCCTTGCGGAAGCCGGGCGGAGCCGGAAAAACGCCCGCCCGGCAAGCTCTTGGCGGACGCTGTCTCATATCGAGACGGGCGAGCCGACCCTGGCCGACGCTCGCTTTGGCCCGACTTTCGGACCTCAGTCGAACGGCGCGGCAGGTCTGAGGCGTGCCAAGAGCTACGGCGAGCTTACTGAAGCAGGAGTTCCTGGAGCAGGACATCGTTGACTTTGGCCAGAGGGGCCGCTGCGGTGACGCGCGCGAGCAGTTCTTTGCGGAGCCGGGACAGCCCGGCCGTCCCCCTCAGGTCGTCCGGCCGCAACTCGCGCAGATAGGTTTGCACATTGTCAACGATGCGCGGCATCACCGCCTGCACGGATGCGACATCTGCGGCGCTGTCGAGCTCGAGGCTTAAGGCTAGCTTGAGAAAACTGGTCCGGCCGGCGGTTGCCGGCAGGTTCACCACAAATCCGGGCAGGTTGTAATAGACGAAGGTCTTCGCCGGCTGCGGTTCCTCGACGTGGGCCTCTTCCTTCTTTTTTTTGAAGAACAAGAAATACGTCCCGCCGCCCGCCAGCACCGCTACGAGAACTGCGATCACGATCAGCAGCAGCTTTTTGGACCGCCCTTTTGGTCGGGCGGCGGCCTCTGCTGGTGCTGCGGCCGGTGCTGCTTGTTCCTTTGCCACCGTCCCAGCCCAGAATGAGATTCAACGGATACCGGCGACGGTATCCGATCTCGCGTGTCAAGGCTATCGCCGGCTGGCGGCGCGCCGGTCTCCGGGCCTTTGCTCGTTGTCACCCCTTGGCCCAAGCGGCAGAATGCGGCCGACTCAGGCAAATGGCCCTGATGAGGCCGGCTCAGCGGTATAAGCGTCAGGCCGTGCTTCCGTCCGCGGCGGAGGGTCACTCGATGCTGAAGACGGCTTCCGTCGACCCGGAAGAACAGCCGTTCATCCTGTCGAGCTTGTCGCCCGGCCCGGCGCAGCGGCGGCTGGCCCTTGCCGTCGTGCTGGTGGTCCTGGCGGTCGCCGTTTTCATCACGGGCCCGCTCTCGACCGTCCAGCTGGCGCGGATCGATGCCTTCGTGCCGGCCTACGCCACGGCGATGTTCGTGAACGATTCGATCACCGCAGTCCTGCTGTTTGCCCAGTTCTCCATCTTGCGGTCGCCGGCCCTGCTCGTGATCGGGAGTGGATATGTCTTCACCGCGCTCATCCTGATCCCGTGGATGTTGACGTTTCCGGGTGTGCTGGCGCCAACCGGCCTGCTTGGCGCCGGCCTTCAAAGCACGGTCTGGCTTTACATTCTGTGGCACGCTGGTTTTCCCATGTTCGTCATCGCCTACGCCTTATTGAAGGACGGCGATCCGACCAAACGGTTGTGGCAGGGCTCCGTCGGCGCGGCCATCCTGTCGAGCGTGGCCATCACCGCTGCCGTCGTCGGTGCAGCGACGTTTCTGGTGACGGTGGGCGATCCGCTGTTGCCCCGAATCATGCTCGATACGGTCCACCTTTCCGTCCTCTGGGATTATGCCGCGGGGGTCGTCGTGCTGTCGGGCGTGCTTGCGCTCATCGTGCTCTGGATCCGGCGGCGTTCGGTGCTCGATCTGTGGCTGATGGTGGTGATGTGCGTGTCGGTTATCGAGATCTGTCTGATCTCGTTTCCCGTACCGGCCCGCTACAGCGTCGGGTGGTATGCCGGCCGGGTCTGTGGGGTCGTGTCCGGCAGCCTCGTCCTGGTTGTCCTGCTGTACGAGATCACGACCCTGTACGCGCGGCTGCTCCGCGCGGTAATCGCCCAGCGCCGCGAACGCGAGGCGCGGCTGATGACCGGTGACGCCATCGCAGCCACGATTGCCCATGAAATCAAACAGCCGTTGTCGGGGATGATCACCAGCGCCGATGCAGGCCTCCGTTGGCTGGATCGTCCGGCGCCCGATCTCGCGGAAGCGAAGGCCGCGTTCCAGCAGGTCGTCTCGGCCGGCCACCGCGCGGGCGCCGTCATCGGCAGCATCCGGGCGATCTTCAAGAAGGACATACGCAACTGGTCGGCTCTCGATATCAACGAGCTCATCGGGGAAGCCCTCGTCCTGGCGCGCGGCGATTTGCAAAAGCACCGAATAGTCGTCGACGTCGAGCTGAACGAACCGCTGCCGCGCGTCAAAGGCGATCCAATCCAGCTGCAGCAGGTGCTCCTGAACCTCATCATGAACGCGATCGATGCGATGGCCGCCAGGGAGGGGTCACGGCTCCTGCGGCTGACGTCCGAGGTCCACGATGGCGCCGGCGTCATGGTCTCGGTCGCCGACACGGGACCGGGAATCGGCGCGCACGACGTCGATCGGATCTTCAGCCCGCTGTTCACGACCAAATCCGACGGCATGGGGATGGGCCTGTCGATCTGCCGCTCGATCATCGAGGCCCACGATGGGCGGCTATGGGTTACGTCGAACAGTCCGGAGGGCGCCGTGTTTCAATTCAGCCTGCTCGCCGACGGCGCGATGTCCCCGCGTGCGTCCTAGAGGGAACCACCGGGACGACCGCCGTTGAATGTCGCGCGACGCGTCTCGGTCTCCGGGGTGAGGCCATGGAAGAGGCGCAGCGAAAAGCCGCCGTCGCGGGTCTGGTGGATATCCAGAATGACGCCGCGCGCATCCACATGCGCCGCGTGGTCGAGCGCGGGCTCGCCGAGGAAACCGCCCGGGCGGCGGCCGAGTGACATGCGGGCGGGCGCGGGGCTCCCCTGACGGGTGTGTTCCTCGCCGCAGACCTCGCGCTCGCCCGCTGTTTCCCTAGAGGCTAGTGCACCCCGGTGGCGGCATGCTGGGGCCACCGCCGATGCAGCCACAGCCACGACTGCGGCTCCGCCCGGATCCATTGTTCCATGGTTCGGTTCACCGCTCGCGTCATCTCGTGAATGTATTCCGTGCGATCGTCGGCGGTGGGGGCGGCCAATGGCGCTTCGCAGACAACGCGGAACCGCGCCGGGCCGAGGCGTTCGACGTGGATGGGGATCACCGGGCAGGCGAACCGCAGCGCAAACCGGGCAAGGGCGGGCGCCGTCATCGCCGCTCGCCCGAAAAATTCGACCGCGATGCCGTCATTCATCTTCTGATCCATCATCATCCCGAGAAATCCGCCGGCCGCTAAATGGGCTATGGCTTCGCGCCCGCCAACGGCGCCTTTCGCGAACATCGGCACCTGACCATCGGGGCGTGCCTCGCGGCGCAAGCCGTGGATGATCGCGTCGGCTTGGGAATTCGACGGAGCGCGATAGAAGCCCCCCATGTGAACACCGCGCGCGGCAACCGCGGGACCGATCAATTCCCAGTTGGCCAGATGAGCGGAAAAGAAGATCGCTGGCCCGCCCTGTTCCCGCACCGCATCGATATGCTCCATGCCCGTCAGCTCCCAGCCGGGTCCGCGCGGGCAGCACTCCAGGGAGCCAATATGCGGCAGCTCTGCGGCGGTTCGGCCGAAATTTTCCCAGACGCCACTGATCACCGCCCGCCGCTCGGCGTCGCTCAGCGCCGGCAACGCCAGCCGGAGATTGAGATCGGCTGTTCGCGATGCGGCCAGCATCGGCCCCAGCGCCCGCATCACGCGCCCGCCAGCGTTGGAGGCTCTGATCGGCCCTAGGGTTCGCGAAAGGGATATACCTAAGCGGAGTGCCAAAGCTTCTAGATCGTGGCTTAGAGACATGCTTACTCTTCGGCTTTCAAATACAGGTGCGGCTCGGTGCCCATCAGGCCTCATTTTCGGCATAAAGCATATGTCAATTGTGGGGCGTGATTGCGCGGCCCGTGCTGCCTCCGCGGCGCGTCACTCGCGCGCGCGGCAGAAAACACGACGGCCATGAGGGTCGGTTGCGACAGTCAGCCGCCGCCCCGGGCCTCCTGACCGCCTTCCCGAAGGCCGGGGAGGTCAGGGAGGCCGGATACCGACGATTCAAAACGGCTTGAGAGAATCGTCGATGGTCGCGGACCTGTCCGGCTCGGCCGCGCCATCGACGCCGGTCATGGCGAGGTGGTCGTAAAACAGCGCCGCTTCGAGCATCTGCACCTGAATGGCGTGATCAGAGACCCATTTCGCCGCCTCGCGGACTTGTGCCGCACGTCGAATGAATTTTTGATCCATGCTCAGCCGCCAATCCGATGCCCTGCTCTTCGCAGATGCCTCTCACACATTGAACCGGCAACAGTCACGCGGCATCCGCGCAGAGGCTTGCGCTGGACCCCGTGAGGCTCGTGTCGAGCCGGGGCGGCCGGGCGCGCGACATCGGCGCACCGGTGTCCTCGGCCTTGTCGTGGCCCTCGGGATGATATCGGCGCAGCCTCAACAAAAGTCGGTCGTGGGCGGCTGGATCGCCGCAGGGTCGTTCCGGGAACGTGCGATCCTCATCTTCTTCGAGCAGAAGCTCTTCATCTTCGAGGAGATGCTCCTCGGACGCCGCAGGATTTTCGATCTCAATGAAGTCCGAACCGCGCTCATCGGTCATGAACAGCCTCTTTCGGTATCAACGAAGTGGATCTGCCGTCCCAGAAATTGAAACCGGCAGCCACGAATAGGGTGGAATGTAGTCGCGCAGGTGCCACGGCGCGTGTGATGTTTCGGTGGTCAAAGCGTGAGCGACACCCGGCCGGAGCCCGCATATTTGCTATGGCCAGGTATGATCCGGAAGATTCACCACGAGGGGCGTTGAGGTGCTCCTCACGACGACCCAGTGAAAGGGCTCCGAATCCGATGGATTGATCTCCATGTGCGGCAAGAAGGCGGGCACATGGATGAAATCGCCGGCTTTCGCGCGCGCCGTATATTCGCCCCTGGCGCCCCAGCGGACTTCGCAGATGCCCGACAAGACATAGGCGATCGTCTGCTGCTCGCCATGATGATGGATGCCCGTACGGGCTCCCGGCTTGACCTCGAACAACCCGCCCCACAATGCCGACTGGATGCCGAGCTGCGGTGCGACCGCGGCCAGGCGCACGGAGCCCGGCGTCTGGGCCGTTCCGGCGTCGAATGCGGCCGGGCTGACAACGCGAATGGGGGGATATTCGGCCACCATCCCGACGAATAGCTCCTGGTCGGTCATCACAGGCAGCTCAATTCGAGGCGCTGGCGATCAGCGCCGATGCTCGATTCATTGGGAGAACTCCATTCGTCCGTCGCTCGACAAAGTCCACGAGCTTTGCTCGCCGGCATCGTCCTGTGGCTCGATGTGAGGTAAGCAATCAAGGCTGGTCTGCTTGTCGGAAATTGCTGTGTTGTTTTCGCCATGGGGCGAAGTAGGACGAGAAGACGGACGCAAGCGCGCTCGTCTCATGGGTCCTTTCGGAATTGCACCCGTCCGATTTCGGCTGGCATCGGCGGGTAAGCCGGCGAGGTCAGCAAGACCGCCTCCCGGCGGAATCGGCCGAGGCCCCGTGTCCCTCTGGCGATTTAGGAGTCCGCTTTCGGACTAGCGCAGCGGCCGAAGATGCTCGGCGAACTGGCGGGCGGCGGCGGCCCAGGAAAAGTTCTGCGCATGCGCCCGCGCCATCGCCCGGTCGATGTCGAGGGCTCTGAGGCAGGCGGCGCGCAGGTCTTCGTCCAGGGCACCGGCGCCCGAATTGGCGATGACGTCGATCGGCCCGGTGACCGGATAGGCCGCCACCGGCAGGCCGCAGGCCAGCGCTTCCAGCAGGACCAGGCCGAACGTGTCGGTCTTCGACGGGAACACGAACACGTCGGCCGCGGCGTAGTAGCGCGCGAGCTCGGCTTGCGGGAACACGCCGGCGAAATAGGTTTGCGGATATTTACGCTTGAGCTCGGCCAGCGCCGGACCCTCGCCCACCACCCATTTGGTGCCGGGCAGGTCGAGCTTAAGGAACGCCTCGACGTTCTTCTCGACCGCCACGCGCCCGACATAGAGGAAGATCGGCCGCGTCTCCTTCAGGAAGTCGCGCGGGTTGTCGCCGGCGGGACGGGGATTGAAGATGTCGACGTCGACGCCCCGCGACCACAGGACGACGTTGGTGAAGCCGGCCGCCTCCAGGTCGCGCTTGACCACGTCGGTCGGCACCATGACGTGCGACGCCCGGCCGTGGAACCGGCGCATGATGGCGTAGGTCCACGCCAGCGGAATGCCGAACCGGGCCTGCACGTATTCGGGAAAGCGCGTGTGATAGGCGGTGGTGAACGGCACGTCGCGCTTCAGCGCATACCACCGGGCCGCCCAGCCGAGCGGACCTTCGGTCGCGATATGCAGCGCATCAGGCCGGAACTCGTCGATCAGCTTGCCGACCCTGCCGGGCAGGGTCATCGACAACCGGATCTCGGGATAGGTCGGGCAGGGCAGCGTGGTGAAGAACTCCGGCGTCAGCATGAAGACGGTGTGGCCCAGCGCCTCCAGCTCGCGCCTGGTCTCCGTGAGAGTCCGCACCACGCCGTTGACCTGCGGGCGCCAGGCATCGGTAACGATGCAGACCCGCATCGGGCCTTCGGCACCTTTCATCGCCGCCGTCCGGGCGGCGGCAGCGGCTGCGTCGGGTGGGGTCACTTGGCCATCGCCATCATCGGGTTGAGGGCGCGAATCTCGGTCCAGCGCAGGATTTCCAGGCGGCCGTTTGCATGCTCGACGAGTGCTGTGCAGCTTTCGACCCAGTCGCCGTCATTGCAGTAGAGAATGCCGTCGATCTCGCGCATCTCGGCCTTGTGGATGTGGCCGCACACCACGCCGTCCGCGCCGCGCCGCTTCGCTTCGGCCGCCACCGCGTGCTCGAAATCGCCGATATAGTTGACCGCGTTCTTGACCTTGTGCTTCAGGAACGCCGACAGCGACCAGTACGGATAGCCCAGCGCCAGCCGCGCCTTGTTGAACCAGTGGTTGAGCACGAGGGCCACGTTGTAGGCGCGGTCGCCGAGGAACGCGAGCCACCGCGCATAACGCACCACCCCGTCGAACGCGTCGCCGTGGATGATCAGCAGCCGCTTGCCGTCCGCGGTGTCGTGCATGGCCTCGCCGGTGACGTAGATCCCGCCGAAATGCAGGTCCAGGTAGTCGCGCAGTATCTCGTCATGATTGCCCGGCACGTAGACGACCTTCGTCCCCTTGCGCGCCTTGCGCAGCAGCTTCTGGACCACGTCGTTGTGAAGCTGGTTCCAGAACCATGACTGGCGGAGCCGCCAGCCGTCGACGATGTCGCCGACCAGGTACAGGAAGTCGGATTCGGTGTGCTTCAGGAAGTCGAGAAGGAAAGCGGCCTTGCAGCCGCGCGTGCCGAGGTGGATGTCCGAGAGCCAGATGGCGCGATACTGTCGCGGCTCTGGATCGTCGTCCTCCGGGCCGCCGCGTTCGAGACCGTCCGGCTGCCTGGTCGCCCGAGTCGCTTGCCTCACGCGTGCCAATTCCCCCTGCCGAGTCGCGTCAACAATTTCAGTGTTTTTCTAATAGATGTTGTGGTAATGCATCAACTACAACCAAAGCAGGTCAGCAATTTAATCCGTTATTCTTGAAACTGTCACAAAAATGACTTCAACGAATACTTGCGAGTCCCTGGCCGCTTCCGCGCCCCTGGCCTCCTCCGACTCCCGCCCTCTCCGCCTCCTGGTGATCCACAACCCCGCCGCCGGCTGGCGCTGCGGCCGCCGGCTGGCCGCGGTGCTCGACGCGCTGCGCCGGCGCGGCTGCGCGATCACGGTGCGCGAGACCACCAGACGGGGCGATGCCGAGGCGTTCGCCGGGGCGGCCCGGCTCGATGACTACGATCGCATCGTCATCGCCGGCGGCGACGGGACCATCAACGAGGCGATCAACGGGCTCGGCGACCGCCGCCTGCCGGTTGCCATCGTGCCGATGGGCACGGCGAACGTCCTGGCCGCCGAGATCGGGCTCGGGCTTCGGCCGTCGGCGATCGCCGCGGCGATCGCGGACGGGCCGGCGTCCCGCGTCGCGGTCGGCCGCATTCGCGGGCCCGGCCGCACCCTCCGCCGGTTCTCCATGATGGCCGGCATCGGCTTCGATGCCCATGTGGTGGCGCGGGTGAACGTCGTGCTGAAGCGCCTCACCGGCAAATTCGCCTACGTCACCGCGTCGCTGGCGCAGCTCATCGACCATCGCGGCCTTCTCTATGACGTCACGGTCGACGGCCGGCGCTATCGCGCCGCGTCGGTGATCGTCGCCAAGGGCCATTTCTACGGCGGCCGGTTCGTGGTCGCCCCGGCGGCGCGCCTGCACGAGCGCTATCTGCATGTCTGCCTGTTCGCGCATCCCGGCCGGCTCAACGCCGTCCGCTACACGCTGGCGCTCTTGATCGGGCAGCATCATCGCCTGCCCGACGTGACGCTGCTGCGCGCGCGGCGCATCGAGGTGCACGGCCCGGTCGGCGAGCCGGTCCAGGTCGACGGCGATCTCGACGGCACTCTGCCCATCACCATCGACATCGACGACGACGCGCTGCACCTGGCAGCGCCCGCCGCGGCGCCGGCCCCGCGGCGCCGTCTCACCCCGGTCGCGGGCCCGGCATAGGGCCTCATAGAGCCGCGGCTGATCGCCGGCCTGGATGTCAGACTCTTAGCGACTGCGATGGCAGGATCTCAGATGCGGTGGGCGCTCTTCAGCATGTCTGCAGCACGCTCGCCAATGACAACGCAGGGCGCCATGGTGTTGCCGGTCGTCACGCGCGGCATGACGGACGCGTCCGCGATCCGGAGATTCTCGACCCCGTACACTCTGAGTTCGCCGTCCACGACCGACGCCCCATCCCGGCCCATCCTGGCCGTGCCGCTTTGGTGCCAGTAGCTGATGGCGCCGTCCCGGATGAAGGTTTGCAATTCGACCCCCTTCAGGTTGCCAGGCATCACCTCCCGCGTTGCGAAGGATCGGAGAGCGTGAGAGTTGCCGATGTCGCGGCAAAGCTCGACACAGGCCAGCGCGGCCTTGATGTCGTCGGGATGCGACAGCAGGTTGGCCTCGATCCGCACGGGGTCGTCCGGATCCGGACCTGACAGATAAACCCGGCCCCGGCTCTTCGGCCGGACGACACCCGCCAACATCGTCCAGGATTTCGCGGGCGGCGCAAACCGGGCACCGGTCTCGATACTGGGGATCGGTATTTCGCCCTGGCATGCTTGCAGGTCTGGAGTGTCAAGGCCGGAGTCGCTTTTCCAGAAGAAGGTAACCTCGGCGGCATTGTTCCGCGGCGGCGGGAACTCGGGGTGCTCCCAAATGCACCCGATGCCCGCGTGGTCCTGGAAGTTCTGTCCGACGCCCGGAAGATCCTGTACGACCGGGATGCCGAGGAACTGCAGCGCGGATTGCTCGCCGATACCCGACTGCATGAGCACCTTGGGCGTGTTGATCGCGCCGAGGGAGAGGACAATTTCCCGCCCGGCCCCTATGCGGACATGCTTGCCCTCACGGACAAGCTCCACGCCGGTGGCGCGCCTACCCTCGAACGTCACTTTGACGACCTGGGTGTACGTGAGCACGGTGAGGTTCAGCCGATCCATGTAGGGGAAGGTGTAGGCGCGGAAGATGGACCGCCGTCGTCCATTGCGGATCAGGACGTCCATGATCGAACAGCCGCCCTCGCCCTCCATCATCCGTCCATTCGGGCTGTCGAAGGTGGGAATTCCGACCGATCGCGCCGCCGCGAGCGTGGCGAATGCAATGGGGTGCGGATCGGGGGCCGGCTGAACGAAGACCGGTCCGCCCACGCCACGGCGATCCGGGTCGGGCGCCCCGTGCCAGTCTTCGATCCGGCGATAGATGCTTAGAATCGACTCGTAGCTCCAAGCGGGATCGCCTGCCTCGGTTGCGAAAAAATCCCAGTCGTTCCTGTGGCCGTGCACCCAGGCCATCACGTTGATGCTGGAGCCGCCACCGAGAACCTTGCCCATGTTCATCGGGATGACCCGTCCGTTCAGGTGGAAACTTGGCTCCGCCCGAAAGTTCCAGTCCCGTTCGGACCCGAGATTCAGGAACCACTGCCCGGGCTCGTTCACGCTGGGCACGTTATCTTCGCCGCCGGCCTCGATCAGGAGGACGCGCACCTCCGGGTTCTCCGCCAGCCGTCGTGCCACGACCGACCCCGACGAGCCGGATCCGCAGATGATGAAGTCGTATTGCGACTTCATCTCGGACGACAGCCGCGACTGATTGATGCGCACGCGCTCAGCAAAGTCTCCACAGCCGGTGCCGTCCACCGAAGCGTCCATGGCGCCATGCCCCATCGACAGCTTTTACGCGGCGAGGTGGCTGCGATGATCGAGAAGTGCCGCCATCTTCCTGCCCTCTAGATCAGCGAACGCGGCAAACGCGGCTTCGCCGGTCAGGGAGAGATCGGGATCGAGGCCGTTGCTCATCCGATCGAGCTGCATGTAGTTCCACGGCATGAAGTGCAAGATGTGGAACTGCTTCCCGAAGCTGGGCAGGCGCTCGATGTCATGGGAGAGCAGGCGTTTGGGACCATCAGGGTCGGCAATCATCGGACGGGCGAGGCCCACGACATCGAGTTCGCCCTTGTCGAGGGACTCGACCATGGCGGCCGCCGAGCGGAAGCCGCCGACGACCATGACCGGCATCCGGGCCACGTCGCGGACATCCTTGGCGAAGTTTACGAAGTAAGCTTCACGCTCGATCGTGCTCTGCCGACGCCCATCTTCACCCTCGTCCTTCAGGGTGATGCCCATCACCTTCGGCTGCTCCAGGGAGCCGCCGGAGAGCTCGAGAAGATCGAGGCTCGTGCCATTCAGCATCTTCACCAGCTCGACACACTCCGCGCTGGTGAAGCCGCCCTTTTGGAAATCGGAAGAATTGAGCTTGGCGCCGATTGGAAAGCCGGGTCCCACGGCTCGGCGGACCGCGTGCAGGATAGTCATCAGGAACCGCGCCCGATTTTCGAGCGATCCGCCCCATTTGTCCTGACGCTTGTTGGCCAGCGGACTGAGGAACTGTGAAATCAGATAACCATGCGCGGCGTGGAGCGTGACGCCGGTGAAACCCGCCGCGCGTACTTGACGAGCCGCATAGCCGAATTGAGCGATGGCACGCAGGATCTCCGCCTCCGTCATCGCCCGCGGCGTGGCGAAATGGAATCCGGCGCCGCGGATCACGTCGACTTCGACCGCGGAGGGCGCCAGCGGGGCCGGATTGATCGCGGCGTCAACCTGCCGGCCGCTGTGGGAGAGCTGGGCCCAGAAGTGCGCCCCGCCCGACGTTCCAGCTTCGGCCAGCCGTGCAAGCTCCTCGCGGCCGCTCCCGTCATGGATGACGATGTTCAGGGGGCGCTCCAGGTGATGAGGGTCGACCTGTATGTTGCCGGTGAACAGCAAGCCGGCGCCGGATCTCGCCCAGCGCCGATACAATCTTTCCAGACGGACGGTCGAATGGTTATCCACGTCGGCCATGCCCTCACTCATCGCGGCTTTGCAAATGCGGTTCGACAACGTGACGCCGCACGGCAGCTCGAGCGGCTGGGCAAGAGGGTGGGTCATGAGGTCTCCATTGGGCTCGTCAGATCGCCGACACTATTCCCGCCAAAAACGAAACGCAACGGTATCGTTTCGTTTTATTGTGCGCTTTTGCTGCGCAAAGCGATGTTGTTGCGGGAATGGCGAGCGGTGCGGCGGTGAAGGTTCCGGCCGCTTCGAGCGGGCGTAAGCCG
>DASWFO010000286.1:0-42422 GCA_036394195.1 Alphaproteobacteria bacterium | reverse complement strand
CGCCGAGCCGGTTCGCGGTGGTCGGCAGCTCGTTATAGGCAAACGAGAACGACGGCACGTTGTCGGCGCGCGGCAGGCAGTAGTCCATGAACGAGCCGGTGAGCAGCTGGCCCGACTCCGGATCGTAGACGCAGCCCTCGTACAGCGCCTGGCCGATGCCTTGGACCGTGCCGCCGTGGACCTGACCGGCGAGGGTCAGCGGATTGATGACCCGGCCGAAATCGTCGACGATGGTGTAGCGCTCGATCGAGACGATGCCGGTGCCCACGTCGATCTCGATCTCGCAGATATGGCAGCCGTTCGGGTAGGTCGACGGGAGGACCAACGAGTTCGCGGTCTCGTCGAGGCCCGGCGACAGGCCCTTCGGCAGTTGCGCCGGGGCGTAGGCCGCCTTCACGATGTCGACGAACGTCTTCGACTTGTCGGTGCCGGCAATCCGGAATCGGCCGTCGGCGAATTCGACGTCTGCCTCCGCGGCCTCCATCAGATGTGCGGCGATGAGCTTGCCCTTGGTGATGATGCGATCGGCCGCCGTCAGCGTGGCGGTGCCGCCGACCGAGGTGGCGCGACTGCCGCCGGTGAGGCCGGCATACAGAACCACGTCGGAATCGCCTTGCACCACGCGCACGGATTCGAACGGGACACCGAGACGGTCGGCGACGAGCTGGGCGTACATCGTTTCGTGGCCCTGGCCGTTCGACTGGTTGCCGATCAGCAGCGTGACGCTGCCGTCGGACGCGACCCGGATCTGCGCCGTTTCGTCGGTGCCGCCGCCGCATGCCTCGATATAGGTGGCCATGCCCATGCCGCGCAGCTTGCCCGTTCGTTTCGCCGCGGCCTTCCGCCCGGCGAAACCCGCCCACTCGGCGGCCTTCATCGCGTCAGTCATGTTCTTGGCGAAGTCGCCGGTGTCGTAGACCGAGCCGAGTGCCGTCTTGTAGGGCATCGCGGACGGCAGGATGAAGTTTCGCCGCCGAATCTCATCCGGCGACAGCCCGGTCTCGCGCGCGGCCGCGTCGACGACGCGTTCGACCACGTAATTGGCCTCCGGACGGCCGGCGCCGCGATAGGCGTCGAGGGGCGCGGTGTTGGTATAGGCGCCTTTCACCGAGACGAACACGGCCGGGAAGGCGTAGACGCCGTTCAGCATCGCCGAGCCGGCGCCGGTCGGGATAAAGGGACCGTAGTGCGAGGCATAGGCGCCGAGATTGGCCTCCGTCGATACGCGGAAGGCCAGGAACTTGCCATCCTTGTCGAGAGCCACCTCGGCGTGCGTGCGGTGGTCGCGGCCGTGGGTGTCGGTCAGGAAGGCTTCCGCGCGCTCGCCGCTCCATTTCACCGGACACCCCAAGGCGCGCGCGGCAAACAGCACGTTCACGTATTCCGGATAAAGGAAGATCTTCATGCCGAAGCCGCCGCCGACGTCGGGCGAGACCACCCGCACCTTGCTTTCCGGCACCTTTAAGACGTAGTCGGCGATGACCTTGCGCAGGCCGTGCGTCGACTGGCACGACACGTAGAGCGTGAATTTGCCGAGCATCGGGTCGTAGTCGGCGAGGGCGTTGCGCGGCTCCATCGAGCTCGGCGCAACCCGGTTGTTGACGAGATCGACGGTCACGATACGCGCTGCGGCGGCAAACCCGGCCGCGGTCTTCGCTTCGTCGCCGAGCGACCAGTCGAATGCCAGATTGCCGGGCACCTGCTCCCAAATCTGGGGTGCGCCCGGTTTCAGCGCCGCCGCGCTGTCGGTCACCGCCGGCAGCGGCTCGTAGGCGACCTCGATGAGCTCGGCCGCATCGCGGGCGGCCGCGAGGGTCTCTCCGACCACCATGGCCACCGTATCGCCGGCAAAATGGACATGCGTACGGGCGATGGCGGGGCGCGGCGGGATCTTCATCGGCGATCCGTCGCGATTGACGACAGGGGCCATGCACGGCAGATCGCCGATCTGGGCGGCCGCCAGATCGTCGCCGGTGAAGACGCCGAAGACGCCCGCGGCCGATCTTGCCGCCGTCGTGTCGATCTTGCTTAGCCGCGCATGCGCGTGCGGCGAGCGCACGAACGCGGCGTAAGCCTGGCGCGGAACGCTGATGTCATCGGTGTAGCGGCCCGTGCCGGTGAGCAGCCGCAAGTCCTCGACGCGGCGAACCGGCTGGCCGATGCCGAACTTGACCATGTGCGGAAACTCCAACGTGAGATCAACTTGATAGGCATCGAGACCGGCTTTTGCAAGCTGGGCCGGAGCCAGGTGAGCCGGCTATCGCCGCGTCTCGACCTGCGCCGGAACCCGGAACCCGATCATCAGGCGGTTCCAGCTGTTTATGACCGCGACGCCGAGGCTGAGCTTGACCATCTCGGCTTCGGAGAAATGCCGCCGCGTCGCGTCGTAAATCTCATCCGCAACGCCATCCGGCGACAGCCGGGTCAGCGCTTCGGTCCACGCCAGAGCCGCGCGCTCGCGCTCGCTGAAGACGGGGGCGTCGCGCCAGGCCGCGACCAGGTGCAGCCGCTCGTCGCTCTCGCCGGCGGCACGCGCCTCCCGCGTGTGCATGTTGAGGCAGAACGCGCAGCCGTTGAGCTGCGAGGCGCGGATATTGATCAGCTCGATAAGC
This sequence comes from Alphaproteobacteria bacterium, assembly GCA_036394195.1. Classification (GTDB taxonomy): domain Bacteria; phylum Pseudomonadota; class Alphaproteobacteria; order CACIAM-22H2; family CACIAM-22H2; genus DATJPD01. Next base: position 39,810 of record DASWFO010000286.1, on the reverse strand, counting down.
GACTTTTCGAGGCCGCTCTCCTTCGAAAAGCCGGATAAGGCGCGCATCGCCTTCACGGCGTCCGGGGCGGCCTGGGCCAGATTGAGCCGGGCTTGCATGTCGTTCTCCAACCGCAAAGGGATGATGGCGGGCGATCCGCCCACGCTTGTCGCGCCTCAAGTCTACCGCGCCTGAAATGTCGATCAAGCCGGACAAGGCTGTGGCACCGACGCCGACGCGCTGCCATACTGACCCCATGTGCGGACGTTTCAGCCTGACCACGGAACTCGCGATCCTGCGCGATATCTTCGGCTTCGACGGCCCGGCGCTCAACCTCAAGCCGCGTTGGAACATCGCCCCCACCCAGGACGCGCCGGTGGTGCGCCTGGACGGCGGCGTGCGGCGGGTCGCCATGCTGCGATGGGGCCTCGTTCCCTATTGGGCGGAGGATCCCTCGGTCGGCAGCCGGATGATCAATGCGCGCGGCGAGACCGTTGCCGAGAAGCCGGCGTTCAAGGCGGCGTATCGGGCGCGGCGCTGCCTCGTCCTGGCCGACGGCTTCTACGACTGGCCCGAGCAGGGCGCCGACAAGCGGCCCTACCTGTTCCGTAAGTCCGATGGCGGTGCCTTCGCGTTTGCCGGGCTCTGGGAGACGTGGGTTCCCGGGGGCGGCGGGGTGCTCGAGACCTTCACCATCGTCAATTGCGCTTCGGCGCCGTGGATGGCGCAGTTCCACTCTCGGACACCCGTGGTGCTGGCGCCCGACGATTTCGGCGCATGGCTCGATCCTGCGGTCGATCCGCAGCGGCTGATCAGGCCGCCGGAGGCAAATTTATTCACCGCCGTCCGCGTCTCGACCTACGTCAACAAGCCGGCCAATGACGACGCGAACTGCTTCACGCCGGCGGCCGACGAGCCGCACATTGCGGCGGCGATCGCGGACGCGGAACTATCATCCAAAAAGAAGCCCAGAGCGAAACCGGTCGACGATCGGCAGCCGAGCTTGTTCTAGGGGGCGGAGCGGGGAGGGTGCTTGGCGTCGGTTGAGTTGCGCGGGCTGACCAAACGATACGGCGCGCAGGCCGTGGTCGACAACATCTCGTTGCGGGTCGAGCACGGCACGCTCGTGTGCCTGCTGGGGCCGTCCGGCTGCGGCAAGACGACGACCTTGCGCCTGGTTGCCGGCTTCGTCGAGCCGACCGATGGCGAAATCGTCGTCGGTGAGCGCGTCGTCTCCTCGCCGAAGCGCACGATCCCGCCCGAGCGCCGGAACATGTCGATGATCTTCCAGAGTTACGCGCTGTGGCCGCACATGACCGTGGCCGAGAACGTCGGTTACGGCCTGCGCCTGCGCAAGATGGAGGGAGCCGCCATCCGCGCCAAGGTTGCGGCGATCCTCGCCACGACCCGGCTCGAGGCGCTCGCCGAGCGCTACCCCGGCGAGCTCTCGGGCGGACAACAGCAGCGCGTGGCCCTGGCGCGGGCGCTGATCGTCGAGCCGGAAACCCTGCTGCTCGATGAGCCGCTGTCCAACCTGGACGCCAATCTGCGCGAAGAGATGCGGTTCGAAGTGCGGCGGCTGCACGACCAATATCGCTACACGACCATTTACGTCACGCACGACCAGGCTGAGGCGATGACAACCGCCGACCGTATCGTGGTGATGAACAACGGCAAGATCGAACAATCCGGAACGCCGCAGGAGGTCTATGACCAGCCGGCGTCGGAGTTCGTCGCCCGCTTTCTCGGTGGGACGAATATCGTGCGCGGCCGGAGCCTCGACGACGGGCACGTTTCCTTCGCCGGCGTGGCGCTGCGCTGCGGCGACGGCAAGCTGGTGCGCGGCGCCAATACCGCGGTGTCGATCCGCCAGCATGACATACAGCTGCTGACCGCACCGCCGGCGGCGGCGCAGAATGTCGTCCCGGCCAGGATCGCCCGCCAGGTGTTCCTCGGCAATGCCCGGGACTATCTGGTGGAAGCCGCCGACGGCACGCAGTTGCGGGTGATCGTGCCGGCAGCGCAGTATTTCCCTCCGGGCACCGCCGTCTGGCTGCATCTACCGCCGGAGCGGTGCCGGGCCCTGGAACGCTGACCTAAGACCTGTCGAATGGGAGGACGCATGAAGAAGAAATCACTATCGCGGCGCGGCCTGTTGCGCCTGTCCGCCGGGCTGGGCGGCTACGCCCTGATGCCCCGGGTGGTCTCGGCCGCGGAAGTCAGCACGGTGACGCCCCAGCTGATCGACGCCGCACGGAAGGAAGGCAAGCTCGCGTTCTACACCGCGGTCGACCTGCAGGTGGCGGAGAAGATCGCCAAGTCGTTCGAGGCGCGCTATCCCGGCATTTCGGTGCGGGTCGAGCGGTCCGGGTCCGAGCGTGTCTTCCAGCGCATCGGCCAGGAATACACCACGCGCATCTACGCGGCCGACGTGATCAACACCACCGATGCGGCGCACTTCGTGATCTGGAAGCGGGACGGCTGGCTGACACCCTATGTGCCCGAAGATGTGGCACAGAACTACGCGTCCGAGCATCGCGATCCGGACGGGATGTATGCCAGCTGGCGCATCTCGTTGAGCCCGATCGCCTACAACACCAACCTGGTGAAGCCGGCGGACGCACCGAAAAGTTTCGGCGACCTGCTCGATCCCAAATGGACCGGGAAGATCGTCAAGGCGCACCCCAGCTACAGCGGGACGGTGGTAACCGCGACGTTCCAGATCGTGCGCAACCTTGGCTGGGACTATCTCGAAAAGCTCGGCAAGCAGAAGGTGCTCCAGGTCCAATCGTCGACCGAGCCGCCGAAAAAGCTCGCGCTGGGCGAGCGCGCGGTGATGGCCGACGGCAACGAGTACAACGTCTTGCTGCTGAAGGAGGCGGGCCAGCCGCTCGAGGTCGTCTACCCGACCGAGGGGACCCCCCTCATCGTTGGACCCTCCGCGGTGCTGAAAAACGCGCCGAACCCAAACGCGGCCCGACTCTTCCAGAGCTATCTCTACTCGGCCGAAGCGCAGCAATTCATGATCGACGTCGGCGACCTCCGCTCGTTCCACAAGCAGACCCGCGAGAAACCGGGCCACAAGCCGATGAGCGAGATCAAGCTCATGAAGGACGACCCAGAAGGCGTCGTGAGCGAGGTCGAAGAGATAAAAAAGCGCTACGCCGCGTATTTCGGCACATGAGCACGACCGCCGCGGCGGCCGAAAACCGCAAGCGGACCGGCTTCGACCTCTCGACGCCGGTCCTGCTCGCGTTTGCGGCGCTTCTCTGCCTGCTGATTTTTCTGCCGCTGGGCTGGCTGCTCTATTACAGCGTGACCGACAATGCCGGCGCGCTCACGGCCGGCAATTTCATTCAGCTGTTCACCGACCCGACGTTCCTCGATCCGCTGCTGCTGACGATCCTGATTTCGACTTCGGTCGCGATCCTCTGCTGCCTGGTCGCGGCTCCGATGGGTTGGCTGGTCGCGCGCACCGACATGCCGATGCGGGGCGTCGTCCGCATGCTGGTGATGGCCTCGCTGGTGACGCCGCCGTTTCTCGGCGCCATCGCCTGGGAACTGCTGGCGGCACCCAACAGCGGGCTGCTGAATCAATGGTATCGTGGGTTGACCGGCGCCGACGCCGACGAGCACCTGTTCAATATCTACTCGGTGCCCGGCGTGATCTTCGTGATGGCCTGCTACACGTTTCCCTACGTGTTCGTGCTTGTCGCCAACGCGCTGGACCGCATTCCCGGCGATCTCGAGGACGCCTCGGCGATGCTGGGGGGCGGGATGTGGGACACGGCGCGCCGGATCACCATCCCGCTGGCGATGCCGGCCGTGCTGGCCGGTGCGTTGGTGGCGTTCCTGCAGGCGATCACCTTGTTCGGCTCGCCGGCCATCCTGGCCTTGCCGGCCGGCTTCCACGTCCTGACCACGAAAATCTGGAGCCTGTTTCAGTATCCGCCGAAGCCCGGGCTCGCCGCAGCGGCCGCCATGCCGCTCCTGGTACTGACGGTCGTGCTGTTGCGCGCCCAGCATGCGATTCTGGGGCGACGCGGCTATTCGGTCGTGGGCGGCAGAAGCGGCAATCCGCGCCTCGTGCGTCTTGGCGCGTTCCGCTGGGTGACGCTGGGGCTCGCTTTCATCGTGCTGCTGAATCCGGTGTTCCTGCCCTATGGCGCACTGCTGAAGGCGGCGTTCTCGCGCTTTCCCACGCAGCCGCTAAGCCTCGCGGCGCTGACGCTCCACAACGTCGAGTTCGTGTTCCTGGAGTTCTCGCAGACGCGGCTGGCGATGTGGAACACGTTCCTGTTGGGCGTTCTGACTGCGACGGCCGGAACACTGCTGGCGCTGGTTATCGGGTATCTGACCGCGCGCGAGGCGATTCCCGGCCACCGCGTGCTCAATTTTCTGGCCACTGCACCGGTGGCCGTCCCGGGGATCGTGCTCGGCGTCGGGCTGTTTCTCGCCTACACGCGGCCGCCGCTGATCCTCTACGGCACGCTGTGGATCCTGTTTCTGGCGTTCCTCACCATCCAGCTGCCCGCCGCCTATCAACAGCTGCAGTCGGCGTTCCGCGCCGTCCATCCTGAGCTGGAAGATGCGAGCCGCATCCTCGGAGCGACGCGGCTGCGGGCCCTCCGCGACGTCACGGCACCGCTGCTGCGCACCGGCGTGATCGCCAGCTGGTGCTTTATTTTCATCGGCGTGATCCGCGAGCTTTCGGCGGCGATCATGCTGTTCACCGCCGATACGAAGGTGATCTCGGTCGTAATCTACGACTTGAACGAAAGCGGCGACCTCGGCGCGATATCGGTGCTCGGCCTGACCATGCTGATCATCACGTTCGCGATCGTGGTGCTGGCAAACCGGCTGCCGGGCTTCGGGGGCGGGGTGCGGCTGAGCTCCTGACGAGCTCGGAACGCGAGGCCACGCTTTGCGTTAGTTCGGCATGACGAAGGGCAAGGCGGCACAGGGCGGCTTGGCGGCGCTTCCGGTGCCGCTCGACATCCAGCCAATGGAATCGAAGCTGGTCGACAAGCTGCCGGATGGGCCCGACTGGCAATTCGAGCCGAAATGGGACGGGTTCCGGTGTCTTGCGTTCCGCGCCGGCGACGCGGTGGAGCTGCGGGCGAAATCGGGAAAGTCGCTGTCGCGCTATTTTCCGGAAATGGTCGCATCCCTCCGGGCGCTGCCGGCCCGCCGCTTCGTGGTCGACGGCGAGCTCGCCGTGCCGCAGGGCGACACCCTGTCATTCGATGCGCTGCAGATGCGCCTGCATCCGGCGGAAAGCCGCATCCGCAAGCTGTCGGCGGAAACACCGGCCATTTACATCCTGTTCGATTGCCTGCTGGGCCCGACGGGCGGCAGCCTGGTGGACGCGCCGTTCATCGAACGTCGTGCCGGCCTCGAGGAATTCTACGCGTCCCTCAAGGACCCGGGGCCGCTCCGGCTGACGCCGTATACCCGGAACGCCCGCGAGGCGAAGCGGTGGCTGGACGAAGCCGGCGGATCGCTCGACGGCGTGATCGCGAAGCGCCTCGACGGACCGTATATCCCGGGCGAGCGTGCGATGCTGAAGGTCAAGCGGCTGAGGACGGCCGACTGCGTGGTCGGTGGGTTCCGCTACGAACAGGGTGGCAAAGGGGTCGGCTCGTTACTGCTCGGCCTTCACAACCGCGATGGCAAGCTCGACCATGTCGGCTTCACGTCGACCATTCGCAATGCCGACCGAAAGGCGCTAACCAAGCGGCTCGAGGCCCTGGCCGAGCCGCCCGGATTCACCGGCAATGCGCCCGGCGGTCCCAGCCGCTGGAGCACCGAACGGTCGACGCAATGGACGCCGCTCCGGCCGGAGCTTGTCGTCGAGGTCTGCTACGATCACGTCACCGGCGACCGTTTCCGGCACGGCACACGCCTGATGCGCTGGCGGCCGGACAAGTCGCCGGCGCAGTGCACCTTCGAACAGATCGGCCGCGAGGCGCGGCCGGAGCGGTTTATTGCAAACGTGGCGGTGCCGGCAGCGGATCGACCGCGAGCGGATCGTCGTCCGCGGCGAACAAAATCGGCGCGGCCTCGGTCAGGGGCAACGCGGCCAGGGACAGCGCCGATAATGCGGTCGGCCCGGCGTCGGCGGCGGGCGGCGAGACCAGCACGGGTGCTTCGAGGGGAAGGGGCGGAAGGCCGACATGCTGTTCGATCGCTCTCAACAGCGTCCGCATGAGGAACGGCTTGCGCAGGTAGATGATATCCGGGCGAGCGCGCCGCACCTCGTTCGGATGGCCGGTGATCAGGACCGCCTTCTTGCCAAGTCCGACCGCGCGCCGGGCCAGATCGCGCCCCGACCCGTCCGGCAGCCGCACATCGGCGACAACGACATCATGCTTCTTTTGAGCCAACATGCGCCATCCGTCGGCCCAGCTCGACGCGCAGTCGAGCGGGTAACCCGCGGTCTGAATCGTATCGCGTATGAGCTCGCGCACGTCGTCCCGATCCTCAACCAGCAGAACGCTCGCCATGTCCGCCTCCCCTTGATCAGCGTTGCGAGATAATATGCGACGTGAATTGCGCCGCCCGCCGAGCGCAGTTGGAATGAGATGGGCTGTTAGGATTTCCCGACGCGCATCGAAGCTAACAGGGGCCGCCCAGCCGGAAAACCGCACAAACCCCCAATTCGATCCCGGAGACTACCGAGGTCGGCCGGTATTCTGTGGGAGGAGCCCCTCGAATCGCGTCGGCAATCGGCTTATGATCGCGCCATGGACGTGATCTCGCTCGATCAGCTGGCGGCGCGCATCGCTCCGGGGCTGCTGGTGGCGATCCCGCCGGATTACAGCGGCGTTCCCATGGCCGCGACACGCGCGCTGGTGCGGCGGGACGCCAAAGACCTGCGTCTGATCGCCGTGCCGACCTCGGGTCTGCAAGCGGATGTCCTGATCGGGGCCAGCTGTGTTGCCGAGCTTGAGGCCGCGGCGGTGACGCTCGGTGAATTCGGCCTGGCGCCGCGTTTTACCGCCGCGATCCGCAGCGGGACCTTGCGGATGCGCGACACGACGTGCCCGGCCGTCCATGCGGCGCTGCAGGCGAGCGAGAAGGGCGTACCGTTCATGCCGCTGCGCGGCCTGATCGGCACCGATATCATGCGCAATCGCGCCGACTGGAAGGTCGGCGAGAATCCGTTCGCCGCCGGCGACCCGATCGTCTTCCTGCCGGCGATCAGGCCCGACATCGCCCTGTTCCATGCGGCCAAAGCCGATCGCCAGGGCAATGTCTGGATCGGTCGCCGCCGCGAGTTGGTCACGATGGCGCATGCGGCAGAACGCAGCTTGGTCACCGTCGAGGAGATCGTCGATGGCTCGCTGCTCGACGATGAAGTGGCCGCCGCCGGGGTGATCCCGGGCCTCTATGTCGAGGCCATTGCCGCAGCGCCGCGCGGCGCCTGGCCGCTGGCGTTGCCCGATGCATACCCGGCCGACGACGCCGAGCAGCTGCGCTATGCCGAGGCGGCGCGGACCGAGGCCGGTTTCCGCGCGTGGCTCGACGGTTTTCTCAACACAAGGCCTGCCGCCGCCTAGATGGATATCCAGCGCACCAAGCTGCTGATCGCCACGATCGCGCGCCTGCTCCAAGGCTGCCGGACGGTGGCGGTCGGCAATTCGTCTCCCATCCCGGGGGCGGCCTCGCTGCTGGCCCGGGCAAAATCCGGCGGAGCCGTCCGCGTCCTCATGCTGGGATCGCTGCGGCACAACGAGTTCACCGATGGTGGACGCGAGCTGTTCGACTGTGCGGCGCAAGGGCGGATCGACGCCTTCTTTCTGGGCGGTGGCCAGATCGACGGCGAGGCGAACCTGAACCTCGTCGGCATCGGTGCCTATCCGCGCTGGCAGCAGCGCTTTCCCGGCTCGTTCGGTTCGGCGTACCTGTATTTCATGATCCCTCGCGTCATCCTGTTCCGGGAAGAGCACACGCCGCGGGTCCTGGTGCCGAAGGTGGATTTCATAAGCGCCCCGGGCGTCAGCCCGCCCGGCGTGTATCGGCCGGGTGGCCCGCATGTGCTGGTCACCGGGCGGTGCGTATTTGCGTTCGACCGCGATCGCCGCCGCTTCCGGCTGGCCAGCGTGCATCCCGGCGAGACGGCCGAGAGCGTGCGCGCTAATACCGGCTTCGACTATGATGTGCCCACCGAGGTGCCAACCACCGCACCGCCGGACGACGGCGATCTGCGGCTGCTGGATGGGCGTATTGCCGAGGAGATCGCGGAGACCTATCCGCGGTTTGCCACAGCGCTGTTCGATCGCCGCGCGGCGTGATCCATGGCCGCCGTCATCAACCTGCGCCAGCGCCGTAAGCAGCGGGGCCGGAAAGAGGCGGAAGCCGCCGCGGCGGCCAACCGGGCGAAATTCGGCCGGCCCAAGGCGGAGCGGGACCATGAGACGGCGGAGGCCGCCCGGGCCGGGGCCGAGATCGACAGCAAAAAATTAACCGACCGCTGATAAGCCGAGTGACGGGGGTCACTGGTGTTCCCGCTCCGGGCGGGGCATAAGGTGGCCTGAAGAATAAAGTCGGGGCGGCATGGTCGATCTCGATCAAATTCGGGAAGGACTGCGCGAAGTTGACATCGCGGTCCATAATTCGTGGAAGCTCGGCAAGAACATGGTCGTCGGCTGGATGGCCGACGCCTCGGGACTCCAGGTCTGCCTGGCACCTTGCTATCGCGTGCTGGGGCAGGCGACGGCGACCCCGCGCATGCTGCACGGCCGCCGGATGATGGATGCGCGCACGTTCGAGGAGACCTGCAAGAATCTGAAGGCCAGGCCGCTGTCGCTCTCGCTTCCGTTCAAGATCGGTACCGATCGGGCGAAAGGCGAGGTGGATCCCGAAGCGATCGATAGCGTGATCCGGCGCTACTCGATCGTACAGACCGAGTACCGCGCGGTGATCTTGTTCGACATCGTCGGGTTCTCGAAGGTCGAGCCGATTGAGCAGGTGGCGCAGCTGAATTCGCTCGAATACAGCATCAATAACGCGGCGAAGAAGATGGGCGATGCAGGCTTCGAGATCGAGCTGGCGCGCTCGACGGTCGGTGACGGCTTCTACGTTTGGAACCGGGCGCGCGGGCTGGAAGCGGACTTACGAACCTACGCCACCTTGCTGCTGATCCTGGTCGACAACGCACTCGCCCGGCACGCCGCCGGCGAGACCAGCAAGCTGGTGCCGCGGCTGCGTGCCTGCTTCAGCGTCGGGTCGCACTATTCCTACCACCAGGTGGAGGGGACCAAGCCGCGCGGCTTCGAGTATATCGTCGGCGACGTGACGATCACGCTCGCTCGTATGATCAGCAAGGCGCAGGCGGAACAGATCCTGGTCGGCAATTTCCAGCGCCCGCTCGATCCGGTGACGACGATGCTGGACCCGCTGCTGTTCATCGCGCGCGCGGACAAGCTCTTCTCGCGGTTGACCGGGACGGTCATCGGCGAGCACGCGATACAGGAGATCCGCTCGCTGGTGACGAGCGGGACCATCGGCGGCAAGACCTACCCGGCCGTGAAATACGTGATCGAAGACAAACACGGCTACCACCACGAGGTGTTCAACCTTCGCGGCAAGGCCAAGCGCGAGGACGCCGAGCCGATCGAGCTGGGCCTGCGGCCGGAGCAGCTCGCCACGTTCGAAGCGAAACCGGCGGTCTACGAAATTCCCCTGCCGGCGGATGGCCCCAGAGTCATCCAAAAAGCGACCAGCTAGAGGGCGGTGCGTTAGCTCGCCTTCTTGGTGGGTCGCAAGGTCATCTTGGCCCCTTCCAGGGCGGAATCCTGGAGGTCGGCGTTGGACAAATTCGCCTCGGTCAGATCGGCCCCGCGCAGGATCGCTTTGCGCAGCCGCGCCCCGCGCAGGTCGGCGCAGCGGATCTGCGCGCTTTCGAGATTGGTCGGGAACAGGCGGTCGTCGCTGAGGATCAGCGGGTCGAGATTGGCGTCGCGCATATCGGCGTGATTGAGCAAGGCGCCCTGGAGCTGCGCCCCCCGCATGTCGGCGGCGGCAAGGCGGCAGGTGCGCAGGTCGGCGCCCATGAGCTTCGCACCCTGCAGCATCGCTCCCTCGAGGTCGAGGCCGTAGAAGGTCGCTTTCTCGGCGCGCAGCGCGGTGAGGTTGGCGCGCATGAGGGATGGACCCTTGCGCAGATCGCACTCGCTGAGGTCGGCTGCCCTGCCGCGCTTGCCGCCGGTATTTACCCATTCGAGATGCAGGCCAACGAGCTCGTCGAGCGGCATGCCGAGGGCGTCGAGCGTCTTTCCGACCGGCTTGTCGGTCAGGATGTCTTTCAGCGTCGCGCCGTAGAAGTCGGCGAGATCGGTCTTGGCACCGGTCAGCACCGCTCCCTCCAAATCGGCGCCACGCATGTTGGTCGCGGACAGATCGGCGCCCTCGAGGTTGACGCCAGCCAGTTTCGCGTTCTGTAGGTTGGCGCGGGTGAGCTTGGCGCCCCGCATGATCGCATCCGTGAAGTCGGTTTGCGTCGCGATGACTCCGCTCATGTCCGCGTCGGTCAGGTTTGCGTTGACGAGGCGGGCCTCCTGCATTTCTGCGGGGCCGGCCTTGATGGCCATCATGTGAAGATTGCCGCCCATGTCGGCCCGCGCGATGGAGCCGTCGCGAAGATCGGCCTTGAACAGATTCGCGCGGGTCAAGTTGGCGCCGCGCAGGCAGGCGCCGCGAAGGTTGGCGGCGATCAGTGTGGCGCCTTCCAGGTCGGCATCGCGCAGGTCGGCGCCGAACAGCGTCACCCGGTCGAGATTGCATTCGGAGAGGTTCGCGCCGCGCAAGCTGGCGCCGCTCAAGTCGGCTTCCGACAGATTGCAGCCGGCCATGGCGAGGCCGGAGAGATCGGCGAATGCGAGCAGTGCCCGGACGCCGCCGGACCGCCCGCTGCGGAAGCGATGATGAAGCTCGATGACCTTGTGGAGCTCCGCGTGGCTGAACCGCCGCCGCGCCTGGGACACGGTGCTCACGGCCGCCTCATGCGGCGCACGCGCGTCGATCCGGCTCGCCCATCCATGCCACCCCCGAGACCTCTTCTGATCCGCCATGCGACGCCGCCGAAGCGGGCCCGCGCGATCTCGCGCCATTTGCTCACTCCGGCAAGGTGCCGAAGGTTATCACAGCCGATGCGACGAGCGCAAAATGCCGCGCAACCATGGTTAAAGCCGCCAATGCCGTTTTTTGCGGGGTTTGACGGGCTGCGGCCGCGCTCTTAGGGTGGCCGCCATGCTGACCAGGTCTCTCCTGTTCGTGCCCGCGTTGCGACCGGAGCGCGTTGCCAAGGCGGTCGCGGCAGGCGCCGACATCGTGTGCATCGACCTCGAAGATTCGGTCGCCCCGGATCGCAAAGCGGACGGTCGCCGCATGGCCATCGAGGCGCTGCACGCGGCGCCGCCGGGTGCGACGATCGCGGTGCGGATCAATCCGATCCGCGGCGACGACGGTCCGCGCGACGCGGCTGCCTTGGCCGCAGCCGGCGCCAAGCCGGCCTATGTGGTCCTGCCGAAAATCGACGGCGCCACGGATATAGCCGAAACCTGGCAGCGGCTGGGATCGGCGGCCGTCCCGATCATCGCCATCGTCGAAACGGCCCTGGCGCTGGAGAACGCGACCGAGATCGCGCGTGCCGCCGCCCCCGACGGCTTCCTGTTCTTCGGTGCGATGGATCTGTCGGCAGAGCTCGGTTGCGCGTTGGAGTGGGAACCGCTCATTTACGCGCGGGGCCGGATCATCCAAGCCGCGGCGTGCGCCGGCACCGGCGCCATGGACACGCCTTATCCGGATATCGCCGACGAGGCGGGCGCCCGTGCCGAGGCGCAGCGCGCGCGGAGCTTCGGCTTCACCGGCAAAGCTGCGATCCATCCCAAGCACATCGCCGGCATCCATGCGGCGTTCACACCGTCCGCGGAGGAGATTGCCTGGGCCAAGCGGGTCCGCGATGCCATGGCCCAATCGTCGGGCGTGCTGCAACTCGACGGCAAGATGATCGACCGGCCGGTGGTTCGATCTGCCGAGCGCGTCCTGGAGGTCGCCCGGCGGCTCGGACTCTAAACCGCTACTGGTTCAGAAGCGGGATATCCTTGACCGCCGGCGGCTTCGGCACCGTCTGCAAGTACGCGTAGATATCCGCCGCATCCTTGTCGGAGAGGATCTTCTCGCCATAGGGCGGCATGTCGTGCTGCGGCTCGCGCAGCTGCTTCGAGAAGGCCTCGAAGGCGACCGGCGCCGGGGCCAGGCGCGGGCCGGCATTCCCGCCCTGTCCGACATAGCCGTGGCATTGATAGCAGCCGTCGTTCACGAACAGCCGTTTGCCTTGGTCGGCATTGCCCGAGGGGGCGGCTCCCTGGGCCCAAGCCGCGGTCCCCAGCGAGAGAACAGCAGCAACGACGGTGGCGCCGAGAATGAAACGCGTGCTCATGATCCCTCTCAGCGCGGCTGGGTGACGACGTCGACCATCGCGGGCTCGCCGCGTTTGACGACGGCGATGGCGCGCTGCAGCGCCGGCCCAAGGTCCTTCGGATCGCTGATCGGGCCCTCGGCATACCAGCCCATGCTCTGCGCCAGCTTGGCGTAGTCGATATTCGGCCCGGTGATCGCGCAGCCCACCGAAGCCATCTCGACGCCGCGGTTGCGGCGATTCGACATCCGCTGCAGGTGCATCACTTCCTGGTGATAGGCCCGGTTGTTGTGCATGACTGCGAGCATCGGGATCCTGTGGTGGGCGGCGGTCCACAGCACGCCGGGGGCGTACATGAGGTCGCCGTCCGGCTGGATTGACACCGTCAGGCGCCCGTATTTGCGATTGGCGAGGGCGGCGCCGACGGAGGACGGCGCGGCATAGCCGACCCCGTAGCCGCCGGAATCGCCGATGTGCTGATAGTGCTTTTGGAAGTCCCAGAGCCGCTGCGGCCAGCGCGAGACGCCGCCGGTCGGCGACACCATCGACCAGTCCTCGCCCTTGATCTGGTTCCACACTTCCATGCACATGCGGGCGGTGCTGATCGGGCTGGCATCCCAGCCGACAGCGGCATCGGCGCGCGCCCGCTCGAGCAAGCCTTTGTGGGCCGCGCCGAGCTTGCGGCCGCGGTCGTCCAGGGTCGAGCGGCGACCGGCGTCGATCTGGCGCTTCACCGCCTCGATCAGGGCCGGCAGCGTCGCCTCGGCATCGCCGGTGATCGCGACATCGACATCGGCGAAGCGCTCGAAGTCCTGATAGTTGGATTTGTGGTTGAGGTCGGTGGAGCTGAGGCTGATGCGCTTGGTCGCATCCTTGATGACCGACTTCGACGTCCGGTGGAGCTGATCCTCGAATTCGTTCGTCGCACCCCAGAAATCCGTCATCTCGATGCCGAGGATGACATCGGCCTGCTGCACCAGCGCCCGCGTCCGGTTGGACTGGTTCAGCGGGTGGCGGGACGGGAAGTTCATCCGGCCGCCGAGGTCGCACACCGGCGCCTGCAGCGCCTCGGCGAGCTGAACGAGCAGCCCGATGCCGGCCGGCGTCCGCGCACAGCGGTCGGCGAGGATCACCGGGTTCTCGGCATCCACCAGCAGCTTCGCCGCTTCGGCGACGGCGCCGCTGTCGCCCTGCGGCGGTGCGGTGCGCGGCAGCTTCGGAATGCGCGGCTTTTCATCCGGCGGAATCGGATTTTCCTGCAGCTCGCCGTCGGCCACGAGCACGACGGGCTCCATCGGCGGCGTGGTTGCGATCTTGTACGCGCGGACGGCCGACTCGGCGAAGTGCTGGAGCGACGCCGGCGTGTCGTCCCATTTCGTGAAGTCGCGGACCATCGCGCAGGCGTCCTGCACGGTGTGCAGCCATTCGACGCCGGGCCGGCGTTTGGTCGCGTCGAGGCCGTTTCCGATGACCATGTAGACGGGGACGCGGTCGCAATAGGCGTTGTAGATGCCCATCGCGGCGTGCTGCAGGCCGACCGTGCCGTGCGCGAACACGCCGGCGGGCTTGCCTTCGATCTTGGCGTAACCATGCGCCATGCCGACCGACGATTCCTCGTGGCAGCACATGATGAATTCGGGGCTCTTGTTGCCGCCGTAGGTGATAATCGAGTCCTGCAGCGAGCGGAAGCTCGAGCCGGGGTTGGAGCAGATGTATTCGATCCCCAGCGACTTGATGCAATCGACCATGAAGTCGGAGCCGCAAGTCTCCTGCGTCAGAACGCGGACATGGGCGGGAGCGCCGGTCTCAGCGGCCGCGGTCTGCGCGGTCGGGAGCGGAGTCGAACCGGCCGCAGCACCGGCGGCGGGAGCGGTCGATTGGGCCTGGCCCGGAACCGGCGGCGCGGCGAGGGTCGCTGCACCGGCCAGTGCTGCTCCTTTGAGGAATTTACGGCGGTCGACGCCCGTACGGCTGGTCTTCGACATGGGTTCCCTCCATCTCGCCGGCGCCCCGAGGCGTCCAGCGTCCCTTTTCGCCCGAACTAGGGCGGACGTGGACTATTCACGCATGAACCGACCAGACACGCAAGAGTAGGGGCTACGTCAGGCGAGCGGGACGTTCCGGCGGCGGGGTGGCGACGGCGCAGGTGCCATGAGCTTGCCGCCCGCCCTGGACGCGGCATCGCGTGCCTTCAGGATCTCCGGCACATGGCGTTCCGACCAGCGCAGGATGGCATCAAGGAGACCCACGAGGTCTTGTCCCAGCTTCGTCAGCTGATAATCCACGCGGGGCGGAATGACCGGATAAACCTCCCGGTGGACCAAGCCATCGCGCTCGAGCAGGCGCAGCGTGTGGGTCAGCATCTTCGGCGTGATCCCCTCCAACCGGCGGGCGAGCTCGCCGAAGCGGACAGTGTCGGAGCGCAGCGCGCAGATCACGAGGTGCGCCCATTTGTTGGCCAGGACGTCGAGAACGGTGTGCGAGGGGCAGGAGCACCGGAACGCATCGTAGCCTGGGGAGCGCGGGCGCCGCTTACTATCCATGAGGTACCTATTTATCGAAAAGGTGCTTACTAGACATCGCGCAGCTACTATAGAAAGTATAGCCTGGCGCGATCAATCCTGGTTCACTTGTTCGGAGCACCCGCGAATGTCACTCCCCATGTACGATGCCTCCATCGGCGCCCTGATCCATGGCCTGAACGCCCTGTCGGCGATCCTGAAGAAAGCCGCAGCGCACGCCGAGGCGAAAAAGATCGATCCGGCTGTGTTCATCAACGCGCGGCTGGCCCCCGACATGTACGCGCTCGCCCGGCAGGTCCAGATCACCAGCGACACGGCCAAGGGCTGCGCCGCACGGCTGGCCGGAGTCGATGTGCCCAGTTTTCCAGACACCGAGACGACGTTTGCGGAACTGCAGCAACGGATTGCCAAGACCGAGGCCTTCCTGCGCACCGTCGACGCCACCAAGGTGACCGGCAGCGCCGATCGGACCGTCACGTTGAAGTTGCGGGGCGAGGAGACGAAGTTCTCAGGCGCGACCTATCTGCTGCGCTTCGCGCTGCCGAACTTCTACTTTCACGTCACCGCCGCCTACGCGATCCTGCGGCATAACGGGGTCGACGTCGGCAAGATGGATTATCTGGGCCTGTAACGCCTGCCAGGCGCCGCATCGCGTCAAAGCGATTTCTTTAAGATCCGTCCAAGCTCGCCGATGACGCCGCGGCGGAAGGTCAGCACGCAGACCACAAAGATGATCCCCTGCACGATGGTGACCCAGGCGCCGAGCTGGGCGAGGTAGTTTTCCAGCGAGATGACGATGAACGCGCCGGCGACCGGCCCGAACACCGTGCCGAGGCCGCCGAGCAGGGTCATCAGCACGACCTCGCCGGACATCGGCCAGTTCACGTCGGTGAGCGAGGCGAGCTGGAAGACGATCGCCTTGGTGGCGCCGGCGAGGCCGGCGAGGGTCGCCGACAGCACGAACGCGATCAGCTTGTAGTGATCGGCCCGGTAGCCGAGCGACACCGCGCGCGGCTCGTTCTCGCGGATGGCCTTCAGGACCTGACCGAACGGCGAATGGATGGTCCGGTAGATCAGCAGGAAGCCGAACAGGAACACCGCCAGCACGAAGAAATACAGTGTGAGGTCGTTGCCAAGGTCGATGGTGCCAAACAGGTGACCGCGCGGCACCTTCTGGATGCCGTCCTCGCCGCCGGTGAATTTCGCCTGAAGGCAGAAGAAGTAGATCATCTGCGCCAGCGCCAGCGTGATCATCGCGAAGTAGATCCCCTGGCGTTTTATCGCAAGCTTGCCCGCCACAATACCAAGCACTCCGGAGCAAGCCGTTCCAAATAAGATCGCCAACTCAGGTGGGAATGGCGGTAGGTGTAGATGAATAGGGATCGTGATCGATAGGATTCTGAGGCTTTCGATAGATAGGCCTTCTTTCGCCACGTAGGCAGCCGCGTAGCTGGCCGAGCCCATGAACATCGCGTGGCCGAACGAGAGCAGGCCGGCATAGCCGATCAGCAGATTGAAGGCACAGGCGAATAGCGCAAAGCACAACGCCTTCATGAGGAAGATCGGATAGACGAAGAACGGCGCGACCACGAAGAACGCCATCATCACCGCGAACGCGATGTATTGGTGGCGTGCCACCACGACGACGGGGGCGGTGAGCCTGCCGCTGGTCACGTCGACCATGTCAGTGCGCCCGCCCGAAGAGGCCCGCCGGCTTGATCAGCAGGACGATGGCCATGATGACGAAGATCACGGTGTTCGACGCTTCCGGATAGAAGACCTTGGTCAGGCCTTCGATGACGCCGAGCGCGAAGCCGGTGACGATCGAGCCCATGATCGAGCCCATGCCGCCGATCACCACGACGGCGAACACGACGATGATCAGGTTCGAACCCATCTGGGGACTCACCTGGTAGATGGGTGCCGCCAGCACGCCGGCGAACGCCGCCAGCGCCACGCCGAAGCCGTAGGTCAGCGTGATCATGCGCGGCACGTTGACGCCGAAGGCCTGGACGAGGGCCGGGTTCTCGGTGGCGGCGCGCAGGTACGAGCCGAGCTTGGTGCGCTCGATCACATACCAAGTGGCCAGGCACACCCCCAGGGACGCCAGGACTACCCACGCGCGGTAGTTGGGCAGGAACATGAAGCCGAGATTGTTGCCGCCCGTGAGCTCGCCGGGGATGCGATAGGGCTGGCCCGAGGACCCGAATTCGTTCCGGAACAACCCTTCGACGATCAGCGCGATTCCGAAGGTCAGCAGCAGCCCGTAGAGGTGGTCGAGCTTATAGAGCTGCTTGAGGAACAGCCGCTCGATAACGATGCCCGTGATCCCCACGGCGAGCGGAGCAAGGATCAGGGCCCACCAGTAACTTAGTCCGGCATACTGGAGCAGGAACCAGGCGCAGAACGCGCCCATCATGTACTGGGCGCCGTGCGTGAAATTGATGATGTTCAGCAGGCCGAATATGACCGCCAGCCCGAGACTCAGGATCGCGTAAAACGAGCCGTTGATCAGCCCGATCAGGAGCTGACCGAAGAGCGCTTGCGGTGAAATGCCGAGAAGCTCGATCATCGGAGATTCGACGCGGTCGGCGTGAGGAGCCGCGGCTCCTCACGCCGACGTCGATGTCAGCCTTTCACCAGCGGGCAGTTTCCCGCGTTGACCGGCCGGAACGCCTGATCAGCCGGGATCGTGGCGCGCAGCTTGTAGTAGTCCCACGGCCCCTTCGATTCCGACGGCTTCTTGACCTCGAACAGGTACATGTCGTGGATCTTGCGGCCGTCCTGGCGGATCGTGCCCTTGCCGAACAGCGGGTCGTCGGTGGGCGTCGCCTTCATCTTCGCGACGACGGCGGAGCCGTCCGCGTCGCTCTTCAGCGCTTCCACGGCCTTTAGATAGTGCGTGACCGCCGAGTACACACCGGCATGAACCATGGTCGGGTAAATACCCTTGTTCCCCGCAGCCATCCGCTTGGCGAAGGCGCGGTTGTTGTCATTCATGTCCCAGTACCAGGCTTCGGTCATGATCAGGCCTTGGGCGGTCTCTAGGCCAAGACCGTGGACATCGGTCAGGAACACCAGAAGTCCGGCGAGGCTCTGACCACCTTTCACGATGCCGAACTCCGCCGCCTGCTTGATCGAGTTGGTCGTGTCGCCGCCGGCGTTCGCGAGGCCGATGATCTTCGCCTTGGACGCCTGGGCCTGCAGCAGGAATGACGAGAAGTCCGCCGTATTCAGCGGGTGCCGCACCTTGCCGAGGACCTTGCCGCCGTTCTTCAGCACCACGGCCTCCGTGTCGCGCTCGAGGGCCAGCCCGAAGGCGTAGTCGGCGGTCAGGAAGAACCAAGAGTCGCCGCCTGTCTTGACGATCGCGTTCCCGGTTCCGTTGGCAAGGGCCCAGGTGTCGTAGGTCCAGTGAATGGTATTCGACGAGCATTGAGGACCGGTCAGATCCGATGCCGCGGCACCCGAGACCAGAAACACCTTATTCTTTTCCTTGGTCACCTGGTTGACCGCGAGGGCGACGCCGGAGTTGGGCGTGTCGACGATCACGTCGACCTTATCCACGTCGAACCACTGGCGCGCGACGCTGGAGCCGACGTCCGGCTTATTCTGGTGATCGGCGCTGATGACCTCGACCTTAAGGCCTTTTTCCGCGGCCTTGAAATCCTCGACCGCGAGGCGCGCCGCCAACACCGAACCGGATCCCGCCAAGTCGGTGTAGAGGCTGGACATGTCGGTCAAGATGCCGATCTTGACCACGCCGTCGGTATTTTGAGCGCTTGCTGCGCCGGCGCAGAGCGCGACTACGGCGGCTAGCGTGAATATGCGCGTGAACTTCATGGGGACGTACTCCTCTCCCGTTTTAAACGCCAAGATACTCGTGCAGCTTGCCCATGTTGGCTTCGAGCTGCGCGTTCGGAATCATGTCGATGACCTTGCCCCGATCGACCACATAATGGCGGTCGGCCAAGGTCGCCGCAAAGCGGAAATTCTGCTCGACCAGCAGGATGGTGAAGCCCTCGGCCTTCAGCCGTTGGATGGTGCGCCCGATCTGCTGGATGATCACCGGCGCCAGGCCTTCGGTTGGCTCGTCCAGCAGCAGGAGACGGGCGCCGGTGCGCAGAATGCGCGCGATGGCCAGCATCTGCTGCTCGCCGCCGGACAGTTTGGTGCCCTGGCTGTGCAGGCGCTCCTTGAGGTTGGGGAACAACTCGAAAATCGTGGCGACGGCGAGGCCGCCGGGCCGGACCGCGGGCGGCAGCAGCAGGTTCTCCTCGACGTCGAGGCTGGCGAAGATGCCGCGCTCCTCGGGGCAGAACGCGAGGCCGAGACGCGCGATGCGGTTCGACGGCAGCGCGATCGTCTCCTTGCCCTCGTAGGTGACCGAGCCGGTCCGCCGGCCGACCATGCCCATGATCGCCTTCAGGGTCGTGGTCTTCCCGGCGCCGTTGCGGCCGAGCAAGGTCACCACCTCGCCCGGCATGACGTGAAAATCGATGCCGTGGAGGATGTGGGACTCGCCGTACCAGGCATTCAGCCCCTGGACGTTGAGGAGGGCGGTGGTGACGTGCGCGTCAGGCATGGCCGGACCCGAGATACGCCTGCACGACGTCGGGATTGCGCGACACGCTGGCGTAATCGCCCTCGGCCAGCACTTCGCCGCGCGCCAGCACGGTGATGGTGTTGGACAGGTTCGACACGACGCTGAGATTGTGCTCGACCATCAGCACGGTGCGGCTCGCCGCCACCTTCTTGATGAGGGCCGCGATGCGGTCGACGTCCTCGTGGCCCATGCCTGCCGTCGGCTCGTCCAGCAGCATCATCTCGGGATCGAGCGCCAGGGTGGTGGCGATCTCGAGGGCGCGCTTGCGGCCATAGGGCAGCTCGACGGCGGTCGCGGACGCGAACTCCGACAGCCCGACGGCGTCGATCAGCTCCAGCGCCCGGTCGTTCAGCGCATCCAGCGCCCGTGCCGAGCGCCAGAAGTCGAACGAGCTGCCGCGCTTGCGCTGCAGGGCGATACGCACGTTCTCCAGGACGGACAGGTGCGGGAAGACCGCCGAGATCTGGAACGAGCGGACGAGGCCCAGGCGGGCGATGTCAGCCGGCCGGGCGCCGGTGATTTCGCGGCCCTTGTAGACGATGCGGCCGCGGGTCGGGGTCAGGAACTTGGTGAGGAGATTGAAGCAGGTTGTCTTGCCGGCGCCGTTGGGGCCGATCAGCGCATGGATCGTGCCACGGCGAACCTTCAGGTTCACATTGTTCACGGCGACGAACCCGCGGAACTCCTTGGTGAGTCCCGCCGTCTCCAGAATGTAGTCGGACATGCTTAAGTCGATCGCGCCCGCGGACGCTGCCCTGTTTTCCCGTTCCTGACAGATGCTTGCTCCCGCCGGGTTGGCCCCCGGCTTATGGCGGCGGAGTATACAGGGCTCGCTAGTCGCGTCCATATCGCGGACATGGGGGCCCGGGATGGGGTTCCAGCGCCCCCGCCGGCGCGTCCGAGCGCTCGATATCGCGGATCTGCGCCTTGATCGCCGCATAGCGCCCCACCTCTTCGCGCATCCGCTGCCAGGCCCTCGTCTCTTCCTCGACCCGCCAGGACGGGCGGCGGAGGGTGTTCTCCCACCGCAACGTCCAGAACTTGCCCCACCACCAGCACCAGGATTTCCGGGTTTCGACCAGCGCCGCGCGCAGGCCCTCGAGCCGGCGCTGCCGGCTGGGCATGACGTCGGGGTGGGGGAGGGCGGACGCCGGCATGAGCCGGATGTACGCAATAAGCGTACAAACGTCAAGCATTGTCTCGTAAAATGCGTACGGCGTGGCGAGTCGCTACATCAGCAGCTCGACCAGCGGTGCCGCGCGATAGATGGCCGAGACGGCGGCGGCGGCGAAGGTCGCCGTGAGTCCGCGCTGCCGGACTCGCACCGCCGATGGCGAGCGTTCGACGAGGACCGCGATGATCGGCCCGCCGCCGGCAACGAGAACCACCGCGTCGCCCGGCCGGGGCTGCTGGCGTTTGTCGACATACAGTGCCGCTCCGCGCCGGTACTGAGGCTCGAGGCTGTCGTCGTCGACATAGATCAGGAACGTACCGGTTCGCGGCAGCGGATGACCGTCGTTCGGCCTGATCATGGCGGTTCTCCCCCTGACTCTCGACAGAGGCGCCTGGCGATCGGGCCGCGACGCCCGACCGCGGGGGCGGGTCTTCTGCCGCCCGACCGAAAAATTAACACCTGGATCGACAGGGGAACGTAATAAAAACGAAGTGATCCGCACGTTTGCCGGTGGATTACGTGAATTAAGACAAACGACTAAAAAGAAATGGCTTTGATAAAGCCATGACAAGGCGAACAAATGCGGGCGGGTGGCGCGATGCACCGCAAACCCGCGCAAGTTTTCCGGATGCGGCTCATCTTGCGCAAACTGTCACCGATGCGCACAGGCGCCGTCGGGAGACGCGCGGAGCCGCCGCTGCCGCGCTAGAACGCGAACAGCTCCTCGTACGGCACCACGCGGTACACGCGCAGGACGCGCTTCATCATGACGACGATGTTGTTGTCCGGCGGATTGAACTGTTCGAGCCGCAGCCGCTGGTCGTTCCGCGAGACCAGGCGTTTCAACAGGCCCGGGTGGGGGTCGCCGTCGCGCAGCGGCCGGAGCTCGACCAGGACATCGTCGCCGATCGCGGGCTGGACGCCGGGGTGCACGATCACGGGCGCACCCGGCCGGAACCGCGGCACCATCGATTCGCCGACCGCGAAGACCGCAAACGCCGCTTTGACGCCGTCGAGTCGCGGCGGCCGCCGGATGTAGTCGACGACGTCCCCCATGTTGAATTCGAAGGCGCCCCGGACATTGCCGTGATCTTCGCGGCCGCCGATCGCGGTGCCGTACACCGGCAGGTCGCGCGCCCACGAGCCGACGGCCGGCGCCTGCGCGAATCCGCGGACGTTCGAGCGCAGCGTCGGCGCCTCGGCCTCCGGCGCGTAAGGCTCGTCGATCAGGCCCGCCAGCGCCCGCGTTCGCGCCGGCTCCACGCCGCCGCGCTGGAACAGCGGCACCAGCTTGCTGATCAGCGTCAGCGGCAGCCATTCGTCCTTGAACCGGTCCTCATAATGCTTGTAGCCGCTCGGGCTGATGTCGAGCTCCCTCGCCGCCTCGCGGACGGACACCCCCGCCTGCTCGCGTAACGCCTTCAAATCCCTGGCGGCTTTGGACGGCTGCTCCATCCCGCCCATCTTACGCATTCGTTCGCATTTTGCGTGTACTCTTTTTCCGTTGAAACTGTACTTTTTTAGCGTACAGTGCGTACACACATGAACGAGTCGGCGATCATCTTCAGGTGCGGCGGGACGACCCCTCTCGGGGTGGTGGCGCCGGGCCGCGCCCTCCGCGCGGGCTCACGGACGGGGAGGGCAGGGGCCATGGCTGTCGTCCATGTCATCGGTTTGGAGCTCCGCACCGACGCCGCCGCACGGCGTCCCCTCCCCGGTGCGGGTGACTGGCGGGGCGCTCTCGACGGGCGTCCCGCCGCTTTTTTGGAGTCACCCGGCTCACAGCGTCGTCGCCGGCGTGGGTGGGCGTGATGGGCTGGTCGCCGGAGCAGATGTCGGACCTCTCGCGCATGTGGCGCGAGGGACGGACCGCGGCGGAGATCGGCCGGCGGCTGGGGGTCTCGAAGTCCGCCGTGGTCGGCAAGGTGCATCGGCTGCGGCTCGATCCGCGGCCGAGCCCGATCAAGCGCATCACCCATCGCAGCTCTCTCAAGCCTCATCCCTGGGCGGCCGCGACTTCTCAAGTAAAGCGACCGACGCCGTCGAACGGCGCGTCCGCACCGGACCTCGGCCGCGATCCGCTCAATCCGCGGGCGACCGTCCGCCGCGCCCAACGCGAGGATTACGCGGGTCGCGGCTTGGGCAAGGCGACCTGTGCCTGGCCGATCGGCGATCCCCGAAAGGCGGAATTCCGGTCCTGCGACCGGCGCGCGGTCCGGGGCAAGCCCTATTGCGCGGATCATTGCGCCACGGCCTACGTGATCGCGCGGCCGAAGGCGCCATGACGCGCGATCGCTTCACGGAGCTTTATCGCCCGTTTGCGCGTGTCCTCGCGGGATACGCGCGGAACCTCACCCACAACCGGGCCGATGCCGAGGATCTGGTCCAGGGGACGCTGCTCAAGGCGTGGGCGGCGCGGGCCCGGTTCGTCGAAGGCACGAACTTCCGGGCCTGGCTGTGCACGATCATGCGCCATGAGTTCATGGACCGCGAGAGGGTCCGCCGCGACCGGGTCCACATCATGCGCGGCTATATCGGCGCCGGCAGCGTCCAGCCGCCGGCGCAGGAGCCCGCCCTCGAGTACAAGCGGCTGATCGCGGCCATCCGGTCGCTGAAGCCGCGGTTCCGCCAAGCGATCGAGCTGCAGCTCTACGAGCTGTCCTATCGGGACTGCGCCGACATCCTCGGATGTGCCGAGGGCACGGCGAAATCGCGGGTCAGTCGGGCGCGGGCGGCGCTCGCGGCGAAGATCGACTCAGCAACGCGGCACCAACGAAAGGGCAAGCCATGGCGCGTCCAGGACGTAAACGCAAACTGAGACAGCGCGAGCACAATTACAATCCCAGCTTCTATCCCGGCTCGACGGTCGCTGGTCTCACCGCCCCGCAGCTGCAGGCGATCAATCTCGAGCAGAGCACCGGACTCGGCAACCTCAACGGTCCGGGGTCGGTTGCGAACACGAGTGCACAGCAGATCGTGGACACCGCATCCGGCGCCTACCTGCCCGGCGGCTCGCAGTTCAATCCGTTTTTCAGCGACCTCCAGCAGAACGTGCTGTCGCAGGTCGTTCCAGGGCTCGAATCGCAGTTCAACCAGGGCAACTCCATGAACAACCCTGGGACCGCCCGCGCCGTGTCGATGGGGGCGACGGACGCTCTCGGCAACATCGCGGCACAGATGTACGAGGCCGAACGCAACAACCAGCTCAAGGCGGCCGGCCTGGCGCCGCAGACTCAAGGCCTGCAGTACCAGAACATCGGCGCCATCTCCGACGCCGGTGCGCAATTGCAAAATCAGCAGCAGCAGCAGATCAACGACGCTGTCGCCCGTTGGAACTACCAGCAGCAACTGCCGTATCAGCAGCTCAACAACTACGCCGCCCTGGTCGGCGGCAATTACGGCGGCACGACCACGGTGCAGCAGCCGTATTTTACCAATCCGACCGGGAACGCGCTTTCCGGGGCTGTGGGCGGTGGTCTCCTCGGCGGGATGCTCGGCCCGTCGCTCGGAATCGGCTCGGGCTTCGGCGCGCTCGGCGGCGCCGGCATCGGTGGCCTTCTCCCGTTCCTGTGAGCGCTCGTGCGCAACCAGGCCGGCCGATAGCCCGCAAGACGGGCATCACATAGCCGCATCGGCTCACTCCCTCAAAAAGGGCGCCTCAACGACCCGGGCTTTCGCGCCAAAGCACCGGCCTCGTCCACATGTGAAGGACCAAGACATATGGCAGTCGAATTGGACGATACGACAACGAACAAGTGGTCGGAGACCGACGCGTCAAACACGCAGCCGGCCCCCGACGGGGCGCCGAGCGGAACGGTGCCGAGCCAGGCCGAGCCGATCTGGCGCGGCATCATGGCGACGGTGAAGCGGTTCTGGAATCGCATCAACGGGACGGTCACGACCACCGGAGCGTCGGGCCACTACATCTATACGCCCGTCAACACGACCTATCCGACGGCCTACGTCGGCGGCGAGGCGTTCTGCTTCAAGGCGCACCAGGATTCCGCGGGCAGCGACGACATCAACATCAACGGTCTTGGCGCCAAGAATCTGAAGAGGTTCACGACTGCGGGCAAAACCGCTATCGCGGCGGGCGACATCAAAAGCGGCATGTTCGTCGTCGTGCGATATGACGGCACGGATATGGTCATCGACCGGCCGGTATCCAACGTCGGAACATACAACCGCCAAGTCTTCACGGCATCTGGCACGTTCACCGCGACGGCTTCAGTCCCGCATAAGATCACCGTGGTTGGGGCCGGCGGCGGCTCCGGCGGCATCGGTTCTAGCGCCGTTCGCTCATCGCAGGGTGGCGCCTCCGGTGCCGTGGCCGTGTCTACGCAGACTCTCGCCAGCGGCACGGGCTACACGGTGACGACCGGAGCTGCGGGGACGGCCGGCACATCGGCGCCAACGGCGGGCGGGAATGGCGGAACATCGTCGTTCTCGGGTGGCGCGATCACGACCGTTCAAGCGACGGGCGGCGTTGGCGGCGGGACCGGAAATGATGCGACGTTTCCGACGCCGCCGCTGGGCGGCACGGCGACCGGCGCGGCCGGCGACCTGCTGATTACAGGTGCGTCGCCGCAGTCCGGCGAAATCCAGTCCATCTTTGCAAACCACATCGCGCCCAACGGCGCCAACACGCCGCTTGGCTTGGGGAGTGGCGGGATCGGCGGCGACGATCAGTCCGGCGGTCGCGGGACGGTTGGCGTGGGCTACGGCTCGGGTGGCGGAGGAAACTGGGGCAGCTCCAACGCCGGCAATGCCGGCGCTCCCGGAATTGTCATCGTCGAATGGTGGGCATGATGCGATGCGCAGCGATAACCAGCGGACTCGTGACAAACGTCAACGCCGATCTGTGATTTTAAATTCTCGCGGCGGCGGCCATCTGCCGATCACTTTGGTTCCGTCAGGTACGTCGCGGAGAACGATGGCACCCATCCCAATCAGGCAGCCCTTGCCGATCTTGACGTACTGAAGGACGGCCACCGCGCCGAGAATCATCGTGCCGTTCGCAAATGCGGCCGATCCGAAATGCGTTAGTTCCCCGACTTCGATGGCGCCAGCGAGCACGGCCCCAGACGAAACCACAACATGCCGCGCGATCTTAACGTCGTGCTCTATGATCGCGCTGGTGTTGATCAGGGAATTTTCGCCAATCGTCGCGCGCGCACAAACAGCAGCGCGGGGCATGATCTGTGCGCCCGGTCCGATCTCGGCGTACTTTGAGACGAACGCCTGGGGGTGAACCACGGTCGCGAAGGTCCAGCCCTTGGCGACGAGCTGGTCATAGGCGCCTGCGCGCCGCGCTAGGCTCGCTGTGTCGATAGAACCAAGGCCGTTCACGAGCTCAAACGACTCTCTCGGCAGGGAGTTCAGGGCCTCGTCATTGCCGATGACCTTATGGCCGAACGGTCCTTCGTGACCGGCCGGCAAAGCCTGATCGACGATGCCATGAATGAGCGCCCCGCAGTCTTCTAGCGTGTCGATCAGTACGCGGGCGTGATCGCCAGCACCAACCACGATTAACGGCTTGCCGCTGGTCTTCATCGTCGGACCTCCTAGGCCCGACCCTATCGCGAAACCCTGTCCCAGAAAACCCTGCGCCGATGGAGGGCTCCAGGCATGTCCGACTCCGCGCAAACCAGGCTCGCCAAGGCCGAGGCCGTGTTGGGCGGCGGCCTGATGACGACACCGGGCTGGGTCGTGGTGTTTCAGGACATCAGCCTCATCGCCAGCACCCTGGCTGCGGTCTGTGGCGCCATCGTCGGGTTGCACGCGGTCTGGCGGCTGTGGAAGCGGCGGAAGGTTTCGCCATGAGCCCGGGCCCCGAACTGGAAGATCTGTCCGATCTCGAGGTGGTCGCGCGCACCGTGTGGGGCGAGGCGCGCGGCGAGGGACCGGACGGCTGGGCGGCCGTCGCCTGGGTGATCAAGAATCGCGCCGCACACCCCGGCTGGTGGGGCCATGACCTGCGCAGCGTCTGCCTGAAGCCGGCACAGTTCTCGAGCTGGACCGAGGGTGATCCCAACCGCGCCAAGATGCTGGCGCTGCCGCTCGACGATCCGCTCCTGGCCCGGATCCGCGCCGTCGTTTCCGACGTCCTCGGCGGGGCCGTCGCGGACCCGACCGGCGGTGCTCTCTACTACCACACCAAATCTGTGCAGCCGACCTGGGACGCCGCGATGACGAAGACCGCATCGATCGGCGCCCACGAGTTCTTCAAGGAGGCGTGACATGCCGACATGGCTTTTGAACATTCTGGGCGGCGGCCTGATCGACAAGGTGCTCGCCTTCATTCCGAACCCTGAAGAGAAGGCCAAGGCACAGCAGCAGATGCAGGCGGCGTTTCTCGATGCGGCGCTGAAGGCCGACAGCGAGCAGCGCGACATCAATAAGGTCGAGGCGGCAAGTGCGTCGCTGTTCGTTGCCGGCTGGCGGCCGGCGGTGGGTTGGCTGTGCGTCGCGACGCTGTTCTACCAGTGGGTGGTCGTGCCGACGATCTCGTGGCTGTTTCAGGCCGCCGGCGTCGGGGTGCCGCCGCTGCCGCATCTCGACGGCCAGGACACGCAGACGTTGCTGTATGCGCTGCTCGGCGTCGGCGGGCTGCGGACGATCGACAAGATGGCCGGGACCGACACCGTATCGGTGGCCGTCGGCGGGATGAAGAAGATGCTCGGAGGCGGCAAGTGATCCGCTATCACCTGCTGATCGTGATGGCGGCGGCCGTCGTCGCGGGCCTGATGATGGTTGCGCGCCAGGCGTGGCCGCATGGTGACGCGCAATGGATTCAGCAGGGCGGCTATCGCTCGCCGTCGGGCATCTTCTGCTGCGGCGTGTCCGACTGCCGGCCGCTGCCCGACAAATCCGTGAGGCCGGTGAGCACCGGCTATGCCATCAGGGTCGACGCCGAGACCGGAGACGGCGAGACCGGAGAAGAGGGCGAGGTGGTGGCGCCCTACGAGCGCTTCCTGCCGTCCGAGGACGATCATTTCTGGGTGTGCGGCGGAATGACGCCCGAGCAGTGGCGCTGCCTGTTCGCGCCCCCGATGGGGGTGTAGCCGCCTCGCGATCCTGCCACCAGCCGTGACATGCGCCGCCCGGGCCGAAAGGCCTGGGCGGCGTTTTCGCGCGTCCGGATGGATGATATCGCCGGGGAAGATGGTGGGCACTGCGCTCATGCGGCGCGGGGCCTGACAGTTGGTATCCTCTTCACCTGGTCGGCCATCGCAAGGCTTGCTTTCGCGACGTCGTGTGCGGCCTGCATCCTGATCCACACATCCGGGCCGTCGCCCACGAATTTGCCCAGGCGGACGGCCATCTCAGGCGTCACCGGCGCGGTTTCGGCGAGAATCCGGTGAAGCGTTTGCCGCGAGATACCGAGCGCGTCGGCAACCTGAGAGATCGTCATGTCGATCGCCGGGATGATGTCCTCTCGCAGCAGGGCCCCGGGGTGGGTCGGAATGCGCATGTCAGGTTCCTTTACAGATCAGCGGTCGCCGCACTAATGGTACTGCTCTAAATCGACATCGAGGGCGTCGGTTCCTTCCCAGCCGAACGTGACGCACCACGGGCCGTTCACATGCACCGTAAAACGTTGCGGCAGACCCTTCAGGACGTGGAAGTTAAAGCCCGGGATATTCATTTCCTTTGGCACGGTCGCCACGTTCAAACGGTCTAGGCGCCGAAGGATGCGAGATTTCAGGTCCGGCCGGACGCGCCGCGTGTCGCCCGTCTCATAGAGCTCCTTGAGCCCTTTGTGGCGCCAGGTCTTTATCACGACTGAATGTAGCGCGTTTTGCTACATTGTCAAGATGTAGTTTACAAGGTTACAGGAGCTGCCGCGCAAAGTCGCGCGACTTAGGACCTAAGAATGTACTGTCGAATTTCAGAGCCGGCGACTCAAACCGCGCCGTTAAGTGCCTGATCTATTTACGCCGGAGCTCAGGCTCATGGACTCGCCATTTCACGAACTCTGGCTCAAAGGGGCCGGAATTTCATTTCGTGTGACTTATCCCCGCGATCCATAGCCGGTGGAAAGCCGGGTCTCGTTTCGTTTCGCGGGCGACCTCTGCTAATCTGCGGACGCCGTTTTCGGGGGCGCCATGCTAGATCGGCTTCTCAACGTGCTCTATTGGGCCGCGTGCGCAATCGCGGTTTTGCTGATTGTCATCGGGGCCGTAGCCGGCTCAATAGCGCCACGAAATGGAGATGTTGCGTTCTGGTTTTTTGCCATCTCCGGTGCGGTCGTCTGGGGCGTTGCCGCGGTTGCTAGGATTGCTGCCAACTACATCCTTTATGGCCGAGCCCCAAGCCAGGATATCGACCATTAAACAGCCGGCGGACACGGCCGCGCCAGATTTCGCGCATTAACTTTCAAACTGAGACACCGCCATTCGTTGAGCAGCGGAAGTTCCGCACAATCCTGGCGGACCCGCCCTGATCGGATCCACAATTATGCCGTTGACACCACAGCCTCTAAATCTGGTGGGGGTGTCAAAACCGGCTATCCAATGAGCCCTTGAACCGCCTAGCGTCCCGCTGTCAGGGCGGAATCTGCGGACAATAATCCTTACAGCCGCGCTTTGGCGGCGGCATTCAGTGGCGGCTCTGGGTCTGGTCGGATGCTTCGGGCGGTAATCCAGAAAGGAGAGCTTGTCCGAGTTTCCGGCATTCGCCCTCTGGAAACAAAAACGTCAGCCAGCCTAAGGCTGAGTGGCGGACAGACAGCACTTTATCCCGTGCCTGCGGATGCGTCGGTATTGCCCATATCGGATCGACTTCGCCGGTTGCTGGCCCGTCTGGCAAAGCGCGCCGGACTTCCGGCGTCATATCTTTCCGAAAACTCGCGAGTTGCGTGATTAGACGTTCTACGTCAATGAGCGGCAAAGAAGCGCGGGCCGTGTGTCCGGCATTATCGGTCATCTCCACCGTCAGCATGGTTTTTTGAAAAACAAATCTGAAGCCGGGATCGGCCATGTCAGACACTCCTGAAATTGAGGTTACGCCAGAGATGGTAGAGGCAGGCGAAAGTGTCGTCTTTCGTATGACCCTCGATTTGAGGAACAGGCTGACCTCGCCATTCGGGTATGCTCCGGCCGTGCGGCCAATCTGCGCCGCAATGCGTCCAGGGCGGATTGCCACGATTTAGCCATAGGCCCCCCATGCCCGATAAGCAGCAAGGAAGAGGCGCAGCGGCGGTTTAACACCGCATTGCGAGCTACGCTGAGCACGCCCCCTCAGCCGCGTAAGAGCATGACTCCGAAGCGGCCCAAGAGGCAACGCAAGGCAAAGAAGCGGGACTAGTTTGCGGCCAGCAAACCACGCGCTTGTTGTATCCGCTCATCCCATGTCGCGGTTAAGCCGGCCGGCGGCTTGTCGGACCAGATGTCCTTGGCTTTTTGTAAAACTGAAATAGCTGCACGGGCATCGTAGCTGGCCCTAATCGACAGCACCATCGCAAGGCGATCCGCTTGGAGTTCAAGCTTGGTATTTTCGGCGTATACGTGGGCGGTTGGATACATCGCCCTATTCCCGTAAGTCTCAAGTATTATCTGATGATGACCGAGCAAGGAGTGGGACACCTCATGGCCGATGACAAACGCCATTTCATCGTCATTGAATTTTCCCCAGAAAAATAACCCGGACGAAAGAATGATTTTACCATGAGGGAATGTGTATGCGGCGACGTCTGCCGGGGCGCGGAAAACGTGTAGCTCCCAATTCCATTTCATTGTTTCGGGATAGTCCTCCGCGGCGGCACTAGCCAGCTTGCGCATGATCCGATTGGCACGCGCCACGTCCCTTGAGTTTTGGTCGATTTGGTTAGCGAACTTCTTCAGTGCCTCTGCGTATGCTGCGTCCGTGTCCACTGGCGCACAGGCAGCAAGTAGCAGTACTACGGCGGCAAGCGCGGCGAATTTCATGGCGCGGCTCAATCTGCAACGGGCGAAAGATCATCCAGCCTTGCGCGCAATTGGCTTATCTCCATGAACACGATTTGTCGGGTGCTGTCGGCAGATTCCGCGATGCGCTGTAACCGCTCGTTTAGTCTGTCTTTCTCTTTTTCATTTTCCACGTAGCGATACAGGCCAAGTGCGAGCGCCATTCCGGTTAGGAAAAACAGGTGACGCGCGATCCACCTGTCCGGTGCGCTGTCGAATACGTTAAATGTATCGATGAGAAGAACGCACCAAAACAGGGCACCGATAACAAACCGGTCCATGCACAACCCCCCATGTGCGCTCCGGCTGGTGCCGGGCGGTTAGCTGCGTCCGAATTATTCCACGCTACCGTAACCTGCGCCAGCGACACGCACGCGCAGACGCCTTCGCGTCGGCTTCATTCATAAAGCCGACCACGATCTTTAGACCAACGCGATATGGGTAACTGGCGGCCTTCGGCGAAGCGGCTTCTAACCGTCTGTGCTTAGTTTCTTCGCGCTTTAGATGCTTGAGCCAGTGACGGAACCGCCAAGCCTCAATTTTGAGGCTCGGTTCCGTGAGGCTGGCACATAAGCCGCTTGCCCTCTGCGCCCTTCACGGCGATCGGATTGCCACGGATCACCGGAGCATTGAGGCGGCCGGGCTGGGCTGAGTCAGTCTGTGAAATATTGAGTCGGTTTCTATGAAATCCGACAGTCATTGAGCGGCTACGGTGAAATTGAGCGGGATTTCATGAAATCCGACATATCGCCGGGAAGATGGTGGGCACTGCAGGGTTTGAACCTGCGACCCCCGCCGTGTGAAAGCGGTGCTCTACCGCTGAGCTAAGTGCCCGGCCGCCAGGAACCTACGCGGGACGCTGCCGGCTTTCAAGGCCTACGGGCGGCCCCAGGTTGTGCCGTTCCGCTAAGCGTCGGCGAGCCCGATGAGCCGCGGCAGCTCGGCGAAGCTGTCGATCACCGCGTCGGCGCCGAGCTCCGCCGCCGGCGTGCTGGTGTAGCCGAAGGTGACGGCCACCACCCGGACCCGAGCCGCTTTCGCCGCCGCGACGTCGTTCAGGGAATCGCCGACCATCAGCGCCGTCTCGGGCGTCGCCCCCAGCCGCTCCACGGTCGTCAGCACGTGCTGCGGGTCCGGCTTGCGGGCCGGTCCGTCGCCGCCGACAACGACGGCGAAATGCCGCGACAGGTCGAGCTGATCGAGCAGCCGCTGCGACAGGTCGGTGAGCTTGTTGGTGCAGACGCCAAGCCGCAGGCCCGCGGCGCTCATCCGCTCGAGCACCGCCATCACGCCCGGAAACGGCCGGCTTTCATCGGCCACGTGGCTCTCGTACAGGCCGATGAAGCGGCGGACGAGGGAGGTGAGATCGTCCGGCAGGCCGCCGGTCGCGCCGAATCCGCGCTCGACCATCTTGGCCGCCCCGTCGCCAATCATCGGCCGGATCTCGTCCAGGGAAATCGTCGGCCGGCCATGCTCGATCAGCAGCCGGTTCAGGGTGCCGCACAGATCGGGGGCGGTGTCGACCAGGGTGCCGTCGAGGTCGAACACCACCGCCTCGGGCCGCGCGAATCGGGCTAACGGCATGTCATATATAGAAATATTTAGTGACTTGGACGGCGCTGTCGGCTTGTGGCATGGTCCCGCGCGCTTTCAAGACTCGGCAAGAAGGGGCAGCGGCGACGTCGGCGCGCCGCGACTTGAGCAATCGGGTCTGGGGTCTTGTAGTCGAAACAGGAAAGCAATGGCCAGAGCCAAACTTGCCGTCGTCGTCCTGGCGGCCGGGCTTGGAACGCGAATGCGCTCCGCCCGGCCCAAAGTGCTGCACCCGGTAGCCGGGCGGCCGTTGATCGGCCACGTGCTGCGCGAGGTGGCGTTGCTGCGTCCTGACCGCGTCGTCGCGGTGATAGGCCCCGGCATGGCCGCGGTCGAACAGGCCGCCCGCGACGCGGCCCCTAAGCTCAAGATCGCGACCGCCGTGCAACGCGACCGCCGGGGCACCGGGCACGCGGTGCTGCAGGCGCGGCGGGCGCTTTCCGGTTTCCGCGGTGACATCCTGGTCCTGGTGGCCGATGCGCCTCTGATCCGCGCCGCGACCTTGCGCCGGCTGCTATCAGTCCGTCGTGCCGATGGCGGCGCTGCGGTCGCGGTGCTCGGCATGACTCTTCCCGATGCGGGCAGCTACGGCCGGCTCATTGTGAGCGGCAGCACGCTCGAGCGCATCGTGGAGGCCCGCGACGCGGACGAGGCGGAGCGTCGCGTGACCCTGTGCAATTCCGGCGTCCTGGCGGTCGACAGCACGCTCCTGTTCGATCTGCTGGCGAAGCTGAAGCCGGATAACGCCAAGCGCGAATATTATCTCACCGACATTGTCGCGTTGGCGACGGAGGCTGGCCGGCGCTGCGCGTGGACCGAGGCGCCGGCTGAGGAGTTGATCGCGGTCAACACGCGGGCCGAGCTCGCGGCCGCCGAAGCGGCGATGCAGACGCGCCTGCGCGCCGCCGCGATGGACAACGGCGCCAGCTTCGTCGATCCGGCCAGCATCTGGCTGTCGCACGACACCGTTCTCGGCCGCGACGTCACCGTCGGCCCGTCGGTGATCTTCGGTCCCGGCGTGCGCGTCGCCGACGGCGTCGAGATCCGCGCGTTCTGTCATATCGAAGGTGTGCGCATCGGCCCCGGTGCCGTCATCGGGCCATTCGCGCGGCTGCGGCCGGGCGCCGACATCGGCGCCGGGGCCCATGTCGGGAATTTCGTCGAGATCAAGAACGCCCGGCTCGGCGACGGCGCGAAGGCCAATCATTTGGCCTATATTGGCGACGCGCGGGTCGGGGCGGCGGCGAATATCGGCGCCGGCACCATCACCTGCAATTACGACGGCGTCGCCAAGCACGAGACCGACATCGGCGCCGAAGCCTTCACCGGCTCGAACTCGACCCTGGTGGCGCCGGTCCGCATCGGGGCCCGCGCCTATGTCACGGCCGGGTCGGTGATCACCGGCAACGTGCCGGCCGACGCGCTGGCCTTCGGCCGGGCGCGTCAGGCCAATTTGCCGGGCAGCGGCAAAACCCTGCGGGCGCGGCTGAAGCGCGCCGCAGCCAAGACGAAAGGGCGCTGAAGATGTGTGGAATCGTCGGAGTGGTCGGCAATGCGCCGGCGGCAGCCCTTCTGCTCGACGGGCTGAAGCGGCTGGAATATCGCGGCTACGATTCGGCTGGCATCGCCACCCTCGTCAACGGCCACATCGAGCGCCGCCGGGCGGAAGGGAAGCTCAGCAATCTCGAAGGCTTGCTCAACCGCGAGCCGTTGGCCGGCACGACGGGCATTGGGCACACGCGCTGGGCGACTCACGGAGCCCCGACGGAGAACAATGCCCACCCGCACGCGACCGAGCGGGTGGCGGTCGTGCACAACGGCATCATCGAGAATTTCCAGGAACTCCGCGCCGAGCTCGAAAAGAAAGGCCGCCGGTTCAAGACCGAGACCGATTCGGAGATCATCGCTCACCTTCTGACGGTCTACCTCGACGAGGGCCGCACGCCCGAGGCGGCGATGGAGGCGATGCTCAAGCGCCTCGACGGCGCGTTCGCGATCGCCGTCCTGATCTTCGGCCGCGAGGACGTGATGCTTGCAGCGCGTTGCGGCCCGCCGCTGGCGCTTGGCTTCGGAGACGGCGAGATGTTCGTGGGCTCGGACGCGCTGGCTCTCGCACCCCTGACGAAGCGCATCTGCTATCTCGAAGACGGCGATTGGGCCGCGATAACGCATGGCGGGGCGGTGATCCGCGATCGCGAAGGTCGCGTCGTCGAGCGCGCGATCCGCGAGACGGCGTTCTCGGGCGCCCTGATAGGGAAAGGCAATTATCGCCACTTCATGCACAAAGAGATTCACGAGCAGCCGGCGGTCATCGGCGACACGCTGCGCTCGTATCTCAATCCCGCCACCGGCGAAGTGACCTTGCCGGCGCTGCCGACGAAGCTCGGTGCTGTTCCCAAGGCAACCCTGGTCGCGTGCGGAACATCGTTCCACGCCGCGATGGTGGCGAAGTATTGGCTGGAGCAGATGGCCCGCCTCCCCGTGGAGATCGACATCGCCTCCGAATTCCGCTACCGCGGCGCCGATATGCCGGCGGGCGGCCTGGCGCTGTTCATTTCGCAGTCCGGCGAGACGGCCGACACCTTGGCGGCCCTGCGTTATGCCCGGCAGCAGAAGCAGACCGTGATGGCGGTGGTCAACGTGCCGGAGAGCACGATGGCACGCGAGGCCGACCTGGTGCTCGCAACGCACGCCGGCCCCGAATTCGGCGTGGCGTCCACCAAGGCGTTCACGACGCAGCTGGCGGTGCTGGCCTGTGTCGCTTTGGCCGTGGCGAAAGCGCGCGGCAAGCTCGACCGCGCCCAGACGGCTCGCTTGGCCGAGGCTCTGATCCAGGTTCCGGCGCACGCCGCCGAGGTGCTCAACCACGACGAGGCGATCCAAAAACTGGCGCATGACTTGGTCGAGGCGCGCGACGTGCTGTATCTCGGCCGCGGCACGGCCTATCCGATCGCGTTGGAAGGGGCATTGAAGCTCAAGGAGATCTCGTACATCCATGCCGAAGGCTATGCCGCCGGCGAGATGAAGCACGGCCCGATCGCGCTCATCGACGAGGATGTCCCGGTGATCGTCGTGGCGCCGACCGACGCCGTCTTCGAAAAGACGGCGTCCAACATCCAGGAGGTGGCGGCGCGCGGCGGCCGCGTCGTGCTGATCGCCGACAAGACCGGCATCGATCGGATCGGAAAGCTCGCCTGGCGCAGCATCGAATTGCCCGTTGTCGAGCCGTTCGTGACGCCGCTCCTGTACTCGATTCCGATCCAGCTGCTCGCCTATCACGTGGCGGCGCTGAAGGGGACCGACGTCGACCAGCCGCGCAATCTCGCGAAGAGCGTGACCGTCGAATAGGTCCCTATCCACCATAAATTCGCGCCGTCTTTTCATTGCTTTGCTGCGAATTTTTACGTCGTATCAACCGTAAGCTTTAACTCAGCCGCAAGACTGTCCGTGCAGGATCCGCGCGTCAAAAAACGCGTCGCCGGCTCAAATCGGCGAACCACAGATGAGGACCCCATGCACAGGATCGGACAATCCGAATACCCGCGCGCAATCACGGCTTCGCTGTGGAACGCGGCGGTCGCGATCGGCCTGGTGATCGGCCTGGCGTTGCCCGTGGCCGGCTCGCCGTCGGCGGAGGAAGGAAACAGCCGCGCGAGCGACAGCGCGTACGCCGCCAGCATGAAAAGCGAGGTCGCGGCGTACGACAATTATCTCCACCTGGTGAAGCGGGCGGCCCTGCTGCGCATCGGCGCCAGCGAAGGCGAGGCCGCGGACATCGTCACCATCCAGCAGATGCTGGCCGGCTATCGCGAGCTGCACGCGCAGGCCGTGGTGCTGCATCGCGCCGGCGATGTCGACCAGGCCCGCCGCATGACCGAACTCTGCACCATCCTGCTCGACGAAATCCGGCATGCCATGACCGAGATCGGCCAGAACGCCGGCATCGGTCAGGATGAGACCGCTCCCGTGCGCCTAATCGCGCCGCCGGTCGTTGTCGCTGCCCGGTAAGCGCCGGGCCGACAGCGTTCGCGGGATAGTAAAAGCCCCCTCCGCCGCGGCGGAGGGGGCTTTTTCGCGCAGTTTAGTTACCGGCCGTGAACCCTGACTCTTAACCGGCCGGCAAGCACCTCGCGGCACTATACATGGGTCGCCAGACGCGGCGACCAGGAAGGACGCCATGCGAACCAAAGGTGACAACCTGCTGTTGACCATCGCCGCCGGGCTGTGGAATGCCGCGGTGGCGCTGGGCTTCATGATCGCCGTGACGCTGCCGGCGCTGATGCCCTAGTGGATCGACGCCAACAGATGAGTCCCGATCCTTTTCCCTCGTCACCCCGGACGAGCGAAGCGAGATCCGGGGTCCATCTCGCCCGTGGCAGCATGGACCCCGGCTCGCGGGGCTGCGCCGCTTGGCCGGGGTGACGACTGCGGATGTTCTGCACTGGGTATCATCTGTCAGAGTCGCACCACTAGGAATCCAGCGGTTTTTGCGGCCGCGGCCCGCGCATTTACCGAGAATTGCGACAGGTTTTCCGCGCTTTGCGCGATTTTTTTACCGTTCGTGAACCGTAACGTTTAACCGCGCGGCAAGTTCTTCCCCGTACAAACACAGCGTTGAAAAAGCGGCGCCGCAACGCCGGACGCCAAACCGAAGGGGACCCGCATGAATTCCACCACCGCGACCTTTATTTCGGCCTTCCGCATCGGCTTGGGTGCGGGTCTGCTCCTCGGGGCAGCGCTCCTGATCATGCCGGCCCGCGCCGACGAGATGTCGCTCGAAGGCCAGATCGCGCAGGCGCGATTGGTCGGCCAGGTTTCGACCGCTCTGTCCGGCCATGCGCATCATGTCGACTCGCTCGCGCAAAACCTGTCCACCGGCATGCGCGGCCGGATGGAGGCTGCGGCCACGGCGCATTATCGCCGGGTGGTCTGGTTCGTCTCCGCCCTGCAATCCAGCGCCACCGCGGTCGAGACGGACGAATACGCCGAGATCCAGCAGATGGTCGCCGTCTACGGCGAACTGCAGGACCACGTCGCCACCACTGCCCGGTCCGGCGACATGGACGCAGCCGCGCGTCGGGCGCAGGCCGCGTCGGCGGTTGCCTATGAGATCAAGGGCGCGCTGCAGCGGATCGCGAGCCGCGGCTATGACGGGCTGTTCGACACCGCGGCGGCGATGAATGCCGAGCGGTCGACGGCATTCGAGATCGCGCCCTCGGCGTCGAAAGTCGCTATCATCCGGTAGCTCTCGCGGACGTCGTACAAAGAAGGCGGGGCCGGTCGGCCCCGCCTTTTTTCTTTTGTGGTCAGAGCGACGGCGCCGGCCTGACGGTGCCGCGGCATTCGCCGAAGCCGATCGCGACATGGCCGTCGCGGGCGCAGCGCCCGCGCATGATGATGTCGTCTCCGTCCTCGATGAACACGCGGCTTTCGCCGCTCGGCAGCTGTACCGGCGTCTTGCCGCGCTGGGTCAGCTCGAGGATGCTGCCGACCGCGTCAGGCTGTGGCCCGGAGATCGTGCCGCTGCCCAGGAGGTCGCCCGGGCGCAGATTGCAGCCGTTCGAGGCGTGATGCGTCACCATCTGCGCCGGCGTCCAGTAGAGCTCGCCCGCATTGACGCTGGCCAGCCGCTGCGGCGGCAGCCCGGCCGCACGCATCTTCGCCGACGCCAGCAGGATCTCGACCGCGATGTTCAAGCCGCCCGCGGCCTGGTCGGCGGAGTCGGTGAGGTAGGGGAGAGGCTTAGGGTCGCCGGATGGCCGTTCGCCGGCGGGACCCCGGAAGGGCGCCAGCGCCTCGAACGTCACCACCCACGGCGAGATGGTGCTGCCGAAGCTCTTGGCGAGAAACGGCCCGAGCGGCTGGTACTCCCAGGCCTGGATGTCGCGTGCCGACCAGTCGTTGAGCAGGCAGACGCCGAACAGGTGCTCTGCGGCCTGACCGATCGGGATCGTCTTGCCCAGCGCATTGCCCGGACCCACGAAGTAGCCGAGCTCGGTCTCATAATCGAGATTGCGCGAGGGGCCGAAGCTCGGCTCCGCCGCGTCGGGCGGCTTGCGCTGGCCGTTCGGCCGCACGACCTCGCCGCCGCTGACGCCGATCGACGACGCGCGGCCGTGATAGCCGATCGGAACCCATTTGTAGTTCGGCAGCAGCGGGTTGTCCGGCCGCAACATCCGGCCGACATTCGTCGCGTGATGCACCGATGCGTAGAAGTCGGTGTAGTCGCCGATCGTGGCTGGAAGCTGCATCTCGACGTCGCGCGTTGGGACCAGAAGCTTGCTTGCCGCGTCGCCGCGTGCCGCCGCATCCGAACCGTCGGCGCGCAAGAGGCGCGAGATGGCGAGCCGCACGGCCCGCCACGCCGCTGGCCCTTGCGCCATCAGGTCGTTGAGGCTCGGCTGGGTCAGGGCCGAGAGGACAGCGTCACCGCCGGTCAGCAGCCGGCCCTTCGCGGCTCCGGCGACATCCAGGACCATGTCGCCGATGGCGACGCCGATCCGTCCCGGCCCGGTCTCGCCGCGGCGGCGGAACACGCCAAACGGCAGGTTCTGGATCGGGAACGGTGTGTCGGGTGCCGTGTCGACCCAGCTTCGCCGGGCCGGATCGTGAGTCTCGTCGAGTTTCGCGGTCATTTGCTGTGTCCAAACAGGTTCTGGAATCCGGACCAGCAGGCGTCGTAGTCGGCCTGCCGCTGTGGCGAGTCCATCGCAAACCGGGTGGGTCGATAGACCAGGCTGCTTTCGAACATGAAGGCGAGCGTGTCGGCGAGATAGCGGGGCTCCAGCTTCTCGGCGCTGGCGCGCTGGAACGTGGCATGGTCCGGCCCGTGCGCGCTCATCGAGTTGTGCAGGCTGGCGCCGCCGGGCGCGAAGCCCTCGGCCTTGGCGTCGTACACGCCGCGCACCAGGCCCATGAACTCGCTCATCACGTTGCGATGAAACCATGGCGGGCGGAACGAATGCTCCGACACCAGCCAGCGCGGCGGGAAGATCACGAAATCCACGTTCGCGGTGCCGGGCCGCAGGCTTGGTGACGTCAGCACCGTGTTGATCGAAGGGTCGGCGTGGTCGAAGCTGACCGTGTTGATCGCCATGAATCGCGCCAGGTCGTATTTGTACGGCGCGAGGTTGCCGTGCCAGGCGACGACGTCGAGCGGGTTGTGCGGGTAATCCGCCGCCCACAGCGTGCCGAGAAACTTGACCACTACCTGGGTGGGACGGTCCGGATCGTCGGACGCCGCCACCGGAATCTGGAAATCGCGGGCGTTGGCGAGGCCGTTCGAGCCGATCGGTCCCAGCTCCGGCAGCCGGAAGGCAGCGCCGAAATTCTCGCAGACATAGCCGCGCGCCGCCTCGCCGCTGAGCTCGACGCGGAACTTCACGCCGCGCGGGATGACACCGATCTCGCCGGGCTCGAGCCCGATCACGCCGAGCTCGGTGCTGACCCGCAAGCCGCCGAGCTGCGGCACGATCAGCAGCTCGCCGTCATGGCTGGCGAAGACCCGGCCGGCCATCGAGCGGTTGGCGCGATAGATATGGACGGCGGAGCCGGCTTGGCTCGCC
>DASWFO010000285.1:0-10742 GCA_036394195.1 Alphaproteobacteria bacterium | reverse complement strand
CGGTTCGCGCGCGCGAGCCGCTGGACCATCGGCCCGCTCTTCTCATCGAGAGCGACGAGCTTGGCTGAGCGCGGCCGCGAGTTCGGATAGTCGATCCGATAGCCGGCCTCTTTTGCCGTCGTCGCGCGTGCCGATTCGCTGACCATGGGCGTCACTCCGCGTCCGTCATCCGGCCGATCTCACCTCGTGGGGATCGATGCAGATATTTCCATTCACGACCTGCGCCGTCCAGGTGCGCAGCGCCTCCGTGCAGGGCGGTGCTGTCGGCGCGCCGCTGCGGATGTCGAACTTGCCCTGATGGAACGGGCACTCGACCTCGCCGCCTTCGACGAAGCCCTCCGACATCGAGCCGGGCCCATGGGTGCAGATGTCCTGGGTCACGTAATACTGGCCGTCGACGACGAACACGGCGTACGCGTTGCCTTCGATCTCCGCCCGCACCGGCACGTCGGACGTCACGTCGGCCGTGGGGCACAGGGAAACAAGCTTGCTCGGGTCTAGGGGCATGTTCGGCATGTAGGTCATGGTGGCTGCGGCGTCAGCCGTTCCGGAGGATGGATCGCCGTTTGACGGGGCGGATACTAACTGCTACTGCTTTGTTCAGTATAGCGGAAAAACGTTCTTCCCTATGGAACAATCGGTCGCGCGCCATCCCAAAGCCCGCCTGTCGTCGGTGGCCAACGCCATCCGGCTGGTGAAGGCGTTCTCTGAAGACCAGTACGAGATCGGCATCAGCGGTCTCGCCGCCAAGCTCGGCCTGGCCAAGAGCACGGTCCATCGCCTGGCCACCACGCTGATCGATGCCGGGATGCTGGAGCAGAATCCGGATACCGGCAAATACCGCCTCGGCCTGATGGTGTTCGAGCTGGGCGCCCTCGTCCGCCGCAAGATGGACGTCTACAACGAAGCCAAGCCGTGGTTGTTCACGCTGCGCGAGCAGACCGGCGAGACGGTGCACCTGGCGGTGCTCGGCCGGCAGGGCATGGTCTACATCAATTTCATGGAGAGCCAGAAGGCGATCCGCATGAGCACCGGCATCGGCCAGCGCAAGCCTCTGCACTGCACGGCCGAGGGTAAGGTGCTGCTCGCCTTCCAGCCGCCGGAGGTGGTCGAGCGCATGCTCGCGGGCGGGCTCGAGCGGCTGACTCCGAACACCGTCGTCGACCCTGCCCTGCTGCGCGATGAGCTGGCAGTGGTGCGCGCGCGCCTGTACGCCGTTGACGACGAGGAGTGCGAACTCGGCATGCGCTGCATCGCAGCCCCCGTCCGCGACGACAGCGGCAATGTCTCTGCCGCGGTTGGGATCGCGGGGCCGGTGCAGCGCCTGACCAAGAAGCGCCTGATCTCGCTGGCGCCGATCCTGGTCAACGCGGTGAACGCGATCTCGCAGCGACTGGGCGACCGCCCATCGAACCCGTCGCGGCGGGCGGACCCGACGCGGCGGTCGGCCTAGCGGGCGCGCCATGGCCGAGAACGATCAGCCGCAAGGCAAGCCGGCCCATGGTCTGACCGACCATGCGATGGGCGAACAGCTGACGCACAAGCACGCGGTCGGCCGGTATTACGATCACGATCACGACGATTTCGAAGAGGACGTTCCGCTCGAAGAGAATCCGATCTGGATCCAGGACCACGTCTCGCTGGTCAGCGTCGGCATCGATATCGGCTCGTCGGGCACGCAGGTCATCTTCTCGCGCATCAACCTCCGCCGGCTGGGCGAGGACCTCTCCAGCCGCTATTTCGTTGTCTCGCGCGAGCAACTCTATCTCTCGCCGGTGGCGCTGACGCCGTACCAGAGCGAGGAGCGCATCGACGAGCGCGCCCTGGGCCGAATCATCGATGAGGCTTATGCGGGGGCCAAGCTGAACCCGACCGACATCGACACCGGTGCGGTCATCCTCACCGGCGAAGCGCTGCGCCGGGAGAACGCGCAGGCGATCGCCGGCATCCTGGCCGAGAAGGGCGGCGACTTCGTCTGTGCCACGGCCGGCCACCACATGGAGGCGATGCTCGCGGCCTACGGGTCCGGTGCAGCGCGGGTGTCGAGCGAGGAAGGCAAGCGCATCCTCAACATCGACATCGGCGGCGGCACCACCAAGCTCGGCCTCATCGAAGGCGGCCGGGTGGTCGCCACCGCGGCGTTCCATGTCGGCGGCCGCCTTCTTGTCGTTGACGAAACTCATCGCATCACCCGCCTCGACCCCGCCGGCCGCCATCTCGCGGCCCAGGCCGGGTTCACCTGGAAGGTCGGGGACCGGATCGCGCCGGAGGATATGTCGCGGCTGGCCGACTGGATGGCCGACGCGGTGATCACGGCCGTGCGCTCGCAGAATCTGCCGACGGCGATCAAGGACCTGTTCCTCACCGACCTGCTCCCGGACCTCGGCCCGATCGACGGGGCGATGTTCTCCGGCGGCGTCGCCGAATATGTCTATCAGCGCGAGACCCGCGATTTCGGCGACATGGGGCGGTTGTTCGGCACGGCACTCCGCCGCAAGATCGAGGCCGACGAACTGCCCTGGCCGATGCTGCCGGCGCATGAATGCATCCGCGCGACCGCCCTGGGTGCATCCGAGTACTCGGTCCAGCTCAGCGGCAACACCATCTATGTCTCCAATCCCGGCGTGCTGCTGCCGCGCAAGAATCTGCAGGTCCTGGGGCCCGATTTCGAATTCGGCGAGACCGTGGACGCGGCGGCGTTGGCCCGCGCCATCCAGGCGCACTTCACGCAATTCGATCTCGTCGAAGGCGAGACCGAAGTGGCGCTCGCTTTCCACTGGCAGGGGGTCCCGTCCTACGAGCGCGTGGCCGCCTTTGCCGAGGGCATCGTCAAGGCCATGCCCAACACCATCGCCCGCAAGCACCCTCTCTATATCATCCTCGACGGCGACCTCGCCCAGACCGTGGGCGGCATCCTGCACGAGGATCTGCAGGTGCCGACCGAGGTCATGGTCATCGACGGCGTGGTGCTGTGGGATTTCGATTACATCGACCTCGGCCGGATCCGCCTGCCGTCACGCACCGTGCCGGTGACCGTGAAATCGCTGGTGTTCAGCGAAGATCCGCGCGCGATTTCCGAGCGCCGGGGCGAGCAGGCGCATGGCCATCATCACCATGATGGTCACGGCCACGATCATGGCCATACCCATCATCATCATGGCGACGGACATCACCACCCGCATGCTCATGATCACGGGCACTCGCACGCGGACGGGCCCAGTCATAATCATGAGGGCCACGACCATGGCCACGGTCCCGCGCGGCGCGAGCGCACCCCGTCTCATCGGTCCGGATAAGCAAGGAGAGCCTGATGGCCAAGACCGCGATCGTTTCCGAGGAGATGGCGAAAAAGTTCGCCACTGAGAAGGATTCACCCTACACGCGCTGGGTGCGCGCCGAGGGGCTCGACATCGTCGCTGCCCATTACGTGCCCAACCTCCATACGGCCGAATTGAAGCCGTGGGCGCGGCGCGGCGGCCGCGGCGTGTACGTCAACCACGAAGCATCGCGCACCTCGAACGATTGCTATGTGTGCGAGATCCCGCCCGGCGGCAAGCTCGCCCCCCAGCGCCAGCTGTTCGAGGAGATGATCTACATCCTGGACGGCCGCGGCTCGACGACGGTGTGGAACGACGCCGGCAAGCGCATCACCTTCGAGTGGAACCGGGGATCGATGTTCGCGATCCCAGTCAATGCCTGGCACCAGCATTTCAACGGCCAGGGCAAGGCGCCGGCGCGCTACGTCGCAGTGACCAACGCCCCAGTGGTGATCAACCTCTATGACGACCTCGATTTCGTCTTCAACACGGCGTATGACTTCAAGAACCGCTTCAACGGCGAGCCGGACTATTTCGCCAACAAGAGCGAGATGAAGGGCCTCCTGCTCGAGACCAATTTCGTCGCCGACGCGATCAACCTGCCGCTGATCAGCGCCAAGGAGCGCGGCGCCGGCGGCGGCCATATCCGCTTCAACATGGCCAAGGGATCGATGAACAGCCACATCTCGCAATTCCCGATCGGCACCTACAAGAAGGCGCACTGCCATGGGCCGGGCGCGCACGTCATCATCATGAGCGGCGAAGGCTATTCGCTGATGTGGCCCGAGGGCGAGGAGCCGAAGCACTACGAGTGGCAGATCGGCACCTTGATCGTGCCGCCCAATCGCTGGTTCCACCAGCATTTCAACACCGGCACCACGCCGGCGCGCTACCTTGCGTTCAAGCACGAGGCGGTCTCGATCCGCAATCCGCAGGGCGTGCCCAAGGCCTGGATCAGCCGCCGGCTCGGCGGCGACCAGATCGACTACGCCGACGAGACGCCGGTCGTGCGCGAGCTGTTCGTCGAGGCGCTCGCCAAGCACGGCCTGAAGCCGCGCATGGACGAGGCTTATCAGGCCGAGCAGATCGAGCTGGCCAAGGCGTCGTAACTCCACCCGTCTTTCTTCA
The DNA here is from genome assembly GCA_036394195.1 of Alphaproteobacteria bacterium. GTDB lineage: Bacteria > Pseudomonadota > Alphaproteobacteria > CACIAM-22H2 > CACIAM-22H2 > DATJPD01. The sequence goes on along the minus strand of DASWFO010000285.1, from coordinate 6,297 downwards.
AAGCTTTCTATAGCGAGGATTTTGTAATGACCCAGCCAGCGCAACGGCAGAGCACCGCGGTCAACGCCCGGCGCGCCTCGGTGGTGGAGTGGCTCGACACGGAGGTAAACGATTTCGCCCGCCGCACCCGCTTCTTCAACGAGCCGCTGACCCGCGGCCGCGCCACCATGTTCGTGCTGCAGCACCGGCAGAACACGCGGCAGCGCAATTCGGTGCTCAAGCTCCGGGTGGCCACCAACTGCCCGGACTGGGAGATCCGCATGCGCATCATCGGCGCCTGCAGCGAGGAGATCATCGCCGACCACGCGCATGGCGGCGGCCGTCCGCATTGGGGCATCCTCGAGGAGCTCGGGACCAAGATAGGCCTCAAGCTTGACGCGATCAGAGGCGCCCGCCTGCTCGCGAGCACGCAGCTCGCCTGGCTGGCCTGGGAGGCGCTGATGTCGAACCGCCACTGGCTCGAAGGGCTGCTCGCCAATACCTGCGCCGAGCGCGTCAACGTGCCGGGCTACGGCGAAGGCCTGTTCAAGCAGAGCGGCTGGTTCGGCCTCGAGCGCAAGCGCTGGGGCGAATTGTTCAAGCTGAGCGATGCCGATCTCGAGTTCTTCGAGCTGCACGAGGCGGCCGACATCGAGCACTCGAATCTCGGCTGGCAGACCATCGCCGAGAGGGCCGAGGCACTCGGCGTCGTCGATCAGGTGGTCCACGCCTGCCGGCTCAACCTGCTGGTCTGGGAGGGCTACCTGAACGGCATCGCGGCCGCCGGCGACGCGCTCGACCGCGGCGAAACGCCGATCTACGTGTAGGAGACGCCTGTATGGACGCGATCACCGCCCTCACCTCCCGGGTCTCGCCGGCGAAACTCGGCGAGCCTGGCCCAACGCAAGACGCACTCGACAAGATGCTTGCGGCCGCGGTCGCGGCTCCCGACCACGGCAAGATCCGGCCGTGGCGGTTCCTGGTCATCCAGGGCGACGCGCGGGCGCGGTTCGGCGACGTCATGGCCCGCTCGCTTGGCCGCCGCGACAAGGAAGCCTCGCCGCAAAAGCTCGAATTCGAGAAGAATAAGGCGATGCGCGCCCCGACGCTCGTTGTGGTCGTGGCGACGCCGAAGGACAATCCCAAGGTCCCCGAGGTCGAGCAGATCGTCGCCGTCGGTGCGGCGACCCAGAACTTCCTGGTCGCGGCACACGCCCTCGGCTACGGCGCGTTCTGGCGCACCGGGGCGGTGGCCTATGACGCCGAGGTCAAGCACGAGCTCGGCCTGAACGACAAGGATACGATCGTCGGCATCCTCTATGTCGGCTCGGTCGGCGCCCCCGGTATGCCGCGCCAGATCGAAGCGCGCGAGTTCGTGAAAGCCTGGCCTACCTGATCGCAGCACGGAGCGCACCATGACCGGACTGTATGACCGCACGCCGGACCGGAAGCCAGGGGACGTCGCCGAGGCCCCCTCGCCCGGCCCGGGCCACAACCGCGAGCCGGATCTCGCCTGGGAGCGTTGGGGCAAGAAACGGACCTTCGTCCGCGCCCTCGAAGGCACCTATGGCGACCTGACCAAGGCGCTGCTGGAGCAGCCGCGCGTCTATTCCTCGAAGGCCCTGCCCTGGAAGGGCGGCCCCGGCCTGTTCGGGAAGCACATCGTCAGCCCGCAGGCCTCGCAGATCGTGCAGTCGATCGAGACGCATATCGAGGCGTACGGCCCCGGCTGTTACGGCCAGAAGCACGGGCACCTGAACAGCGCCGTGTTCTACATCCTGAAGGGCCGCGGCCACGACGTTCACGACGGCAGGCGCATCGAGTGGAAAGCCGGCGACGTGATGGTCGTCGAGAACGGCTGCGTCCATCAGCACTTCAACGACGATCCCGACAACGAGGCGATCCTCTTGGTGTTCAAGGCCAAGCCGCTCTTCCTGTTCATGCACCTCTTGTTCCAGAAAATAGTCACCTGGCCGCCGAAGACGCCCCCGCTCGGCCACGAGGACTGGACGCCGCCCACGAATCTTTAAAGCGCGCCTGCGCGCAGCCGGAGACCGCCATGAAAGCCCCTGAAGAACGCGAATTCGCCCATGTCGGCGACAAGACCTGCAGCTTCCGCGCCGAGGACATCGCGAAATCGGCCGAATTCCGGAAGCTCTATGAACAGGCCCTGAACGTCGTCGCCGCCGAGGACATGCCGTTCGAGCGCTCGCCCGACGGGCTGATCAAGCATCTCGTGAACGCACGCATGAACACGCGCGAGATGTGCGTCGAGGCGTACATGCAGTTCCTGCCGCCCCAGGGCCGCTCGGGCAAGCATCGCCACATGTGGGAAGAGGTGATCTTCGTCGCCGAAGGCTCCGGCCACGACCTGCACTGGGATCTCAAATTCGACTGCGTCGACCGCTACGAATGGGAATGGCAGGAGGAGCCGAAGAAGTACGAATGGGCCCAGGGCGACTTCATCTACATTCCGCCCTTCTCGGTCCACCAGCACTTCAATGCCGCCGCGTCCAGCGAAGCCCGGCTGATCGTGATCAGCAATCGCATCGTCAAGGCGATGGGTTACGACTGGCTCGACCAGCTCGAGCACGCCCCGGGGTTTTGAACAATTAACCTCTCCCGCCGGGAGAGGTCGCGAGCGCCCGGAATCTTTTTCAGGGGGCGAAGCCCCCTGCACCCCGGGAGCGGGTGAGGGGCACCCGTTCAGCACCGCGCTGCGTCGTCAACACCGAGAACCGTCACCGTTTCCCCTCACCCGGCGCTTCGCGCCGACCTCTCCCCTCGGGAGAGGTAAGTTGGATGCGCCTACGGTGCGGCGGATCGGTCTACCTCAATCCACCACGAACAGCTTGGCGCCGGTCTTGGTCGTCGACCGATGGGCGGCATCGCCGAAGTTGGACACCTCGTAGCTTGTCCCCGGTGTCAGCGTGAACTTGCGCCCGTCCTTGAGCTCGGTCACCAGCTCGCCTTCGATCACGAACAGGATGTGCCCGCGGTCGCACCAGTGATCGGCGAGGTAGCCCGGCGAGTACTCGACCATGCGGACGCGGACGTCCCCGATGTTGAACGTCCGCCAGGTGGCGGTTCCGGTCTCGCCCGGATGGACGGTTGGCGCGACCTTGCTCCAATCCGTGACCGTGAACGGAAGCTTCGGGATCTCCATCGCTGCCGTCACACGAGCCCGGTGGCTTCGCGGAGTGCGGGCACCAGATCGCCCAGTACCGAGTTCGGCCAGGGCACGGCCAAGCCGCGGTCGAAGACCGCGTAGGCGAACAGCGTGGTGCAGACGGCCAACACCGCCGAGCGCTGCCACGACTCGCCGAAATTGAGCCGCATGAAGGTGACGACGAAGACGGCGATGGCCGGGATGAACCCGATCAGCGCCGCGACGCCGATGAAGCCGACGATCCAGCCGAAAAAGGCCGCCGCGCGCCGCAGGACCATGTCGATCGGCAGCGCAATCGCCGCGCCGTGCTCCTCGGCGGGAATATCCTTCTGCACGGTGGTCACAAGGCGGTCGGCGCCGAACAGCTCCGTGAGCAAGTTCAGCAGGGCCGCGATCAGGGCCGCGTAGCACGCCGTCCGCGGCACCAGCTGGGCCTTGGCCGGCCAGCTGCCGGAGTCGAACAGGGCGGCGACGATCACCGCGATGATCGCCAGTGTGAACACGGCCTGGGGGCGAAGGCGGAACTGGCCTTTATGCAGGCCGGAGAGTTCGCGCCACAGGTTGGCGACGATCTGGCGCAGGGGGCGGTAAAGCACCCAGGCGATCAGGACCATGATGCCGATCACGACCGGCCGCAGCAGCCATGCTGCCCCGTAGAGCTCGGTCGAGATGAAGAGGTAGCGCTCGAAGATGCCGCCGACCACGAGCCCGAGGATCATCGGCGGCCGCGGCCAGTTCAGGCGCTTCATGATCCAGCCGAGTAGCCCAAAGAACAGGATCGAGTACAGATCGCCCCAGCCGTGCGAGCCCTGGAACGCGGCGATGAACACCAGCGACATGACGATCGGAAGCAGCACCTCGGCGCGAACCTCGGCGAGCAAGGCAAGCCAGCGGCTGCCGAACACGCAGATGGCGGCGCCGATCACGTGCGCCAGGGTCAGGCTCCAGATGATCGAATAGGTGATGTCGAGATGCTTGGTCAGCATCTCCGGACCAGGCACCAGGCCGTGGATCAGGAAGGCGCCCAGCAGCAGCGCCATCGAGGCCCCCGCCGGCACGCCGAAGGCGATCGTGGGAACCAGATGGCCGCCTTCCTTCGCGTTGTTCGAGCTCTCCGGCGCGATCACGCCGCGCACGTCGCCGTGGCCGAACGTCTCGGCGTTCTTTTCGGTCCGCTGCGCATAGCCGTACGCGATCCAGTCGATGACCGCCGAGCCGATCCCCGGGATGGCGCCGAGCGCCACGCCCAAGGCGCTGCAGCGCAATACCAGCCACCAATTCTTCATCACGTCCTGCACGCCGAGCCACTGGCTGGCGAGGCCGAAATCGAGCGTCTGGTGCTCGGCGATCTTGGTCCGCTTGATGGCGAGGTCGGCAAGCTCGGGAATGGCGAACAGACCGAGCGTGGCCGGGACTAGCGGCAGCCCGTCCCAGAGATACAGCCAGTCGAACGTCCAGCGCAGCGTGCCGGTCTCCTGCGAGGACCCGATCATGGCGATCATCAGCCCGAGCCCCGCGGCGGTCAGGCCCTTGAGCGGGGCGCGGCCGCTCAAGGTCGCGACCATCGACAGGCCGAACACCGCGAACGACAGCAGCTCGGGCGACCCGATCGCCAGCAGCACCGGGCGCAGCACCGGAATCGCCAGCGCCAGCACGAACGCGCCGAACAGGCCGCCGGCGAGTGAGGCCGCGAAGCCGGCGCCGAATGCGCGGCCGGCCTCCCCTCGCTGTGCCATCACGTGCCCGTCGATGACCGTGGCCGCGGCGCCGACCGTGCCGGGTACGCCGAACAGGATGGCCGGGATCAGGTCCGACGAGGTGTTGACCGCCGCCATCCCGAGCAGCAGCGCGAACGCCGAGTGCGGATCGAGGTGGTAGGTGAAGGGAATGAGAATGGCGAGGCCGACCACGCCGCTCAACCCCGGCAAAGTGCCGATGGCAAGCCCGATCAGCACGCCGCCGCACAGGATCGCCAGCCGCATCGGCTCGAGCAGCAGCGTCAGCGCCTGAAATGCCGCTTCCAGCATCCTCTACCTTTGCTTTCCCTGTCAGGTCTTGATTGTGGTGGAGCCGATCACAGAATGCGGCACCGCTTATAGCTTATAGGTGGGCGGGTGGCGCCCAATCTTCGTGACCCTCGGGCGGGGTCTTCGGCGGCCAGGTGACGATCTTCTGGAACAGCAGGTGCATGAACAGGAACAGGGGCTTCGCCTTCATCACCAGCAGGATGGCCTCGTTCTCGGGATCGTCGTTGAAGTGCTGATGGACGCAGCCGTTCTCGACGATCATCACGTCGCCGGCTTTCCACTCGATTCGCCGTCCGTCATGGATGTCATGGCCGCGCCCCTTCAGCACATAGAACACCGCGCTGTTCAGGTGCCCATGCTTCTGGCCGGTCCCGCTCGGCGCGTAGGCTTCGACATGCGTCTCGATCGACTGGGTGACCGGCGTCGCCGATGGATTGATGACCTTTTTGCCGTAATGCTGCGGCCCGCCCTTCCAGGCAATATTGCGCGACGAATAGACCCGCGGCGCGTCCAGCAGCGCCTTGGTCAGATCGCCATAGGTGCCTTCGAGCGCCCGCACGAAGGTGCGCTTCTTCTGCCACCGCTCCCACACCCCCTCGCGTTCGAGGTTATGGCCGGGGCCGGGCTGGTCGCGGTCGCCTTGCTGTTCATAAAGATCGGTCATGTGCGCTCGCAGATTATGGCAGGAAGCCCGTGCGAAAAAAGGGCCAAGACGACGTTCCGCATAGCGGGATCAGGACCTTAGCGCCCGCTGTTCACGCGGCGACAGAATTCCGACACTTTGAAACCGGCGCCGCACTCCCTACACTCAACTTTGGCTGTCGGGAGTCGTTCGAGTCGCTTGAGGGAAATCAGGGACGTCCCATGGCCATGATCGAGTACCTGCGCGAGCAGGCCGACAGATTTCGCGAACTCGCCCGGCAGGACAACGATCCGAATATCCGCCGACAGCTCTTTGCGCTTGCCGTTCGCTGCGAGGAGCTGGCGCTGACCATCCACGAAGGTCCGACCTTCAAGCGCCGCCAGCAGGGATGAGCGCGGCCGCCCGCCCGCCACTCCGTCAGACAACATGACGCAGGAACCCGGCCCAAAGCGATGGCGGCTTACGGCTTCGGCTCGCGC
>DASWFO010000284.1:0-22556 GCA_036394195.1 Alphaproteobacteria bacterium | reverse complement strand
AGGAAAGCTATCAGCGCAGCCCGATCGTGCATGTCTATCAGACGGGCACCGGGCTCCGCCGGCGTCTCGACGACCCCAAGGCGTCCGACGATTTTCCGATACTCGGGGAGCTGCGGGCGGAAGGCGTCACGGATTATCTTGTGTCGCCGTTGATTTTCTCCAATGGCGAGATCCACGGCGTCACCTGGACGACGCGACGGTCTGGCGGCTTCACTGACGATGAGATCGCCGGGATCGACGCGGTCGTGAAGCCGCTGGCACGGGTTGCCGAGATTTGGGCACTGCGGCGCATGGCGACAACGCTGCTCAACACCTATGTCGGCACGCATACCGGCGAACGCATTCTGGCCGGGGGTATTCGGCGCGGCCATGTCGAGACGATCCACGCGGTGATCTGGCTGTCCGACATGCGCGGCTTCACACCGCTGGCCGACCGGCTGCCGCCGCGCACGCTCGTCGAGCTGTTGAACCGCTATTTCGATTGCCAAGTGCCGGACATCATGGAGCACGGCGGCGAAGTCCTCAAGTTCATCGGCGACGGCTTGCTGGCGATCTTTCCGGTGGCGAGCGATGAATCCGACGCCGAATGGGTCTGCGGCGAGGTCCTGGCGGTCGCACGGACGGTTCGCGCCAAGATCGCAGCGCTGCGCGGCGCGCTTGCGATCGAAGGCCTGGGCGATGTGCGGTTCGGGCTGGCGCTGCACCTCGGCGAGGTGCTCTACGGCAATATCGGCGGGGGCGACCGGCTGGACTTCACCTGCATCGGCCCGGCGGTGAATCTCGCGGCGCGGGTCGAGAAGCTGACCGGGAAGCTCGGCCGTACGGTTCTCGCATCGGGCAGGTTCGCCCGGCACTGCGCGGCCGAGCTCGGGCCGGTCGGCGAGTTCGCGCTGGCCGGCTTCACCGCACTGCAGATGGTGTTTGGCCTCCCCGACGAAGCGGCCGACCCGGAGACCTGATCGGCCCTTAGTGGGTGTCGAACACCGCCTGATAGGCCGCCAGCTTGTCGCGCACGGCCGTGATCTCCGCTTTCGTCGGCCGGTCCGGATCCGCCGCCACCGGCAGGCTGCCGAACTTCATCAGGCAGGCGAGAAGCAGGAGGCGAGCCTTGGTTGCCGTGAGGTTGCGGCCGCCGATGAAGCGATCTTTCGGCGGCGAGAAGCCGTCGTTGTTGCCGCGACCGACGCGCACCACCGGCATGCCGCAATGGATCGCCCGCAGCATCAGCATCTGCCGGGAGATCGACGTGTTGTGGCCGTAGGGCGACTGTCCTTCGACGACGAAGCCCGAAAGCGGCGCATGACGCAGCCGGTAATTGATCTGGGCGATCAGATCGACCTCGCTCTCCGGATCGACCTCCCACCCGTCGGCGGTGTAGTTGCCGTCCTTGACGATCGTCACCTTGGGAATGGCAGCTTCGACCAGCTGGTCGGCGGCGCTCTTGATCGGCACCTCGAGCGGGACGAGGCGGCCCTCCTGAAGCTGGATACCCGTGATCTGCGAGGGCAGGCGCGAGACGTTGACGTCCGACAGATAGGTGTGGCGCGTCGCCGGGAGATAAGTGAGCGTCGGCGGTCCGTCGTGTCCGACCGCGCCGATGATGCCGCCGTGACCGCCGGTCGTGACGTAGCCGCCAGGACGGGCGTCGCCTTTCTGGACGTCCCGCGAGGCGAAGATCTGCTGCTCCTGGATCAGGACCATGCCCACGTGATTGCGTCCGGCGTCGTCCGCCCAAACGCGCGAGGTGATGTACTCGATGGAATCGGCGAGGTTCTTCGGTCCGTCGTTGCTCATCTGGCCGTGCGGCCGCTGGGCGGCATTGCCGCAGAGCGGGACGGTCACGTCGAGCAGCAGGTTGAACCAGTAGACCGATTCCTCGATGCGCGGGCTGCCCTGGGTCCAGATGCCGCCTTGATAGGCGCCGCTGGACAGGATGCGCTGCACCTTGTTCACGATGCGGGCGAGGCCCTGGCGCGGAGGATGGGCCGCGATGTGATACGGCTTGTAGGGGAAGAAATCCTTGCCGTGGACCTCCGGCGCGATGTCACCTTCGCCCTTGTCCGTGCGCAAGGCCGCGGGCAGACCGTTCTTGTACCCCGACGGCGGGATGATCCGGTAGAAATCGACGTCGGCCCGCGATGAGATCGAATTGCCGTGGCCGTGTTCGTCGATCCCCAGGCGGTCGACTTCCTCGAAGGTCCGCGACCCATCGGGATAGAATCCCTGGCGGGCGCGCTCCTGGGGTGCCAGGGGATCGGCGCATTCCTCTTCCCACGCCCGGCCGTCGGCCTGCCGCGCCATATACGGCATCGGATAGAGGCCGTCGTCGGGCGAGAGCGTCACCTCGAAGACCGGCTTGTCGTCCGGGCTGCGGCGGTCCTTGTGGAACTGCCCGTCCTTGTCCAAATAGCCGTCCGGCGGTGCATAAAGCTTGGCCGCGTCGCGCTCCAGCGGATGCGCCGTGAACTGCTCGACATAGACCTTCGCCGGTGCCGCCAGCCGCTGCGGCCGCAGGACGTCGAACTTTTGCGGGCTGTCGTCGGGGTTCTTGAGCGGCGACAGCCCATATTTTGCGCGGGCCTTGTTGCTGGTCACAAGCGGCGGGCTGTTCTGGATCGTCGCGTTCGGACCGGCAAGATGGGCAATACGAGGCTTGGCACTCATCGGTGTCTCCCCTGATCGGCGGCGTTCCGGGAATTCTGCACGTATCGTGCCAAGGGGATAGGCCCTGATTATGCATGGATTCCAGCCAGAGGAATCCGCACAAGGTCAGCGCGCTACAGGAGAAGAAACGATGGACATCAATCTTCCCGAAATTGTCGCCGAGGTTACAGCGGCGTTCATGAGATATCAGCGCGCTGTGGACACCAATGACGCCGACACGATGAACGAGTTGTTCTGGAACAGCTCGTTCACGGTGCGCTACGGGCCGAACGGGACCTTGCGCGGTCATGCCGCGATCGCGGCGTTTCGCAACGCCCGGAGCGGCGCCGGCGTCGCGCGCACGTTGAAGGACACGGTCATCACCACCTTTGGCCGCGATTTCGCCGCGACCAACACCGAAACGAGGCGCCCCGGAAGCTCGGCGGTCGGCCGTCAAAGCCAATCGTGGGTGCGCACGCCGGACGGCTGGCGCATCGCCGCCGCGCATGTCTCCGACCAGCCCGGGACGTGAGCCCCGAGGAGCTGTCAGCCGTCAGCCGTCAGCCGTATCTCCATTTCGTCATGCCCGCGAAAGCGGGAATCCATCTTGCCGCGGAACCATGGATTCCCGCTTTCGCGGGAATGACGGGGGTAAAGCTTTGCTGACCGCTGACCGCTATTTCGGTATCTGCCCTTCGATCCCCTCGGCGAGCCAGTTCATGTTGGCGATCGACGCGTCGTCGAGGACGGTGTTGGCGGCGACCTTGACGGCGCCGCTCTGGTCTTTGATCGGGCCCTTGAAGATCACGATCTTGCCGGTCTTGATGTCGTTTTCGGTCTGCTTCGCCTGGCCGATGAGGTCGCCCGGCATGTTGGCGTAGGGGGCCATGCGCAGCATGTCGGACGCCAGCCCGCCCCAGGTGTCGGTACTCTTCCAGGCGCCGTCCATCGCTATCTTCACGCGGTCGATGTAGTACGGCGCCCAGTTGTCGACCGACGACGTGAGCTGCGCCTTCGGCGCCAGCTTCATCATGTCGCTGGCCTGGCCGAACCCGACCTTGCCGCGTTGCTCGGCGATCTGCAGCGGGGCCGCGGAATCGGTGTGCTGGGCCAGGATGTCGGCGCCCTGGTCGAGCAGCGCCTTGGCGGCGTCGCCCTCCTTGCCCGGGTCGTACCAGGCGTTGACCCACACCGTCTTGATCTTCGCCGTCGGGTTCACTGTGCGCATGCCCTGCATGAACGCGTTCATGCCCATGATCACCTCGGGAATGGGCACCGAGCAGATGTAGCCGATGGTGTTGGTCTTGGTGAGCTTGCCGGCGATCACGCCCTGGATGTAGCGCCCCTCGTAGAAGCGGATGTTGTAAGTGGCGAGATTCTTGCCGCGCTTGTAGCCGGTCGCATGCTCGAAATAGAGCTTCGGGAAGCGCTGAGCGACGCGCACCGTCGGGTTCATGAAGCCGAACGACGTGGTGAAGATCAGGGCGTTGCCCTTGTTGGCGAGCTCGGCGATCACGCGCTCGGCGTCGGGCCCCTCGGGCACGTTCTCGACGAACGTCGTCTTCACCATGTCGCCATAGGCGGCTTCGAGCGCCTTCCGGCCCTGGTCGTGCTGGTAGGTGTAGCCGAAATCGGAGACCGGCCCGACATAGACGAAGCCGATGTTGTAGGGCCCCGCGGCCGCGGCGCGGCCGAGGATGGCGGGTGCGGCGCCGACCGCCAGGGACGAGCCCAAAAGCTTGGTGAAGGTTCTCCGCTTCATGGGTCGGTCTCCTCACTCGGGTTGCCACAAAGATACACTGACGTACCACACGTTTTCCCATCACGTAGCCGGCCGTGGTGCATCGGACGTAACCGGTTATGAGCTGACCCGCTCCGGTGCCGTGTCATCTCAAGTCAGGTTTTGATCACGGGACAGACAAGGGTCGAGGCGCAGCATTAACCAAAATAATGGTCGAAACCAAAATAATGGTCGAAACCAGATGGAGGGACCCATGTAGGGGTCGGGACCAGATGGAGGAAGTCCATGGCCAAAGTCACCCTGTTCGCGACAACAGTCGCACTCGCGGTCCTAGGTGCAGCCTGTTCAAATCAAAATCGAGGGGACCAGCCGAGGGCGGCCGCGCCATTATATACCCCGATGCCACCGGCCGCGTCGAACTCGAATCCCTTACCAGAGGCGCCCAATCCAAATCCGAGCCTCTCTCGGGCGCCCCCGATGGCGACGGATGCCCAGGATCCGAACATGAATCCGAACAATAACTGATACAGCTCCGGTGACATTCACCCCGTCGGCCCCGGCCGGCGGGGTTTTTCATCGCTAGACTAGCCCGCCTCGTGGAACGGCTGGCCCAGGCAGGCCGGCGCGTTCAGGCGGATCCGGGCGCGGTCGCGCGAGATCAGCACCAGGACCACGATGGTTGCCACATAGGGCAGGGCGGCGACCACCTGCGATGGCACGGCAAGACCAAGCCCCTGCACGTAGAACGACAGATACATGATCCCACCGAATAGATACGCCCCTGCGAGCAGCCAGCCCGGCCGCCAGGTCGAGAATACCACCAGCGCCAGCGCGATCCAGCCTCGCCCGGCTGTCATGTTCTCGGCCCAGCTCGGGCTATAGGCGAGCGAGAGGTAGGCGCCGGCGAGTCCGGCCATCGCGCCGCCGAAGAGCGTCGCCAGATAGCGGATGCCGACCACCGAGAAGCCGAGCGCGTGAGCCGCGTCGTGGGAATCGCCGATCGCCCGCAGGATCAGGCCGCCGCGGCTCGCCGAAAGAAACCACCACACGGCGCCGACCATGATGAAGGACAGATAGACCAGCGCATTCTGGCCGAACAGGATCGGCGGCAGCGGCGCCACGGCGATGCCGACATAGGACGAGCCTGCGAGCGCACTGAGGCCGGTACCGAAAATCGTCAGCGCGAGGCCGGTCGCCACCTGGTTGGAGAGAAAGGTCAGGGTGAGCACCGCGAAGACCAGGGCCAGCCCGGCGCCGGCAAGCCCGCCGGCGACGACGCCCAGGGTGGCGCTGCCGGACTGCGTCGCGGCGGCGAAGCCGGCAATGGCGCCGACCAGCATCATCCCCTCCAGGCCGAGATTGAGCACACCGGATTTCTCGACGACCAGCTCGCCGGTCGCGGCGAGGAGGAGCGGCGTCGACGTCGCGATCACACTCAGCAGGAAGCTGGTGAGCTGGAAACTCATGCCGCCTCTTTGACCGCGCGGCGGACGATGCGCACGCGATAGAGGATCAGCACGTCGCAGGCGAGCAGGAAGAACAGCAGCACGCCCTGGAAGATGCCGGTCACGGCGGACGGCAACCCGAGATCGATCTGCGCCGCTTCGCCGCCGAGATAGGAGAGAGCCAGCACGAGGGCCGCGACCACGACGCCCAGCGGATGCAGCCGGCCGAGGAACGCGACGATGATCGCGGTGAAGCCGTAGCCCGGCGAGATCTTCGGCAGCAGCTGGCCGATCGGCCCAGCCGCCTCGATCAGGCCGGCGAGGCCGGCCAGCCCGCCGCTCATCAAGAGCGTTGCCCAGATCAGCCGGGCTTCGCTGAAGCCGCCGAAGCGCGCCGCGCGTGGCGCCTGGCCGTAGACACGCAAGGCAAAGCCGAACACCGAGCGCTGGAGCAGCAGCCAGGCGATCAGCGCCGCGGCCACCGCCAGCGCCACGCCGAGGTGCACACGCGTGCCTTCGATCAGGATCGGGACGGTCGCGGCTTCGGAGAACAGCGCCGTCTGCGGAAAGCCGTAGCCTTCGGGATCGCGCCATGGGCCGGTGACGAGATAGATCAGCAGCAGCTGAATCACATAGGTCAGCATCAGGCTGGTCAGGATCTCGCTGGCGTTGAAGCGCGTGCGAAGATACGCCGGGATCGCGGCCGCCGCGGCGCCGCCGACCACGCCCAGCGCCATCATGGCCGGGAGTAGCACCGCCGCCGGCGCGTCCGGGTAGGCGAGCCCGAGGCCGCCGCCGAAGATGGCGCCCATGGTGTATTGGCCCTCGGCCCCGATGTTCCAGACATTGGCCCGGAACGCGAGCGCCAGTCCGACGCCGATCAGGATCAGCGGGGCGGCTTTGACCGCCAGCTCCGGCGGGCCGCTCTCGGACGTGAGGGGCTCGATGAGGAACGTGTACAGCGCCGGGCCGGGGGCGCGGCCGAGAAGGGCGAAGATCGCCGCCGAGACCGCGACCGTGAGCGCCATCGCGAGGATCGGCGACGCCACCGCCCACACAGGCGAGCGGCCGCCGCGCGGCTCAAGCCTGAGCATGGCGGGCCAAACTGTCGGTGCCGCCCATGAGCAGTCCGATGTCGCTGAGCGTGATCTCGCTCGGGCGATAGGCTTGCGAGAGGCGGCCGCCGGCGATGATCGCGATGCGGTCGCACAGCGTCAGGATCTCGTCGAGGTCCTGCGACAGCAGGACGATCGCCGCACCCGCTGCGGCAAGCTCGATCAGGGCGCGGTGAATCGTCACTGCGGCGCCGACATCCACGCCCCAGGTCGGCTGATTGACGATCAGGAGACCCGGCTCCTGGTTGACCTCGCGGCCGACGATGAACTTCTGCAGATTGCCGCCCGACAAAGTGCGCGCCTCGGCAAGCGGTCCGGAGGCGCGGACGTCGAAGGCGCGGATCACGTGCGCGGCAAAACCAGTGCTGCGCGCGGCATCGACGAACCCGAGCCGCGCCAGCCCCCGTCGTACGCGCGCGGACAGCAGGGCGTTCTCGGCCAAACTGATGCCGCTGATCGCGGCATGGCCGTAGCGCTCCTCGGGTGCAAAGCAGGCGCCCAACGCGCGGCGGGCACTGATGTCCAGCCGGCCGGCCGCCACGCCGTCGATGCGGATCGCCTCGGCCGGATCGGCCAGGGTCTCGCCGGACAGCGCCTCCATCAACTCGACCTGGCCGTTGCCGGCGATGCCGCCGATGCCGAAGATCTCGCCGCCGCCGACGGTGAACGAGATGTCGCTGAGATCGGTGCCGAACTGACGGGTTGCCGGCAGGCCGAGGCGGGTGACGGCGAGGCGGGGCGGGGCGGCCGCGGTGTGGCGCCGCGCGGCCGGGGGCTTGATGTCGCCGCCGATCATCAGCCCGGCCAGCCGCTCCGTGGTCTCGCGGCGCGGATCGCAGGTGGCGACGACGCGGCCCTGGCGGAGGATCGTCGCCTCGTCGCACAGCGCCCGGATCTCGTCCAGCTTGTGGCTGATGTAGAGGATCGCGCAGCCTTCGCCGGCGAGGCGCCGCAAGGTCTGGAACAGCCGCTCCGCCTCCTGCGGCGTCAGCACCGAGGTCGGCTCGTCCATGATCAGCAGTGCGGGGTTCTGCAGCAGGCAGCGCACGACCTCGATGCGCTGCCGCTCGCCCACGGACAGGTCGTGGACCACCCGATCGGCCTCGAGCGGCAGGCCGTAGCGCGCCGAGATCTCGCTCATCCGCCGGGGCAGATCGCGCCGGCTCGCCGCGTCGTCCAGGCCGAGCAAAATATTCTCGGCGACGGTCAGCGCTTCGAACAGCGAGAAATGCTGGAACACCATGCCGATGCCGAGCCGGCGCGCGTGCGCCGGACTGGCGATGGTGAGCGCCTCGCCGCGCCAGGACATCTGGCCCGCGTCCGGCCTCAGCACCCCGTAGATGATCTTGACCAGGGTGCTCTTGCCGGCACCGTTCTCGCCCAGGAGCGCATGGATGCGCCCGGCCCGCAGCGTGAGGTCGACGCGGTCGTTGGCGAGGCTGCCGGGAAAGCGTTTGACGATGCCGCTGAGCTTCAGAAGAGGCGGGGCCAGCAGAGGCGGCGTGTCGCCGCCGGTCGGAGGAATCACCGGCCCGGTCATCAGCCTTATGCCTAACGTCCAACCGCGCCGCCTGCAAGCCTCACGCGCTTGATGATCGCCGGGGTTGCGCCTACGCTGGCCCGATATGACGGGGAGGACCTCATGAGCCCGTGCCGCGTACTGGCGACTTCCGCCTTTCTGCTCGTAACCGCGATCGCTCCGCCGGCATCGGCGAGCACCGCGCGGATCTACGTCACCAACAGCGCCGGCGACAACGTCGACGTCGTCGACCCCGCCACCAACAAGGTCGTGCAGGTCATCAAGGGCATCGAGGCGCCGCACGGGATCAATTTCTCGCCCGACGGGTCGCGCGTCTACGTGAGCAACGAGGCCGACAGCACGCTCGACGTGGTCGACCGCAAGAGCGGCAAGCTCATCGTCAAGGTGGCGCTGAGCGGCCATCCCAACAACATCGCGGTGACCAAGGACGGCGGCCGGGTCGTCGTCGGCATCGCCGAGGACCCCGGTGCCCTCGACATCGTCGACACCAAGGCGCTGGCCCGCACCAAGAGCGTGCCGGTGCGCGGCCGCCTGCACAACGTGTACGTGACGCCGGACAGCAAATACGTGGTGACCGGCTCGGTGCGCTCGAAGGTGCTGACGGTCATCGACCTCGCGACCGAGGAGCCGGTGTGGTGGATCCAGTTCGACGCCGGCGTGCGCCCGATGGCGATCGAAGCCGGCCCGGACGGCTCCACCAAGCGGATCTTCGTCCAGCTGTCCAACCTGCACGGGTTCTCGGTGGTCGATTTCGCCACCCACAAGGAGGTGGACCGGATCAAGCTGCCCGACCAGCCGAGCGGCTTCGGCATCCAGGAGGGGCGGGTCGACACGCCCTCGCACGGCATCGCGGTGGCGCCTGACGGCAAGACGCTGTGGGTGACCAGCGTGCTGGCCAACGCCGTGTTCTCCTATTCGCTGCCCGACCTGAAGCTGCGCGGCTACGCAGCCCTGCCGGCGCTGAACGTCGCCGGCTACGACCCGATCGGCGCCTTGCCCGACTGGATCACCTTCACGCCCGACAGCAAGACCGTCTACGTCTCGAACTCGGGAACCCGCTCGGTATCGGCGGTCGACGCCAGCACTCTGAAGGTGGTCAAGACCATAGCCGTCGGCGAGGTGCCGAAGCGGCTCAATACGCTGGTCCTGCCGTAATCAGGAAAGCCCGACGCTTCGTCGGACGACATGTAACGCTCGCGACTGCGAGCGCGCGCTTATGCGCGCGGGAGCCAAGGGGCGCGGATGCGCCCCGCCCGGCGCTTGAGGGACTCTACTTCGAGCCCTTCGCGCCGTTGACCCACTGCGACAGGATCTGCCAGTCCGGATCCTGCTTGCTCGCGAACTGCCGGCCGCCGGAGTGGAACGCATCGCCGCCGGCTTCGGGAGCGAGCGGATGCTTCAGGATCTTGCTCGCGTCGAAATTGCCGGGTGTGGCGAGCAGCGAGACGGTGTCGAAATTCTTGCGCGATTGCGGGTCGGTCCAGAACGTCGCCCCTTGCGGGAGCTTTTCCAGCCGGAAGGCGTTGTTCGTGAGCGGACCGTGGCAGACGACGCAGCGCGCATGGCCGGGGCGCTTCTTCAGGAACACCGGCTCGACCTTGGCCTTGAAGTACTGGTAGTCGAGCGATTGCGCCGCGGCCGGTGAGGCGGCCGCGAGCATCACGGCCGTCGCGATCAGGGCCGCGCTCGCGCGCATGCTACGCCGCCGCCTTCAGCGTGTCGGCGATGGTCCAGGCGGCGAAGGCGCAGCCGACATAGACCTCGGGGACGGGAAAATAGTCGATCAGCTCGAAGCCGCGGCTGCCGGCGGCACCATGCGCCACCACCCAGTTGCGCACCTCGTGGCCGCCATTGCCGGTCGTCTCCAGGCCGCGGTCGAGGAACCCGATCACCGACGCGTCGTCGCCGGCCTGGAACGCCCTGATGCAGCCGTGGTCGAACGGCTCGTCGATGTCGCCCATCGTCGGCTCGCCGATCGAATGGCTGAGCCCGCCGGTGCCGAGGATGGCGACGCGCAGGTTCTCCGGATACGACTGGATCGCCTTGGCCAGCAACCGGCCCCAGGCGAGGCAGCGGCGGATGCTCGGCATCGGCGGCTCGAGGTCGTTGACCACGATCGGCACGATCCGCGGAATCTGGGCCAGCTCCATCCGCAAGAGTGGAATGCAGAACCCGTGATCGAGTGTCAGATGATGCGAGATCGACGGCTCGAAATCGTCGGCCAGCGCCGTCTTCAGGATGTGCTGGGCGAGCCCGGAGTGTCCCGGCAAGGTGCGCTGGAAGTCCTTGAGGAACGGCTCGGGCGGACCCTCGTGCTGCTCGCCGACGCCGATGCACACGCTGGGCAGGTTGTTGATGAAGAAGTTCACCCAGTGGTCGGGCGAGACCTCGATCAGCACGTCGGGCCGCACCGCCCCGAGCCGCCGGCCGAGCTCGCGAAACGCCGTCGCCAGCCGCTCCTTGGGCTGGTGCGGCAGCCGCTCCCATTCGCGCGCGATCAGCGGACCGTGACTCGCGGCAAACGCACCTACGAGTTTAGCCATGCGCCGCCGTCTTGGCCGCCGGCTTCAGTGCCCTGAGCCGCGCGATGAACTCCTGGTCCGGCATGCCGATCACCTGGAAGTAGTAGCGGAGCAGGTACGGGTTGACGAGCGGCGCCAGCACCGCGACGTCGTCGGCCAGGGCCGCGGCGCGGATCTCGGGCTTGAGCGGATAGCGGTCCAGCGCCTGCGCCCGGTTCGCCCGATACTCCGCCGCCGTCGCCTTGTCCTGCAGGTCGAAGAACAGCTTGCTGAGCCAGTAGTCGGTCATTCTTTGCCGTCGGCCGCCTCGACCAGTCCGCCGCCCGCCTCGATCCGCCGCTTCTCCTTGTCGGCGAAGGCCGTTTTCGCGTAGTCGTTCGGGTTGAAGCCCTTGCCTTCGCCGGCCCCCCATTCGGCGATGTCGCGACCCTTGTCGAACATCCAGCTGTAGCCGCCCTCGGGATTGGCCAGGATCTCCCACCAGTTGTTGTCGAGATCGAGGAAGTAGAAGCTGCGCGTGCCGTGCTGGTCGACCGGCTTGGTGACCTTGGTGATGCCCCACTTGTCCTTCTCGCGCAACACGACCTCATAGGCCTGGTCGACCTCCTCGCGGCTGCCGACGTCGAGCCCGTTATGGGCCAGCAGCGGCATGACCTGGGTCTTCTTGCTCTTCACCACGGCGATCGTGTTGTGGCCGCCGAGCTTGATCATCAGCGAGATCGGGCTCGTGCGCACGACGTCCAGCCCGAGGACCTCCTCGTAGAACTGGCGCGTCTTGTCGAGGTCGACCGCCTCCAAGGTGCCGTGCGACAGGAATTTGAGCATCAGCAAAGGCTCCTTCTTCTGGCCTTCCGCCGCCATCTTCTCAGCCATGACGTTCCTCCTTAAAGCCGCTTTGTGGCCATTTTAACCGGGCCGGGCGGTTTATCCAACCGTCACTCCGGCTCGAGGCCGATGTCGCGCACGATCGTCTCCCAGCGGTCGTCCTCGGCCCGCATGAAGCGGCCGAAGCCGTCCGGCGTATCGGCGCCCTCGGTGGCGACGCCGATCTCCTCCAGCTTCTGCAGGACCTCGGGGTCCTGCAGCACGGTGTCGAGCTCGCGGTTCATCCGCAGCACGATGTCGGACGGCGTGCCGGCGGCGGCGACCACGGCGAACCAGCCGGCGAACACGAACCCCGGATACGTCGCGGCGACCTCCGGCAGGGGCTCGAAGCCCGGCACCTTGTCGGGTCCGGTCTTCGCCAGCGCCCTGAGCTTGCCGCTGGTCATGAACTGCCGCGCCACCGCGAAGGCGAGGATCACGCCCTGGGTGCGCCCGGCGATGGTGTCCTGGATGCCTTGGGCGATGTTGGCGTAGGGCACCTGGACGAACTCGGTGCGCGCGACCTTGTTGAGCCACGCCCCGACCATCCCGGAGAAGTTGCGCGGCCCGTCGGTGGCGAAGCTCATCTGGCCGGCGTGCAACCTCTCATACGCCACCAGCTCCGGCAGGGTCTTCACCGGCAGCTCGGGATTGACCAGGATGAGGAACGGGTTGCGGCCGATCATCGCCACCGGCGCGAAATCCTTCGCCGCGTCGTAGGGCAGCGTCTTGAACGTCAGCCGGTTGGTGATCAGCGGGGCGGTGGTGGCGAAGAAATACGTGTAGCCGTCGGCCGGGGCCCGCGCCACCGCCTGGGCCGCGATCACGCCGGTCCCGCCGGGCCGGTTCTCGACGATGAATTGCTGGCCGAAGGCGCGCGACAGGCGGTCGGCGATGACGCGACAGATGATATCCGGCGCCGAGCCGGCGGCGAACGCGTTGACCATCCGCACCGGCTTGGTCGGCCACGTCTCGGCCTGCGCCGAACACGCCGCGAGCACGGCCACCGCCGCGGCGATAAAACGACTGATCCTCCGCATGCTGTCTCGTTCCCCCCGAACTGCGATTCTTATGCGTCGCTTATCGCATCTTGCACCAGCGGGGCCAAGAGGCGGGGAGCAGGCCAGCCCCGGAGGGATCCCCAAAGAAAAGCCCGAGGCTTCCGAGGACAAAAGACCACGGCTGCGACTGCAGCCGCGCGCCCTTATGGGCGCGAAGCCAAGGACCGCGGATGCGGTCCGCCCGGCGTCTGAGGGACTCTCACAATGGGCGCGAAGCCAAGGACCGCGGATGCGGTCCGCCTGGCGTCTGAGGGACTCTCACAATGGGCGCGAAGCCAAGGACCGCGGATGCGGTCCGCCCGGCGTTTGAGGGGCTTTAGAAACCAGCGGCAGATACAGCGCCATCAGCATGTCGACGGTTTCGCCGTCGGCGGCGAGCGGCACCATCAGGCGCTCATGGGCGACCAGATCGCGCGACGGATGAAGCAGCCGGCGCGTCAGGTATTGCGGCTGGCGCGTCGTCACCACATGCATGAGCCCGGCGTGGACGTCATCCCGCTTGTCGGGCGGGACCGTCTCCTCCATCCAGCGGCCGGTGAGGTCGGCCTGCCATAGCTCATAGAGCGCCGTGCCGAACAGGCGGACGCGGAAGCGGATGGTCGCGCGTTCGCGCACCACGTCCCACAACATGAGATTCGGGACGAGCGTCCAGATCTCGGTCGGGTCGATGTGCTGTCGTCCGGGCAGCCGGTCGCCGACCGTCTTGCTCGTCCAGTAGTCGAAGAGGGCGCGGAATTTCGGATGCGTCGCCGCGCGCGGATAGACGAAATGCTCGCGCGGTGATGATGGATCGTCGCTGGGAGCCGGCCGCTCTGGCGTCACGCGGCCAAATTTACATCCCGGGGCGCCGTCGCGTCCTCTGAAATGCGGCGGGCCGCCTGGGGATTTCCGGGCGGCCCGTCAGGGTGGCGCGGGGATTTCCGGCCGACCCGTCGCATTCATGATGCGGCGCGCGTCTGCGCTGCCGCCCTGTTTAACTGGTCTTGTTAAACAAAAGGTGAAGAGCGGGCGCAGGGCCTCCATAGTTTCCCGCGTGGATTTAGGGGTGGGCCTGATACCGCGCTGCCGGCGCCGTGACAATAATATGAGTTTGGGCTCGTGGCTCATCTCACTGGAAACGTTGCACTCTTGCACCACTCGTGAGTTTTGTCACAGCGCCGGTCACGAATTCATGTCTGATTAACGAATATTCGTGCGTAATAGGCGGTGCGCTCCAGGTCAGAAGGGCTGTCACAAGACTATGATTCCGTTGTGGTATTACCATCCGTCCGCCGTGCATCGAAGCTGCGCCGACCTCGCCTCGCCAGCGGTCAAACTCTAGCCGCCGCTCCGAGGCCATAGATGTCCGACATCCTCCTTCATCCGCCCATCACCTCACCCGTGGTTCCCTCCGTGGCACCGGCGGGTGCGCTTCCGGCGACGATCCCGGTCCCGGGCTCAGTGCCCGCGACAACGGCCGACGCCGCCCCGTCATCGCGAGCCGGCCGCTCGTGGTCGCTGTTAGCACTCGTCTGGTGTGCCCGCCTGGTGGCGGTGGCGCTTGCCGCGGGCGGCCTCTATCTCGAAGGGCGCACGTCGTTCTTCCAGTCCTTCGTGTTCACCCGGCTGATCGGCAAGGCGAGCTTCACGGTCGATGCCGGGCCCAACGCGGAGCTCCGCTTTCCCGCCGCCGGCCCGTATGACGAGCGCCTCGGCTACGCCCAGCTGCCGTCCTATATCGACGCGCTCGGGCGCCGCCATTTCGAGATCGAGCGCCAGGCGCGGCTGTCGCCGGACATGGCGCGGCTGATCGGCCTCGGCGGCTTTCCGATCTTCCGCGAAAAAGATCTGGCCGGCCTGAAGCTGCTCGACCGGTCCGGCAACGAGCTCTACGCCGCCAGCTATCCCGAGCGCGTGTTTGACGATTTCGCCGGCATCCCGCCGCTGCTCGTCAAGAGCCTGCTATTCGTCGAGGACCGCGACCTGCTCGATTCGTCCGCGTCGCATCGCAACCCGGCGATCGACTGGCGGCGCTTCCCGATGGCGGCGTCGGCGCGCGTCATCGGCAAGTTCGATCCGCGCTTCAAGGACGGCGGCGCCAGCACGCTGGCAACCCAGATCGAGAAGTTCCGCCACTGGCCGGGCGGCCGGACCGGCGGAGTCGAGGACAAGCTGCGGCAGATGGCGGTGGCCACGGCGCGCGCTTACGAAGGCGGGCCGAACACGCAAGCGCTGCGCCGGCAGATCGTCGCCACCTATCTGAACTCGACGCCGCTCAGCTCGCGTCCCGGCTACGGCGAAGTGATCGGCGTGCCCGAGGGGCTGTGGGCGTGGTACGGCACCGATCCCGCCGAGGCGGCGCGCCTCCTGGCGGCGCCGACGCATGACGAGGAAGCGCTCGCCCGCAAGGCCGAGCTCTACAAGCAGGCGCTGAGCCTGGTGCTCGCCCAGCGCCGGCCGTCCTATTACCTGATCGCCGACCGGCCGGCCTTGCGCACGCTGACCGACCGCTATCTCAGCCTGCTCGCCAACGCGGGCGTCATCGACGTCGAGCTCGCCGAGGCGGCGCTCAATGCCGACCTGCAGTTCAGCGCCCAGCCGCCGGCGCAGCCCGCGGTGTCCTTCGTCGGCCGCAAGGCGGCGGACGCGCTGCGCACCCAGCTCCTGTCGCTGCTGCACGCGCCGAATTTCTATGCGCTCGACCGCCTCGACCTCACCGCGGAATCGACGCTTGACGGGGCGACGCAGCGTGGCGTGACGACGGTGCTGTCGCGCCTGGGCGATCCCGAGACCGTCCGCTCGCTCGGCCTGGTCGGCAAGAACCTGTTCAGCGGCAACGAGGATCCGGCGAAGGTCACCTACAGCGTCGTGCTGTACGAGCGCGGCGGCGACCGCAACTTCGTGCGCGTCCATTCCGACAGCGGCGAACAGCCGTTCGACGTGAACTCGGGCGCCAAGCTGATCCTCGGCTCGACCGCCAAGCTGCGCACGCTCGTCAGCTATCTCAATATCATGAGCGAGCTGCGCGACCGGCTGCTGGCCGTGCCGGCGCCGGAGCTGGCCTCGCTGGCCGCGACCGCCGACGATCCGCTGACCCGCTGGGCGGCCGGCTATCTCAACGGAACCTCCAACCGGCAGCTCCAGCCGATGCTGGATGCGGCGATGGCACGCCGCTATTCGGGCAGCCCGCACGAGGTGTTCTTCACCGGCGGCGGCGAGCACGTGTTCCACAATTTCGAGAAATACGAGGACTATCAGAACCCGACCGTCGCCGAGGCGTTCGAGAATTCGGTCAACCTCGCCTTCGTGCGGGTGATGCGCGACATCACCCGCTACTACATGGCGCAGGGCGAGGCGCGGATGAAGGACCTGCTGGCGAGCCGCAAGGTGCCCGAGCGCGAGGGCTACCTCAGGCGCTTCGCCGACCAGGAAGGGCAGGGGTTCCTCAACCGCTTCTACGACGATTATCGCAGCCGCACGCCCGACGACGCGCTGTCCCTGCTCGCCGGCCGCACCCGGCCGGTGCCGCGCCGCCTGGCGGCGGCGTTCCGCGCGGTGCGCCCGACGGCGGGCGTCGCCGAGATGCGCGACTTCATCCACGCCCGTCTGCCCGGGGTGTCGCTCGACAACGGGACGGCGCAGAGTCTCTACAACTCCTACGACCCGAACAAGTTCACGTGGTCGGACCGCGGCTATCTCGCCGGGGTGCATCCGCTGGAGCTATGGCTGGTCAGCTATCTGCAAAGCCACCCCAACACGACCCGCGCCGAGATGGCGCAGGCCGCCGCGGCGGTGCGTCAGGAATCCTACGCCTGGCTGTACAAGACGCCGAACAAGCACGCCCAGGACGTGCGCATCCGCATCCTGCTCGAGGAAGACGCCTTCGACCGGCTGCTCCAGGACTGGCGGCGCCAGGGCTACGCCTTCGGCCATCTTGTTCCTTCGTTGGCGACGGCGATCGGCAGCTCCGGCGACCGGCCGGACGCGCTCGCCGAACTGATGGGCATCGTCCTCAACGATGGCGTCCGGCTGCCGTCGTCCGATCTGCAGCGCCTGCACTTCGCCGACGGCACGCCCTATCAGACCGACGCCGTGTACGCGCCACAGGCGCCCGATCGTGTCCTGTCGGCCGAAGTCGCGGCGACGGCGCGGCGCGCGCTGCTCAGCGTCGTCGACCGCGGCACCGGCACCCGGGTGAAGAACGTGTTCACCGCGGCGGACGGGACGCGCCTCCCGGTCGGCGGCAAGACCGGCACCGGCGACAACCGCTTCGACAAGTTCGCGGCCGGCGGCCGCCTCATCGAATCGCGCGCCGTCGACCGCACCGCGACGTTCGTCTTCTTCCTGGGCGACCGCTTCTACGGCACGGTCACGGCTTATGTCCGCGGCCCCGAGGCGGATCAGTACCATTTCACTAGCGCGCTTGCGGTGCAGCTGCTGAAGTCGCTGGCGCCCGCGCTCCAGCCGCTGCTGAGCGCGCCACCGGCCACCGCGACGACACCCATGCAGAGCGCCGCCGCCAACACCGCCTCCCGCGCAACGCCGTAGCCCTGCAAAGCGCCCGGCGCGCAAAGGCACTTTCGTCATCGCGAGGAGCCCTCGGGTCCGGCCGAAGGCCGGCCCAAGGACAGGCTCCGCGACGAAGCGATCCAGTCATCGAGATGCTGGATTGCGTCGCTTTGCTCGCAATGACGGAGTGCGAGCACGCGACTCTGCAGTCCGGGCTAGACTCTGGGTTGCAGCCCGCCCGCGTCGCGCCCTACTATCCCTGGTCGGCGCCCGTGAGAGGTGCAGGACGAGGGGGAACCGCCCGTGACCACCACATTGCTCATTTTCCATGGGCTGTGCGCCGTTTTCATGCTGGGTGCGCTGACGCATCAGACGCTCAGCGTCTGGTGGCCGGCGCCGGCCGCCGCCGGCCCGCGCTCGATGTTCGCGAGCTTCCGCGCCGTGCGCGCCGCCGCCTATGCCAATACGATCGTGGTGCTTTACGTGATGACGGCGACCCTCGGCTCCATCATCTATCCCGCCTATAGGATCGGCATCCGCGTCTTCCTCGAAGATCTGCGCCTCGGCTCTGCGAACGGCGTGTTCGAGCTGAAGGAGCATTTCGTCGCGGTCGGCCTCGGCCTGCTGCCGGCCTATTGGTACTATTGGCGCCAGCCGCTGGCGCCCGAGCACGCGCTGACCCGCAAGGCGGTGACGGGGTTGCTCGCGGCCATAGTCTGGTACAACTTCATTGTCGGACACGTGCTGAACAGCATCCGAGGATTCGGGCCATGAGCGTCGCGCGCGTCTTTCCGGTGTTCTCGATCGCCTTCGCGGTGCTCTACGTGCTGGCGATGGACAACAATTGGGCCCTGTTCACCTACCTCGCCCGCGCCGGGGAGTTCCATCCGCTGGTCTACACCCCGCCCACCCCACGCGCCGGCCCGGCGATGTATTGGTACGGCTGGCTCGCGACGTCGGCCCTCGGTGCTGTGGCCATATCCGCCATCGCCTATGCCCTGCCGCCGTACTGGGCCAAGCGGACGTGGTTGGCGGCACCGTGGTCGCACTTGTCATGGGTCGTGCCGGTGGCGGTGATGTTCGTGTTCGTGTATCTCCTCCGCGGCTGGTTCATTCGCGTCGCATGACCATAAAGGCGCTCATCCTCGCGGCCGCCCTCAGCCTGCTGGCCGGGCCGGCCCTCGCCGGCGGCGGCAGCTTCGGCGATGACGAAGACCAGGGCGACGCCGGCCATCCCTATGTCGGCTTCGTGCGCGATCGCGGCGGCAAATCCATCGCCGACGCCAAGGTGGTGATCGAGCTCAAGAACGGCAGCGTCATCATGCGCTCTGACGACGAAGGCCATTTCTCGATCCGGGGCTTTGGCAAGGAGGTCGATCCGGACGACGTCAAGGTCTCGTGCAGCAAGGACGGCTACAAGGAATTCGCCGCGTCCAAGCGCGCCACCTCCGACGACGAGCACGCGCCGGTCGAGGTCAACTGCATCCTCGTGCCCCTGTAGGGGGCGAAGCCCCAATACACCTCTCCGCCCTTGGGGGCGGAGAGGCCGGGTGAGGTGGGGGAAAACATTTAGAGGCCGGGTGAGGTGGGGGAGCAGTCAGGCGCGCAACACGTTTCACGACTGCGGCCGCATCCGGGCGGCGATGCGCGCCATGTCCTGCCAGTGACGCGCGAGACTCTCGAAGGAGCGCCGCGCCGACTCGTCTTGGGCCGCCTGCGCGGCATCCTCGCATTCCCGCGCTTTGGTCTGGCAGTATTCGGCGGTGAGCCGTTCGTTCATGACGCCTCTCTGCCGTGAGTTGCCCAATCCCCAGGAACGCCCAATGCCTAGGAACGCCCAATGGCAAGGAACGGTTGTGCGGGCGCAAAGCCGCATGGCATCGGTGTGAGAGCGGTAGCAAAAGTCCGATCCTGGGACATTTCTGGGCCAGCGGAACGTTGTCGCGCCGGATTGGTTTCTTGTGCTGCCCGCGAACACGGACAGGCCCGCGCCATGGGGATGATGCACCCGGTCTTCGCCGATCTTCGGTCCGACGAGCTTTATCGGCGCGAAGCCGTTCGGCTCCGTGGTCTGGCCGGCGGCGTCACTTGCTGGGAGGTTCGCGACGAGCTTCTCCGCATCGCGCGGGAGTACGAGGTGTTGGCGAGCCACAACCGCGCCCTCACTCGCCGCTTCGCCGGCGACGCTCTGCTCGAGACCGCCGAGGCCTCCGCTTAGATCGCGTCACCCCACTGCGCGGTCGAGGGGCCGTGCCTCGGTCATGCTCCCGGCGATTGTCGCCATTTCGAGCCAGTGAAGCACCAGCTGCTCGTAAAGCGCCTTGCTCGGATCGTCCTGCGCGTTGCGCGCAAGGTCGGCGCATTCGCGCGCCCGCTCCCGGCATTCGGAGGCGGTGAGCACGGTTTCGTCGCAAGCCATCGTACGACAATCGGGACCCATGGGACGCAGAACGCGGCGGGCCGGATAACGGCTCGTGAGCGTTTCGTGTCCGCGACGGTCACTCCGTCGCATCGCACCCGTCGCTTTGCGGCATTGCACAATCGGCGGGGGTTACGTATAGCGCCTCAGGGATTTTCAGACGACGGATGAGGGAAGGGGTGCGGTGGGACAGAGACTGCCCGACAGCAGCGCCGACCGCTATCGCCGGCGGGCCGAAGATCTCCGGGCCATGGCCAAAGCCTCGAAGAACGCGGACACCCAGCGCGAATTCCTGGTGCTGGCGCAGCAGTACGAAAAGCTGGCGGACGATGTGAAGCGCTATGAGCGCTGATAGGCAAGCGCGGAGCGCCGAAGGAAAGCGCGCCTAGCGCTCCCGAACCGCGGCGGCGAAGCAGTCACGCGAGTGCCGCCCGGATCGCGTCGTTGAGTTCGCGCGGCCCCCACGGCTTCGGTAGCAGGTTCCCGTACCAGACGCTGTCGTCTTTCAGGTAGGCGCTGGTGTAGAGGACCTTCAGACCCGGTCGCAGGCGACGCGCGCGGTCCGCCAGATCGAAGCCGTCGACATGACCCGGCATGACAATGTCGGTGAACAGCAAGCCAATGTCGGGGTGTGCGTGCAAGAGCCGCAGGGCCTCTACACCATCCGTCGCCTGCAGCACCGTATAGCCAATCTGGCCGAGCTGCAGCGCGGCCATCGCCAGGACATCCGGATCGTCATCGACGACGAGGATTTTCAATGAGCTTTGTGCCATGTGGACCCCTTCGCAACGTCTCTTCTGTAGTTCTGGCCAGGGGAGCAGTCGCAGCTCATACGCGCTGCCTTTTCACGCCGCTTATATAAGCGGATTCGATAAAAGAACGGGCTCAAAACCGGGCAATTCGCGCGTTTAGGTATTTTTTGTTACACGTTTAGGGGTTTTCCCCTAGCGATGGCGGCGCGGGTCGCAGGGTAGGTTCCCGGCCGATGCAGGCATCGGGGGCTTCAACACGCATGACGATCTTCACGCTGAGCGGGCCTCACCCGCTCAGCGGCTTCGCTATCGGCAACGTCGTCCCGTGGCAGACCCCCGGCGTCTTCGTGCTCGGGCGGCTCACCTCCCGCGGGGCGCTGCGGCCGGTGCAGCTTGTCGGCCGATCCGACAGTGATCTGGCCGCGGCGCTCAGGGAACATGCCCGCCGCTACGAGGCGCAGGCCTTCCTGTTCGAGCGCGCCCGCTCGGCCTTGGCGGCGTTCGAAATGGAGTGCGAGCTCTTCCACCGCCTCCGCAGCCCCGAGCTTCGCCACCCGCAACGCACACACGGCACCACCTGGAGGTGCCCGGTCTGCGAGATTTAGCCGGGATGGGAACCAATCGCGGCGTCATGAATTCTGTATGCCAAGCCGTCAGGTTCAGTTTGGCGCCACCCCATGTCGCTCAACACAGAAATTGGTTGCATCCAGTCCGCCACGTCCGGTGGCGATATCGGCGATGACTTTGCAGAAGCGCCGCAAGCCGGCCGCGCCGAACATTATCGGTGTCAGGCAAAGCGGATGTTGATCCTCGCTGAAGGAGCGCGGTTCGCCATCACGAAGCGCAACCTGCTGGACGTCGCCCGGCGGTACGCGCTGCTGGCCGAGCACGTCGAGGCGCTCGGCGAGCGGCTCTCATAGATCGAGGGGGGGCGGCTCCATGCGCGCCCGGACCGCGACCCCCATATTTTCGGTTTTCATCGCCTGCAGCTTCGCCGCCCAAAGCGCCGCCCAGACCACAACCGTCAACGACCGGCTGAACAATCGCGCGATGCCCGCGCGGTCGGCCGCCGAAGCCTATGTCGGGATGACGGTGGCCCAGTTGCTGGTCGCCCTCGGCCTCGCGCTGAAGAGCGGCCCTGCCGCGATGGCCGGTGCCACTGAACCGCCGGACGTTCATCCCGGCCTGGCCGCGGTCCGACCGATACCCCAGACGACGGCGGCGGTGGTCCAACCGCTCGCTGCTGCCACCCGTGCGGCAGCGCCGTAGGACATTAGTATCCTACCTTGGGGGCGGAACCCCGGACCGCACGGCGTCGTTCCTTCTCAAAACGAGATAAAGCCGGGAGGACGCCTGTGGCGACGATACTCGTCATCGAGGATCATGACGACGTGCGCGCGGTCTTGTGCGAGGCGGTCAAGTCGGCCGGCCACGAGGCGGACTGCGTGCGCAGCGTGACGGAAGCGAAGCACGTCATGGCCATGCGCCGGCATGATCTGGTCATTTCCGACATGGTCTTGCCGGACGGCGATGGGCGCGATCTCGTCAGGTTCGCGCTCGCCCGCGGTCAACGTGCGATGCTCATGACCGGCTATACCGAGATCGCTGGCGAGCCGCCCGTGGCAATGGGATGCATCGGCGTGCTGCATCTGCGCAAGCCGTTTTCGCTCGACCGGCTGCTCGACACGATCGACGCGCAACTCTCGGGGTGACCTGCTCGCTGTTCGCGGCGTTAGCGAACCGGCTGCACGATCGACACGGTTGCCTCGCCTCGTCCGGCGTTTTGTTCGGCGAGGATGGTGACGGCAATATCTGCGATAGCGACGAGGTACGCCGCCGCAGTCGGTGCGGCCTCGAGTTCGCGTGCCCAGCCCCGCACCACCTTCGGTGTTTCGGCGCCGTATTCTGAAAGCCATCGCTCAGCGATGTAGCGCAGATCGCCCATGTGCCTCCCGCTCCGCCATTT
>DASWFO010000283.1:0-17465 GCA_036394195.1 Alphaproteobacteria bacterium | reverse complement strand
ATGTCGACGCCCATTTGCTCGCGGCGGTGCAACTGACGGCGGGAGCGGAGCTATGGACGAAGGACAAGCGACTGCACGGCGTCGCCGTTGAACTGGGGTTGGCAATGACTGTGGCCCAGAGGCGTCCCTCATAGGGGTATGCCGCAGACATAGTGCTCATCATCGTCGGTCGTGGCCCCGCCAACGATCGCCCGACCCAAAGACAACGCGGAGCCCTACCGCTCCGGCACCGCTAGGTCTTCGCCCAGCCGGGACGTCCGGTGCCGTGCGCGGCGAAGATCACCGCTCCAGCACCGCGCGCAGGAACTGCCGTGTCCGCGGGTTGACCGGGTTCTTGAGGACCTGCGACGGCGGGCCGGCCTCGACGATCTTGCCGGCGTCGAACATGGGCTCCTCAGAGCCTGTGAATCTTTGGCTGGATTATGATTGCACAACGAGCGCGGTGGTGATTCGCTTGTTCGCATTCGTGAGACATTGCCGGCGATAGAAGCGGATGCGTTCACGCGCTCGATTGGCTCGTGGCGGTTCCGCGTCGCTATTGGGAACCGTTCAGACGTGGCGCGGTGGTGGGAGTAATATACCCCGCCAGCCGCTATGCGTAGTATTACTCCGGCGCTCGCGCCTCCGGTAGTTCGGCTCCTTCTTCCCAACCACAGGACTGGCAGGAGCGACCGTCCGCGACATGTCTGGACTGTGCGAGCTTTGAGGAGCCACAGTTAGGACACTTCGACGTTGGCTCCGACGTTTTCATAATCACGCAGGCAAATCCGACCAGGACCTGCTCCGTTGCGTTGAGTGCCATCTCAGCGTCGCTGCGGGTCGCATTCTTTGCGTGTGTGAGCCAGTTAACGAGCCGCCATGCCGTCTTGCAGGTCCCCCGCAAATAATGGCGGACCTCTTCCGCGCTCGCCCCCAGCGCGACGCCGGCTGCGATCAATTCAGACCATGCAACAAAGTCGGCATTCTTTGGGGCCGGGTCCGGAACAGCGCTCGCTCGACCCCGGAGCGTGTCCATCGCGACAAGCAGTGTCTCGCGGCAACGCATTCCGACCGCCTGGAACTCTTCGATTTCCTCGGCCGCATCTAGGGCCTCAGCTGCCTGGACCCACCTGCGCCACGCCGACGTCACAAGCTGTTGCCTGTCAGATGATACGCGTGGCTGGCGTTGGCTCATAACGCGAGTGGTGACACCAACGTGAAACGAAATCGTATAGTCGAGGCTCGGAAATAATTTTTGCGAGTAGAGATTCGTTAGATTGGTGATCACCCACCAGCGCCCGCGTTTGTTTGTTCGGACGTCCCACGCGTCCATTCGATTGCCCATGACGGTCTCGCTGGCGACCTTCTCGAGATGAGTTACCTTTTCTCCATCTCTGCGGGACTGCATGATCTTCGGCTGCAGCGCCAGCGACCGGGCGACGTGAACCTGTACGATTGGGCTCTTGAAGCGGGGCGGCGTCTCTGCCCCGACAAGAGCAAGATCGTGCATCGCACGAAGGAAACCCGATCTGCTCGAGAAAGTGCGTGACTACGATGACAAGGCGCCTGGGTACCCCAAGGCAAAGTTAGCGTTAAAAGCACTTTTTGCCAGCGTGCGTCCGCGCTATCGCCTTGCTTTGCGCATCTTCTTGACTGCCAGGTTGCTAGGACCTTTAAAACAGTTTGGCTGATGGGTTCGAGATCGAGAGGTCAGTCATGAGGCGGCACGCACTGGTATTTGGGTTCGTCCTCATATTGAGCCATGGTTGGCTGTCGCTCGCCGCGTACGCCCAACAAGCGGACAACATGCCTCGCGTCGGCTTGCTCCAAGGTTCTCGGACCTCGCCGCTCTTCGAAGCATTCCGGCAGGGTCTCCGTGATTTGGGGTATGTCGAGGGCAAGAACATCACCATCGTAGCCAGATGGGCGGAAGGAAATCTCGATCGTTTCCCAGAACTCGCGCGCGAGCTTGCCCAACTCAATGTGAACGTGATGCTGGTCCCCGGCGATCAAGGGCTGCGGGCGGCCAAAGAAGCGACCACCACAATTCCCATCGTTGTGATAGCGTGCGACCCGCTCGACAGCCTTGTCGTAAGCATCGCGCGACCCGGCGGTAAGGCGACCGGGTTAACCTGCATTTCTTCGGACCTGGCGGGCAAACGGCTTCAGTTGCTCACGGAACTCGTGCCAGCGCTCGCCCGCGTTGCGGTTCTATACAATCCGGAGGATCGCAACAAAGAATCGGAGTACAAACAAATTCAGGAAGCGGCCCGCAGTCTGAAGGTGACGTTGCGCGCCCATGAGGCACGTTCGGCGATCGAGATCGATAAAGCTTTTGCCGGAATGGCCGGCGACGGTGCGCAGGCATTGGTTATTTTCCCCGATCCGCTCATGATCTTTCATGGAAAAAAGCTCGCGGATCTCGCATTGAAGAACGGCCTTCCCGCGATATTCGGCTTTCGAGAATTCCCCGACATGGGAGGTCTCATCTCCTACGGGGCGAGCAATCCTGAGATATTTCGGCGCGCCGCTTCGTACGTGGACAAAATTCTGAAGGGCGCCGATCCGGGCGATCTGCCAATCGAACAGCCGACGCGCTTCGAGCTCGTGATCAATCTCAAGACCGCGAAGGCCCTCGGCCTCACCGTGCCGCCCTCGCTCCTCGCCCGCGCCGACGAGGTGATCGAGTGACGGCGGATGAGCTATTCGCCGCTGTCGATCAGCATTGAATTCGCAGGAATGAGGAGAGGCGTAGCGAAGCGAGGAACGCCAGCGCGGCCAGCATTGCCTTGGCCGTCTTCTTCTTTGTTTTGCTGTCAGTCCGTAGGGTCACGTTGACGCCATCACGGCTGAATTTGATTCCCCGGTGTGCGTAGAACGTCGCCAGCGTGTCTAGGGTGGCCCTCGCGGCCTACCGCTCCAGCACCGCGCGCAGGAACTGCCGTGTCCGCGGGTTGACCGGGTTCTTGAGGACCTGCGACGGCGGGCCGGCCTCGACGATCTTGCCGGCGTCGAACATGAGCACGCGGTCGGCGATGTCGGCGGCGAAGCTGATCTCGTGGGTCACGATCAGCATCGACATGTCGCTGGCGTGGGCCAGGTCGCGCACCACGCGCAGCACCTCGCCGACCAGCTCGGGATCGAGCGCCGACGTCACCTCGTCGAACAGCATGATCTTCGGCTGCAGCGCCAGCGACCGGGCGATGGCGACGCGCTGCTGCTGGCCGCCGGAGAGCTGCGCCGGATGCTTGCCGAGATGATCCTTGAGGCCGACTTGGCCCAGCAGATCGCGGGCGCGCGCGTCGCTCTCCCGCCGGGGCAGGCCCAGCGCATGGACGAGCGGCTCGCGCACGTTCTCGAGCGCCGTCATATGCGGGAACAGGTTGAACTGCTGAAACACGATGCCGACGGCGCGCCGCACCTTGCGGGCGTGCCGCTCGCCGGCCGGCCGCAGCCCGTGCGGCGTCTGCTCGTGCCACAGATAGGCGCCGTCGATCCGGATCGTCCCTTCGTCCGGCTTCACCAGGCCAATCGCGGCGCGCAGGATCGTCGTCTTGCCCGAGCCGCTCGGCCCGATCACCGCCACCTTCTCGCGCGGCGCCACGTCGAGATCGATGCGGTCGAGGATCTTGCGCTCGCCGTAGCTCTTCGATATGCCGCGCATCGAGAGCAGGGCTTCCGACAACGGCGGCTCAGGCGCGGATTTCATCCTTGGTCTCCAACGAACGGATGGCGCGCGCCGACAGGTAGCTGACCGCGAAATAGATGGCGCCCACGAGGGTCAGCGGCTCGACGAAGCGGTACGTCATCTGGCCGATGCTCATGCCGTGGGCGAGCAGCTCCAGGACCGTGATGGTCGAGAGCAGGGCGGTCTGCTTGAACATGCTGATCACCACGTTGCCCAGCACCGGCAGCACGGCGCGGATCGCCTGCGGCAGGATGATGCCGAGCCACACGCGGTGCACCGGCAGGCCCAAGGTCAGCGCCGCCTCCCATTGCCCGGCGGGGAGGTCCTCGATGCCGGCGCGGTAGATCTCCGCCGTGTAGGCGCTGAAGAAGAGGCCGAGCGCGATGATCCCGGTCGCCAGGCCCGACACGGTGATGCCCCAGGTCGGCAGCACGTAGAACAGGAAGTAGAGCTGGATCAGGAGCGGCGTGCCGCGGATGAACTGGACCAGGAACCACACCGCCGGCGTGATGACGCGGAGCTGCGCGATGCGGACGAAGGTCCACACCAGGCCGAGCGCGAACGCCAGCAGCGAGCCCAAAACCGTCGCGATCACAGTGACGACGACGCCCTCCAGCAGCTCGGGCACGATCGACCAGGCGAAGCCCCAATCCCAATGAAAGCCGCTCATCCGCCGGCTCCCACCGCCCAGGCGGGGATCGACGACGGCGCGCGCGCCAAGGGCCCCGCGCCGGCGGCCTGGGCGAGTTGGCGGCCCGCCCGGCGCGCGACCCAGCGTTCGAGCAGGCGCATGCCGCCACCGAGGATGAGCGCCAGCACGAAATAGACGACGATGGTGAGCCCGAAAATCGGGCCGCTCTCGCCGAGCGTGCTGCCGATCAGGCTGGCGCGGAACGACAGGTCCTGGATCGTCACCAGCGACACCAGGGCGGTGAACTTCAGCATCGTGATCAGCTCGTTGCCGAACGGCGGTACCATCAGCGGCAGCGCCTGCGGCAGGATGATGCGAAACAGCCGGTAGCGGGCCGGCAGGCCCAGCGCCACGCCGGCCTCGCGCTGGCCTTTCGGCACCGCCTCGAGGCCGGCGCGGACGACCTCGGACATGTAGCTGCCCTCGTTCAGACCGAGGACCAGGACGCCGCACAGCAGCGGCGGCAGGGTGATGCCGAAGAGCGGCAGCACGTAGAACGCCCAGAAGAGCTGGACCAGGGCCGAGCTGCCGCGAAAGAACTCGATGACGAAGCCGGCCGGCCAGCGCAGGACCGCGTGCCGCGACATGCGCCCCAGCGCCAGGACGACCGCGACCGGAATCGCCACCGCCATGGCGACGAACGTGATCTCGAGCGTGACCGGAATGCCGCCGAGAAAAAACGGGATGAAGTCGAGAAGCGTTTTAGGAGGCTGCACGCGTCAACCGGAAGAACAACGTCGCGCGTGCATCCGCACGCGCGCCAAGAAGTGGTTCAGCATACAGGCCCTGGGGGTGAGTCACCCGAACGCGCGGATGCGCGTTCGGCGCGCGAGCATGTGGGCCGGGTTCTGCAAGGGGCTTCGCCCCTTGCTCCTGCGGACCGAACGCCGGCGGTGGGGCGGCCACATGCGAGCGCGCTCGAATTAAAAAGTGCACGCCTGCTCGGGCGTCGCGTTCAAGAGCTTGTCGTTCACGTCGAAGCCGTGCGCCGCGACCACGGTCCCGAATTCGCCCGACGCCTTCAGGGCGCGCAGCTCGCGCTGGAAGGCGGCATGCAGGTCGGTGTCGTCCTTGCGGAAGGCGCAGGCCGCAAAGGAGATGGCGTCGTCCTCGACCGGGTAGATCACGTCGAGCTCGTTCTCGAGGCCGCGCTTCTTGATCATGTCGGCGATGCCCGGATGCGAGCCGAACTGGGCCTGGAAGCGCTTGGCGAGCAGGCCGTCCATCAGCGCCGAATCGTTGGGGAACTGACGCAGATTCGCCAGCGGCACGCCACGGACCTGGACCAGGCGGAAGTCGGCGCCGCCGGCGAGCAGGCCGACGACGTAGTCCTTGAGCTCGGCAATTCTCTTCGGGCCCTTTTCACCCTTGAGCGTCACGATGGCGCGGCCATCCGACGTGATGGGATCGGAGTACTGCACCTGCTCGCAGCGCGGCTGGGTGACCGTGAGGCACGCCGAGATGAAGTCCCAGCGGCCGGCCAGCATGCCGGGCACCAGCTCGCCATAGGTGCCGATATAGCCCTCGATCTCGGTGATGCCGAGCCGCTTCAAGACCATCTGCGAGACCGTCGGGGCCACGCCGCTCAGCGTGCCGTCGGGGTTGAGGGCGCTGAACGGCGGCTGATTGGCGACGCCGACCCGCACCTTCTTGGCCGCCTGCAGCCGGGCGAGCAGGCCTTGGCCGCCCGGCGCCTGCGCAAGCGCCAGCCGCGGAAGAACGAGGCCGCCGGCGAGTCCGGCGATGACGCGCCGCCGCGTGGTGCCGAGCCTGGTCATGTCTCCCCCGCGAAGATCACTTGGGCGGCGCGTAATACCAGTCGCGCGACGCGCGATAGGTCATCGGCTCGTAGCGGGGCGGCCGATCGGGGCCCTGGCAGGTCGGCAGTACCTCGATCACGGCGTCACCGCTCGGCCCGAAGAACACCGGGAGCGAGTAGCGGTCGACGTCGTGGGTGTTGATCACCCGGTGCTTGGTCGACAGATATTCGTCGTTGGTCCAGCGCACGATGACGTTGCCGGTGTTCACCAGCAGCGTACCGGGGATCACGTCGACGGCGCGCCAGTGGCCGGACGGCATGCGGACGGCGAGGCCCGGGACGTCGGCCTGGGCGAGAAACGTCATCATGGCGTTGTCGGTGTGCGGGGCGATCCCGTACTGCCGGTTGCCGACCTCTTTCTGCGGCGGATAGTGGAGGAGCTGCATCGTGAGGTGCGGCGTGGCGAAGAACTTGTCGAAATAATCCGGCGCCAGGTTGAGCGAGACGGACCACAGCGGCAGGAACTGACGTCCCAGCCGTTCGATCGCGGCGTGATACTCGGTCACGGTCTCCTTGAAGCCGGGCAGAGCCTCCGGCCAGGCGTTGACGACGGCCCGCCGCTCTTCGTCCGACATGCTGGGCCCGCCGGAGCCGCCCTCGCGATTGACCGAGAACTTCGCCATCAGGTTCGGCTTGGCCCCCCGGATGATGTTGACGTTCGAGCGCCGATAATCGTCCTCGAAGGTCCCGTGATAGCCGGATTTGAAGCTGCCGACGGAGAAGTACGGAATCTTGCGCTTCTCCGCCTCGGGCAAGGCATGGAAGCGCCGCGATTGCGCGAAGATCCGGTCGATGAGGTCCGGCGGCAGGCCGTGGCCCTTGAGGTAGAAGAAGCCGACTGTCCTGCTGATCTCGCGCAAGTGCGCCGCCACCGCCTCGCGGCCGCCGGGATGGCCCTGCAGGTAGGGTGCGAGGTCGAGCGTCGGGATTTCCTCGGCCGAGTCCGGATGATCCATCAGGTAGACGGCCTCGGCGTCGTCCCGGAGTTCGCCCCTGACGTCGTGCACCTTTACATCGTCCATGATCGGCTCCCTCAACCCAATCCGGCCCGGATTCCAGCGTCTGCGGCGCCGCGGCCGGCACTCGATGCTCCAACTGTGCCACGGATTAGACGAACGGTAAATTGCGCTGCGGGAGGGGCGGGCTCCTGGTCTAACCCGCTCAATTCCTGGCGCTCCGGCCCCGCTGCCTAGAACTTTGGCACAGATATGGCATGCGTCCGTCCCCCGACGGTAAGCGTGGGGAGATCATCATGCGTTTTGGGGTTCGATGGGCCGTGGGTGTGCTGGCGGCGGTGGCGGCGGCGGTCGGGGCAGCGCCGGCGGGGCGGGCCGACATGCCGGTCAAGCTGGTCATGGACTGGGCGTTCGAAGGCGCGCAGTCGATCTGGACTTTGAGCCAGGAGCGGGGGTGCTTTGCCAAGGCCGGCCTCGATGTCACCATCGACCGCGGCTTCGGCTCGGGCGATTCCGCGTCCAAGGTCGCGGCGGGCGCCTATGACGTCGGGGTCTCGGATCTCAACACGGTCATCCAGTTCTCGGGGAAGAACCCGAAAAAGATCATCGCCTTTTTCGTCATCAGCGACGCCCAGCCGTCGGCGATCATCTCGTACAAGACCGCCGGCATCACCAAGCCCGGAGACCTCGTCGGCAAGCAGATCGGCGACGCGCCCGGCGAAGCCGCGCGGGTTCTCTTTCCCGCCTTCGCCAAGGCCAACGGTCTCGACGCGGCGAGCATCAGCTGGGTGAACGTAACGCCCGACCTGCGCCAGCAGATCCTGTTCCAGAAACGCGCCGATGCGATCGCGGGCCACATGTTCACCATGCTGACCGGCTTGCGGGCGCTCGGCATCAAGGACGACGAGCTGTCGGTCATGCGCTACGCCGAATGGAACCTGAGCCTCTTCGGCAACTCGGTCATCACCACGCCGGCGTGGCTGGAGGCGCATCCCGACGCGGCCAAGACGTTCGCTCGTTGCGCGGCGGAGGGAATCAAAGCCTCCATCGCCGACCCCGCGGCCGCGATCGCGTCGCTGAAGAAACGCAACGCCCTGCTGCAGGATCAGGTCGAGCTGGACTCGCTCGCGTTTTCGAACAATCTCGCGATCGTGACGCCGCACACCAAGGCCGACGGCCTGAGCGACGTGTCGCGCGAGCGGCTGGAAAAGATCATCGCGCAGGACGCGGCGGCGTTCGAGATCGCGCCGCCGAGTGTCGACGACATCTACACCGACAAATACCTGCCGCCGCGCGCCGAGCTCATGCTGAAATGAGCGGTCCCGGTTTGCAATCGATGGAGGCCACATGCTGACTGCCCGGCAAAAGGTGTTGCGCCGCTTCTGGCACGCCGTCATTCCGCTCGATCACCTGAAGTCCGGCCCGAAGCCGTTTCGCCTGCTGGGCGAGAACATCGTGCTCTTTCTCGACGAGCGGGGCGCGCCCGCGGCCCTGCAGAACCGCTGCTGCCATCGGACCGCGCAGCTGTCCAAGGGCTGGTGCGAGAACGGCCAGATTGTCTGCGGCTATCACGGCTGGACTTATAACCGCGAGGGCGAGCTGACGCGCATCCCGCAATTCGACCCCGAGACCAAGCTGCCCAAGCACCGCGTGAAACCCTACCGCTGCCAGGCGCGCTACGGCTATGCCTGGGTGGCGCTCGACGATCCCATCCGGCCGCTCTTCGAGATTCCGGAGGAGAACGACCCCAAGTACCGGCGCATCCCGCAGTTCTATGCCGAATGGCAGACCGCGGCCTTGCGCCTGATGGAGAACTCGTTCGACAACGCGCATTTCTCCTTCGTCCACAAGGGGACGTTCGGCAACATGCACAAGCCGAAGCCCGGGCGGTACAAGATCGAGGAAACCGAGCCCGGCTTCTACGCCGAGGCGGTGACCAATGCGCTGAACCCGCCGAAGGCGTTTCCGATCACCGGCTGCACCGAGCCGCAGATCGACCGGCTGCTGCGCAGCAACTGGTATTTGCCGTTCGGGCGCCGCTTCGACATGGAGTTCCCGAGCGGTATCCGCCACATCATCATCAGCTACGCGACGCCGGTCGATGACGACCGCATGCAGATGGTGCAGTTCATCTATCGCAACGACACCGAGGCGGACTGCCCGGCCCAGACCCTGGTCGACTGGGACGCGGCGATCATCGCCGAGGACAAGGAGATCCTCGAATCCACCGATCCGGACGTGATGCTCGACGTGAGCGCCAAGATGGAAGCGCATATGCCGTCGGACCAGCCGAGCCTGATCATCCGGCGGCGCCTGCTCGAGTTGCTCCGCAGCTACGGCGAGCCGGAAGTCACCCGCGAATACTCTTGAAACCACACGCCATGGCCATGACGGACCTTGCGATGCGCGTGGCGTGGCCGGCCGAGGGCGTCGCCCGGGTTCCGTTCGTGGTCTATTCGGACCCCGAGATCTTTGAGCGGGAACAAAGCCACATCTTCCGCGGCCCGACCTGGCACTTCCTCGGCCTCGAGGCGCAGCTGCCGGAGGCGGGCAGCTACGTCCTCGCCGATGTCGGCGACACACCGGTCATCGTGCTGCGCGACGCGGCCGGGGATATCGGCGCGCTCGTCAACCGCTGCGCCCACAAGGGCACCCAGCTGCTGTTCGTGCCTGAAGGCAAGGTGAAGCAGCTGATGTGCGTGTACCACAACTGGTGCTACGACCTCGGCGGCCGTCTGACCTCCGTCGCTTTCGAAAAAGGGGTGCAGGGCAGGGGCGGCATGTCGCCCGGCTTTAGCAAGGAGAGCCACAGCCTGGCGCGGTTGCGCGTGCACCGCATCTGCGGGCTGATCTTCGGCACCTTCAGCGACGCGACACCCGATTTCGAGACCTATGTCGGGCCGGAGCTCGTGGCGAATATCCGCCGCGTCTGCGGGCGTCCGCTCCGCATCCTCGGCCAGTACAGCCAGCTGCTGCACTCGAACTGGAAGCTCTATATCGAGAACGTGCAGGATCCCTATCACGCCTCGATCCTGCATGCCTTCAACAGCGTGATGAAGCTGGACCGGCTGACCATGGAGGGCGGGGTGGTCAAGGGCGCCAAGGGCTGGCATCACATCGCGTTCTCGAAGATGACTACCGACCGCGGCGACGAGATCTACGGCAAGGGCCCGATGCGGTCGGCCGAGATCACCGCCTACGGCCACGGGCTGCGCGATCCCTCGCTGGCCGAGTTCTGGGACGATTTCGGCGACGGCGTGTCGCTGACCGTGCAGACGATCTTTCCCACCTTCGTGCTGCAGCAGCTGCGCAACAGCCTGGCGTTCCGCATCGTCGTTCCCAAGACGCCGACATCGAGCCAGCTGTACTGGATTGCGTTCGGCTATGCCGACGACGACGAGCGGAAATCGGCGCTCCGGCTGAAGCAGGCCAACTACATGGGGCCGGCGGGCCTGATCTCGATGGAAGACGGCATGGTCGGCGGCCTGGTGCAGCGTGGCATCGGCGGCGATAGGGACAAATGCTCGGTGCTGGAGCTCGGCGGCAATGATATCGAGCCGATCGAGGGCTCGCGCGCCTCCGAAAGCAGCGTGCGCGGCTTCTGGGCCGGCTACCGAGAGCTCATGGGGCTCTGAGCGACATGGCGGCCGCTTCTGACACGATCGAGGCCCAACACGCGGCGGCGCGGGCCCTCTTGTGCGACTATGCGGGCGTGCTCGACGACGGGCCACTGGAGCAGTGGCCGACCTTCTTCACCGATCCCTGTCTCTACCGCATCACCACCCGCGACAATGAGCGGCGCGGCTTCCCGCTGTCGATCATGCTCTGCGACAGCCGCGCCATGCTGTACGACCGGGTCGAGGCGACCGAAAAGGCGAATATCTTCGAGCCGCATACGTATCGGCATGTGCTGTCCGAGAGCCGCGTGACGAGTGCGGCGGACGGCCTCCTTCGGATGCGGACGAGCTTCATGTGTGCCCGCACCATGCGGGACGGCGATCTCATCCTCTTCGCCACCGGGGTCTATGTGGACGAGATCGTCAGCGTCTCCGGACAGTACCGGTTCCGCTCGAAGACCGTCATCCTCGATCAGTCGCGGATCGACACGCTGATTGCGATTCCCCTCTAAGCATCCGAACAGGACGACGCATGGCAGCCGCCCAGAGCACGACACTTTCCAACACTCCGACCAGCGACCGGCCGGTCCCATCGACCCTCGTCGACATCAGCGGCGTGCAGTTGCGCTACGGCGGCGACGGCGGCACTCTCGCCGTCGACGGCCTCGACATGAAGATCCGCGAGGGCGAGTTCGTCGCCGTCGTCGGGCCCTCGGGCTGCGGCAAGTCGTCGCTGATGAAGCTGGTGACCGGCCTGGTTCCGCCGACCGCGGGCGGGATCATCGTCGCCGGCCGCGAAGTCTCGGGCCCGCTCAAGATCGTCGGCATGGCGTTCCAGAATCCCACGCTCCTGCCGTGGCGGACGACGTTTCAGAACGTGATGCTGCCGTTCGAGATCGTCGAAGCCCACCGGCACAATCTCAGGCGCGATCGCAAGACATACGAAGCCGAGGTGCGCACGCTGCTGGACACGGTCGGGCTCGGCGATTTCGGCGACCGCTTTCCGTGGGAGCTCTCCGGCGGCATGCAGCAGCGCGCCTCGCTGTGCCGCGCACTCATTCATCGGCCGCTCCTGCTGATGCTGGACGAGCCGTTCGGCGCGCTCGACGCCTTCACCCGCGAGGAGCTGTGGGACGTCCTGCAGCAGATCTGGCTGCAGCGCAGCTTTACCACCATCCTGGTGACGCACGATCTGCGCGAGGCGGTCTATCTCGCGGACACGGTGTATGTGATGTCGGCACGCCCGGGCCGGATCATCGCCAAACACAGCAATTCGCTGCCGCGGCCCCGGACGCTCGAGACGACTTACCTGCCGGAGTTCACGGAGATCGTCCATTCCCTGCGGGAGAAGATCAGGGGCGAGTCCGTCCAGATCAAGCGCGCGCCGGCCCAAGCACCGACGCGATGACGACGAGCCGGCTCGAACAGGCGATGCCATGGCTGATCGTCGCGGGATTGTTCGGCGCCTGGCAGCTGGGGTGCGCCGCCTTCGCCGTCCCCGAGTTCATCCTGCCGCAGCCGAGCCGCATCCTCGCGGAACTCATCGCCATGCGCGAGCCGGTGTGGCATCACGCGCAGTACACGCTGGCGGCGACAGTCATCGGCTTTGCGCTGTCGGTCGCCTTCGGCGTGCTGCTCGGGATCGTGGTCGGCTATTCGCGATTGATGTACCGGGGCTTATATCCGGTGTTGATCGGCTTCAATTCCATTCCCAAGGTGGCGATCATTCCGGTGCTGGTGATCTGGTTCGGCATCGGCACCGTGCCGGCCACGCTGACCGCGTTCCTGATGAGTTTCTTTCCGATCGCCGTCAACGTCGCGACCGGGCTGGCGACGGTCGAGCCGGAGCTCGAGGACGTGCTGCGCTCCCTGGGGGCCAAGCATCGCGACCTCATCTTTAAGGTCGGGCTGCCGCGGGCCCAGCCGTATTTCTTCGCCTCGCTGAAGATCGCGATCACGCTGGCATTCGTCGGGTCGATCATCTCGGAATCGATCGCGTCGAACGAAGGGATCGGCACGCTCATGGTGCAGGCGTCCGGCAGCTTTCGCATTCCGCTGGTGTTTGCCGGACTCCTGGTCACCGCGGTGATGGGGGTCGGGATGTACGCGGCGTTCGCGCTAGTCGAGCACCGGATGACCGGGTGGGCGACGCGCCGGACCAATGCGACGAACGGGCATTGAGGGCGCCTGAAGGCGCGGACGCTGGGGGGAGGGGACCGTGCCGGCATCGCTGAGTTCCAAAAGCCGCGCGCAGCTGGCGGCGGTCAGCATTTCGACGCTGACGACCTGCCTGTTCAAGCGCGGCCTGCGCAACGCCTATATGCACGG
The DNA here is from genome assembly GCA_036394195.1 of Alphaproteobacteria bacterium. Classification (GTDB taxonomy): domain Bacteria; phylum Pseudomonadota; class Alphaproteobacteria; order CACIAM-22H2; family CACIAM-22H2; genus DATJPD01. The sequence goes on along the minus strand of DASWFO010000283.1, from coordinate 4,387 downwards.
GATCGTCCCGGCCGGTCCGGGGCTGCCGCGCATGGTGGGCGAGGCGTTCACCTTGCGCTTCATTCCGGCGCGCGAGGACCTCGACGGCGTGGCCAGCTACACCGGCGGCCCGAACCTCCACCAGCGCGCGTTCGAGGAGTGCCCGGCCGGCCACGTCCTCGTCATCGACACGCATCACGAGACCCGGGCCTGCAGCTGCGGCGATCTCCTGGTGGCGCGGCTGAAGGCGCGGAAGGTCGCCGGCATCGTCACCGACGGCGGCTTTCGCGACAGCACCGACGTCGCGGCCCTCGGCTTTCCCGCCTACCACAGCCAGCCGGCGCCGCCGCCGAGCTTCATCGGGCTCCACGCGGTCGACCTCAACCAGCCGATCGGCTGCGCGTGGGTCGCCGTCTATCCCGGGGACGTCGTCGTCGGCGATAGCGAGGGCGTGGTGGTCGTCCCGCGCCATCTCGCACCGGAGATTGCCGCGGAGGCGTTCGAGATGACGCGCTACGACGAGTTCGCGGCGCAGAAGATCAAGCGCGGCCGCAGCGTCTTGGGCCTGTACCCGGCCACCGACGCATCGCGGACGGAATTCGCCCGCTGGAACGGCAAGCGCCGGCGTTAGTCGGCCTTCAGGCCCGGCCGGCGAGCCTCAGTTCTGCTCCGGGCAGCGCGCCGACTGTGACTCGGTGCAGGTCAGCGCGCCGTTGCAGTTCTTGATGTCCTTGGGGAGCGGGCACTTCCTGATGTCCAGGCTCGTGCGGAACATCTTGGCCTGCAGGTTGTTGCAATAGCACATCAGGTCGATGCCGGCCGACATGGCGCAGGTGCAGCTGACCGAGTACGAGCCTTTCGGCTGGCCGCCGAACTCCGGCTTCTTGTTCGGCATCTCGGCCGCGAACGCCGACGTTGCGAGCGCCACGGCGATGCCGAGCGTCAGCACGACTCTCTTGATCATGATGGGCGCCTTCCTGTCGTCTGAACGTTGGGCGGGCACTCTAGAGGCCCAGGGTAAATTTTCGGTTGCCGGGGCGATGCCTGGCCCGCGATCGTGGTTAATCTCGATTTACCCTTTTACGGCGTGCTAGCGTTCAGCGAACGCACGACAAGCACCGGAGGATCTGTGAGACGGACGACACAAGCCATTGCGGCGCTGGCGATCGGCTTGGCCGCACTGGTTGCGGGACTGACACCCGCGGCGGCCGCCGATCTGAAACCCTGGCGCTATGGCGTGCTCGACGCCAAGAGCGATGCCGGCTTCTCGTTCATGATCACGCGCGGGTTTGCCGAGCGGCAGGGGCTGAAGCTCGAGGTCGTGCAGCTCCCCGCCGACACCCAGCTGCTCCAGGCGCTGGTGTCGGGCGAGGTGGACGCTTTCGAAGGCAGCCCGGGCAACGACATCGTCGCCGCCGCGCGCGGCGCCGACGTCAAGATCATCGGCTGCACATGGCCGGGCCTGCCGCACGCGGTGTTCACGCGCAAACTCGCCGCGGTCGGCGACCTCAAGGGCAAAAACGTCGCCGCTGGCCCGCCGGGGTCGCTCCCGGACCTGCTGTTGCGCATTCTGCTGGATAAGTCCGGCATCGCCGCCGAGGACGTCAAATTCGTCACCATCGGCAACGATCTCGACCGCTTCAAATCATTGGTGGCGGGTGTCGTCGACGCGGCCGTGGTGTCGAACGAGGTGACGCCGGTCGCCACGACGCAAGGCGTCAAGATGCTGGCCGCCGCGCGCGACTTCGCACCCGACTATCCGCGGCTGTGCATCCAGACCACCGGAAAGACTCTGGGGGCGCGCCGCGACGACGTGGCGCGGTTCATGGCCGCCGAGATCGCGGCGCTCCGCCATGCCGTGAGCCATCGCGACGAGACCTTGCAGCTGGCGCGTGAGATGGCGCGCATGAAGGACGACGATCCGCGGCCGGCTTTCATCTACGACTGGGCGCTGCAGACGAAGTCGATCGATCCCGAGCTGACGGTGGCGATCGCCAAGCTCGAGTATATCGAGGAGCAGCTGCTGAAGACCGGTCACATGACCAAGCGCATCGACATCAAGACCATGGTCGATGCCGACGTGCGCGAAAGGGCGCTGGCGCTGGCAAAATAACCGACCGAGGAGGAACGCCGTGAAAATCACCAGGATCGAGACGCAGCGGATCTCCATTCCGTTCGAGAACGACGGGCCCCGGGTCGGCCTCAGGCCCAGCCTCGACAGCAAGCCCTGGACCAACATGGAATGCCTGCTGGTCCGCGTCGAGACCGACGACGGCCTCGTCGGCTGGGGCGAGGGCTTCGGTCATTTCGTGAATGGCGGCACAGAGGCGATCCTGGCGACCCTGGTCGGCCCCTGGTTCCTGGGCAAGGACCCGCGCACCATCGTCGCGCACATGGACGAGGCGCAGCGCGGCTTTCACGGCTTCGGGCGCAGCGGGCCGGTGCTCTATGCGCTGTCGGCGATCGACCTGGCACTGTGGGACCTGGCGGCGAAGCGCGCCGGCCAGCCGCTCTACCGCCTGCTGGGCGGCAAGGACGGCAAGCTCGATTGCTACGCCAGCCTGACCCGCTATCGCGGCGACCCCGAGGCGCTGCGCCGCAACTGCACGCGGGCGCGCAAGGTCGGCTTCACCATGATCAAGCTGCACGAGACCACGATTCCGGCGTTCCTGGTGGCGCGCGAGGCGCTCGACCCCGACACGCGGGTGATGCTGGATGTGAACTGCCCATGGTCGGTGTCCGAGGCGAAGGCGGTCGCGCGCGCGATCCGCGACCGCAATTTCCATTGGCTGGAGGAGCCGGTGTGGCCGCCCGAGGACTACGCCGGCCTCGCCGAGGTGCGGAAGGAAGGTGTCGCGATCGCGTGCGGCGAGAACGTGACCTCGCTGCACGAGTTCAGGCGCCTGTTCGAGCAGCAGGCCGTCGACGTCGTGCAACCCAGCGTGATCAAGCTCGGCGGGATCACCGCCATGACCCGCGTGCTGGCCCTGGCCCAGGCGTTTTCGGTGCGGGTCGTGCCGCATTGCTTCTATTGGGGACCCGGCTATCTGGCGACCGCGCATCTCGCGGCGTCGATGGCCGAGCGGCCGCCGGTCGAGACGCCGTTCATCCGGCTCGAACGCTCGCCGCATGCGCTGTTCAATCCCGATCGGGCGACCCTCGAGCTGCCGGACAAGCCCGGCCTCGGTTTCGAGCCGGATCCGGCGGTGTTGGACGCGTACCGCGTGTCGCGGCACGAGATCGCCTGAGAGCCGCCGCATGTTCCGTGGCGCCGGCTGGCTTGTGGGGACCGTCGCGGCGCTGCTTCTGACGCCGGACGTCGCGGCCGAGCCGCTCAAGATCCGCATCGCCTGGACGACCGTGCCGGGGCAGCTGACGCCGGTGCTGTTCGAGAAAGCCGACCAGCTCCGGCATCAGGGACGCTCTTATGTCGTGACGCACACGCATTTTGCCGGCAGCGGCCCGATGGTCACCGGGCTCGGCACCGGCGAGGTCGACCTGGCGCCGCTCGCCCCGTCGTCGTTCGGCCTGGCGCTGCAGAACGCGCGGCTCGACGACCTCAGGATCGTCACCGACGACTACCAGGACGGCGTCGCCGGCCGCTACAGCGGTGAGTTCCTGGTCCGCGACGACAGTCCGATCGCCAAGGTCGAAGACCTGAAGGGCAAGGTGCTGGCGGTGAACGCGATCGGCGGCGGCAGCGATTCGGCGCTGCGGGCGATGCTGCGCCGGCACCGGCTCGAAGACCGCCGCGACTATACGGTGGTCGAGACGAGCTTCGGCACCATGGCGGCGATGCTGTACGACCGGAAGGTCGACCTGATCAGCCAGGTGCTGCCGTTCAGTCAGGCGCTGCACCACGACGGCCGAGTGCGCACGCTGTTCACGATGCGCGACGTGTTCGGAACGACGCAAAGCCTGTTCAACGTCGCGCGGGCCGGGTTCCTCGAGAGGAACCGCGCGGCGCTCGAAGACTTCTTCGAAGACTACGTGCGCTCGCTGCGTTGGTTCCTCGATCCGGCACATCGCGACGAGGCGGTGCGCATCGTGGCGCAGTTCAACAAGCAGCCGGTCGCGACGTTCGCACCCTATCTGTTCACGCCCGAGGACAACTATCGCGACCCCGACGCGCGGCCCGATCTCGAGGCGCTGCAGGCCAATATGCGCCAGCAGAAGGAGCTCGGATTTCTCTCGCTCGACGTCGACGCGGCCGCGCACGCCGATCTCAGCTTCATCGACGAGGCGGTAAGGCGGCTCAAATGAATTGGCCTCGTCCTGAGAGCTTGTGAGTCTATGTCGATATGGTTGGCAGGCCTAGAAGGGATTGGCGATGCGGCTGGGCAGCGGCGGGGGCGTCAAAGGGTCAGCGTCTCACGGGTAAGGGCCGCTATGGTTTGGCGATCAGGCG
>DASWFO010000282.1:0-47340 GCA_036394195.1 Alphaproteobacteria bacterium | reverse complement strand
GCTAAGCCCGCCGCGATCGGCGGGTACACGAAGAGGCGCCAGCCCGAGAATATCTCGGAGTCCCAGCCGATCAGCAGGACGCGCTGCGTGAACCGGATCACGCCGATGATCGTCGAGAACGCCGAAAAAATGAGCCAGAGGAAGATAAATCCCCGCCACCTCGCCATCACGTCCGCTCCCGATATACGCCCAACCTACCGAAGTAGGCCACGAGTCGAATCTTGGCGTTTATTGTCGTCCCCAGGGGCGTGCCAGGCAAGAATTGTAAGCCGCAGTCCTGCGCTCTATGACAACCGCGTCATCATTCGCTAAACGCCGATGGCTACGCGATTTTTCGCGTCCGCGGCCTGCGGGTGCCGGCCCCGGCCAAGAGCCGCGCCAGTTCGCGGGTCGACGGCAGGCGTCGCCGCCGGTCGGCCGAGCCGATCTCATCCTGCGCCAGGTTTTCGATGATCGTGAGCAAGGTGCGCCGCATCGCCACGATCTCCTTCGGGGGCACGCCGCGCACCGCGATGTCGTTCACCTCCTCGGCGAGCGGCACCAGCTTGCTTTTCAGCAGCCGGCCCTTGGGCGTCAGGAAGATATAGACGTTCTTCTTGTTCTCGGGCATCTGGCGCCGGGAGATGTAGCCGAGCTGTTCCATCGCTCGGAGGGCGGCAAATGTCGTCGGCTCCATGACCCCCGCCTCCTTGCTGAGCTGCCGCTGGGTCAAGCTGTCGTGCTCCCACAGGATGCGCAGAAAAGCCCAATGGCCGAACGACACCGAATGCTCGGCCAGCCGCATCTGCAACGCGCGCACCAACGCCCGGGCCACGTCCTTGACCAGATGCGCCAAGCGGTCGTTCGGCACCGCCTCGCGCCAGTGACGAAGGATCTCCTGCGTATCCCCAGGCGTCGGTTTTTTGCGCGTCATGACCAACCTTGGGTTACGCCGGCACGGCGATCTGATGTTGAAGCGCGATCTCTGTCTGTTCGCGCGCCGACCGAAGGATCGCGAGGCACACCTCCAACGTTGCCAGAGCCCATTCGCCGCTGTGAACCGGCGGCTTGCCCAGGACGACGGCGTCGTAGAGCTCGTCGATCACCTCGGCGCGCGGCACACCCGGCGGAGGCAAGGCGTCCAACCGCGGCGCCGCGTCGTCGTAGATCATGACGCCGGTGGGCAGCGGCCGCAAATCCGCGCCCTCGCACGACGCGATCAACATGCCGAAGTGCTGATGGAACAAGTCGCCCGCCTGCGCCGCGGGACCGGACGCGTCGTCGTCGCCGCCGTAGTTCCGGGCCGCCTTGAGGCTTGCCTCCTGATCCGGGCTGGCGACGCCTTGCAGCATCTTGCGCGCCGCGCCATATCGGCGCGGATCCTTCCGGCGCCCGAGCTCGCCGATCCAGTTGCAGAACTCGTCGGAGTCGAAATGCGCATAGCCGCTATACGTCGCGGTCGCGAAAGCGCCATCGGCAAAGGAGAGGAACGCCGTGTAGGCCCCTTCGGTCGGCCGCTTCGGGTCCCACGAACCGGTCGCGGCCCGCACGCTCCGGACCCGGCCGCCACCGAGCAGCCGGACGATGTCGATCTGATGCGCGGCCTGGCTGAACACCACGCCGCCGCCCTTCTCGGTGACCAGCTCCTCCGGCCGCCTCGGACGGTAGAGGAAGTCCGTGAAGTTGAGCGCGTTGATCATGCGCACGCGGCCGACGGCACCGCTGGCGATGATCTCGCGGGCCCGCCGCACCGGCGCATTGAAGCTGTGGCTGTGGCCGACGATGAGCTGCACCTTCGCCTGTCGAGCGGCGGCGATCATGGTCTGGCAGTCGTGGAGCGTGATCGCCATCGGCTTCTCGACCAGCACGTGCTTGCCCTTCGCCGCCGCGGCACAGACATGCGCCGCATGCAGCTCGTGCGGGGTGGCGACATAGACCACCTCGACCGACGGATCGGCGCACAGCTCCTCGACCGTGGCGTAGGACGTGGCGCCGAAATCGGCGGCAAATTTCTGCCGCGCGTCCGGCCGCGGATCCGCCGCCGCGACCAGCTGCACGCGCGGATCGCCGGCCAGGGTCGGCAGCATCACGGTGAAGCCGCGGCCCAATCCGGCCACGCCGAGGCGCAGTCTGCGTTCGGGCATGGTACTCTTTTCCCTCACGAATCCGCTTCGGCCCACGGTCCTGCCAGACCCCTGCCGGCTCTCGACAGACGCATCTTAAACGATTAGACTAATACTTAGATAGCTAAGTTTATCGGCGCCGGAGGATGCCCATGTTGACCCGTGACGACTTCGATCTGCTGGCCCGCGTCGAGGGCAACGCCCCGATGGGGCAGATCATGCGGCGGCACTGGCTTCCCGCATGCATGTCCGAAGAGGTCGTCGAGCGCGACGGCGCGCCGGTGCGGACCCGTCTTCTCGGCGAGGATCTGGTGGTGTTCCGGGACACCAACGGCCGGCTCGGGGTGCTGGGCGAGCACTGCCGCCACCGCGGCGCCTCGCTCGCGTTCGGCCGCAACGAGAATTGCGGCCTGCGCTGCCTCTATCACGGCTGGAAATTCGACGTCGACGGCAACGTGCTGGAGATGCCGTCGGAGCCCGAGGCCGACCGCATCCGGCCCACCGTCAAGCAGAAATCCTATCCGGTGCGCGAGGGCGGCGGCTTCGTGTGGATCTACATGGGCGCCAAGGAGACGATGCGCGAGTTCGAACCGCCCGCCTGGGCGCCGTCGCCGCGCACCAAGATCAGCATCGTGAAGATGCACACGGCGTGCAACTGGGCGCAGGTGCTCGAGGGCTCAATCGATTCCGCGCACAGCTCCAGCCTCCATTCGACCGACATGCCGGCGGCGCAGGTCGATGGCGCCAAGGCGACCGAGACGAACTGGCCGCGCCCATCCACCGACAAGGCGCCGAGGCTGCAGGTGCAGCAGACCGAGTTCGGCTTCCACTATGCCGCGATCCGCAAGCCGCTCCTCAACCCGGACACGCACGAGTACATCCGCACGACCCTGTTCATCGCACCCTTCACCGTGCTGATCCCGCCGAACGACCAGTACAACCTGGCGCAGATGCTGATCCCGATCGACGATCAGAACTGCATGTTCTACTGGGTGGCGTGGCACGAGACCCAGGGCATCTCGCAGGACGCATGGCGGAAGTTCTGTGCCGCCGAGGTCGGCGTCGATCTCGACCAGGATTATCACAAGATCCGCACCCTCGATAACCGTTACCTGCAGGACCGCCAGGCGATGAAGGACGGCAACTTCACCGGGATCAAGGGCATCCCGGCGCAGGACATGGCGATGTGGGAGTCCATGGGGCCGATCACCGACCGGACCCAGGATTATCTCGGGGCCAGCGACCTCGCGGTGTTCCAATTCCGCAAGCAGATGATCGCGGCGGCCAAGGAGATGCAGGACGGCGGTCCGGCGATCGGCACCACCGAGCCCCACATCCCGCACGTGAACCTCGCGTCCTTCCAGGGCATCGTGCCGAAGGGCACCAACTGGCGCACCCTCGGCATGTCCGGCGGCGGAACGAAGTCGGCCGAGCACCAACGCGTCGCATGAACCGTCTCGCCGGGGCGGTCGCGGCCGTCCTTTTCGCGTCGTGGGCTCTCAGCGCTCCGGTCGCCGCACAGACCTATCCCGACCGGCCGATCCGGCTGGTCGTCCCCTTCCCGCCCGGCGGCGGCGCCGACAACCTGGCGCGCGCGGTGATCCCGCGCGCCGCCGAAATCATCGGCCAGCCGATCGTGATCGACAATCGTCCGGGCGCCGGCGGCAACGTGGGGGCCGAGATTGTGGCGCATGCGACACCGGACGGCTACACCATCCTGCACGGCACCCCGGGCGTGCCCGCGCACAGCGTGCCGGAGCTCCTCACCTATCTCCGCGAGAATCCCGGCAAAGTGGCGTTCGCGTCGGCCGGCAACGGCACGACCTCGCACATGGCCGGTGAATTGTTCAAGATGATGACCAAGGCCGATATCGTGCACGTGCCCTACCGCGGCGGCGGACCGGCGCTCACGGCGTTGCTGGCCGGCGAAGTCCAGATGGACATCGACCTGATGGCGAACCTTTATCCGCACGTCGAAGCCGGCAAGCTGCGCGGTCTCGCGGTCACCACGCTGAAGCGCGTCGCGGCCGCACCTGACATCCCGACGCTCGACCAGGCGGGCGTCCCGGGATTCCAGATCGCCGCGACCGACGGCATCTACGCGCCGGCCGGGACGCCGCGCCCGATCATCGACACGCTGAACGCCGCGATCACGCGGGCGCTCCGGGACCCGCAAGTCACCGAGCGCCTGCGCGCCCGCGGGGCCGAGCCGTCGCCCAGCACGCCCGAGGAGCTCGCCCAGCACATCGCGACGGAGCTGCCGATGTGGGACCAGCTGGTCAAGCAGTCCGGCGCCAAGGTCGACTAGCCCCGCCGTCGTGGAGTAGCCTCCGGCCATGAAGAAAGTAGCGCTGACTCTGGCCTGCGGGGATTACGAGATCACGCGGCCGCTGATCGAGGGCCAGGTCGAGGCCGACGGCATCGAGCTCACGGTCGTGACCGCGATGGATTCGACGACCCGGCACTGGCGGTTCCTGCGCAACAGCGAGTTCGACGTGGCCGAGGTGTCGGCGTCGTCCTACCTGATCGCGCGCGACCAGGGACTGCCGTTCCGCGCGATCCCGGTGTTTCTCCATCGCCGCTTCCGGCACGGCTTCGCCTTCGTCAACACCGGCAAGGGCATCAAGGGACCGGCCGACCTGATCGGCCGCAAGGTCGGCGTCAAGTCGTTCCAGGTCACCGCCATCCTGTGGCTGCGCGGGATCCTGGAGCACGAATACGGCGTTCCGCACAAATCCATCGAATGGGTGACCGAGTTCGACGAGGACGTCGACTTCACCCCGCCGCCCGGCCTCAGGCTCACGCGGGTGCCGCATGACAAATCGCTCGAGGCGATGCTGCTGGCGGGCGAGATCGACGCGATGTTCGACGCCTATCTGATCAAGCCGTTCGTCGCCAAGGACCCGCGCATCGGCCGGCTGTTTTCGAACTACAAGCAGGACGAGATCGCCTATGCACGCAAGACCGGGATATTCCCCATCATGCACGTCCTGGGCATCCGTCCGGAGATCGTCGAGAAGTATCCGTGGGTCCCGATCAATCTCTTCCACGCCTTCACCGCGGCGAAATCGCTGGCCATGAAGCGCATGGAGAACCCGCGCATCGTGCCCCTCGCCTGGTATCGCGAGGCGTGGGAGGAGCAGGAGGAGATCCTGGGCAAGGATCCCTGGGTCTACGGCCTGACCGACCAGAACCGCACGACCCTGGAAACCCTGGTCGGCTACTCGCACGAGCAGGGGTTGATCAAGCGCCGCCTGCCACTTGAGGAGCTGTTCCTCAACGTCAGCCAAGGGCGCAAGCGCGGCGACGAATTCCGCGTCTGAGCTGCTCGCTCAGACGAGTGGGAAGCAGATGGCGTAGATCAGGGCGCCGCCGCACAGCAGCAGGAACGGATTGATCGGCCGCCACATCAAGATCGCCGCAGCCGCCGCCGCGGTCGCGAAGGCAAGCAGCCCGCCCTGCGTCGCGTTCAACACCGAATAGGCACCGGCGAAGATCAGGCCGATCGCGATCGGCGCCAGGCCGCGCTCGACCTTGTCGCGCCACACCGCCGCCCGGTGCCGCCGCCACACCAGGGCCGCGGTCGACACCAGAAGGCCGGACGGAATATAGAACGCGAACGACGCCGCAATCGCCCCCAGCCATCCCGCGACCTTCCACCCGATCAAGGTGATCATCAGGATCCCGGGGCCGGGGGCCACCCGCGACAGCGCGAAAATGTCGATGAAGTCGCGGTGCGTCAGCCAGCCGTGAACGCTGACGGTCTGGCGCTCGATCTCGGCCACGATCGTTGGGCCGCCGCCGAACGCGACCAGCGACAGCGGCGCGAAGACCCGGACCAGCTCGATGAGCGTCTGGCTATCCGTCGTCATTTCGCCTCCATGCCAGGGCGAGGCTGAGCGGGGCCGCACCGAGCACCACCCACAACATCGGCCAATGGAGGATGGCGACCGCGGCGAAGACGCCGGCGGCGATGATCAGCGCCGTCACGTTCTTGCTCCGCCGGGCGACCTTGATGCCGGTCGCGATGTTCAAGCCCACCGCCGTGGCCGCGACACCGCTCAGCGCGAAGTGGACCACGTCGGCCTCATGGAACTGCAGATAGAGATAATAGATCGCGATGATGGCCAGCGACGGCGGCAGCACCAGGCTCGACCACGACGCAAGGGCGCCTGCGGCACCGCGCAGCTGGATGCCCAGGTAAATGGTCATGTTGACCATGGTTGGGCCGGGCAGGATCTGGCTGAGCGCCAGCCCGCTCAGAAACTCCTGGTCGCGGAGCCATTTGCGCCGCTCCACCGTCTCGCGGTGGACCCACGAGATCAGCCCGCCGCCGAAGCTGGAAATGCCGATCCAGAAATAGACGTTGGCAAGTTCGCGAAGCGATACGGACCGAGCGGACTCGGCGGGAGCGGTCATGCGGCGGGGTAACCAAAAGTCGAGTATCCCGCGATATCATGCGGGCCCCGATCTTTCAATGTTGGTCGCCCCTTTTTGCCGCCGAAGGATTGAGGCAGACTTGCATTCGTCGGATTGCGGCCCAGATTCCGGGGAGCAGTCGGAGGTGGCATGAAGTACGTTTGTGACGCGCCCCGCGGACATACGTGGTTCCGCATCGAGACCGAGGCCGAGGCGGCCCAGGAATCCGCCCTCATGGGCCATGCCGTGGAAAAGTTCTTCCACCGCGAGTGGGAGAAAGCCGCCCAGAGCTATCGTCCGGCCTCGACTCCGTTCATTGAGCAGAATATCGGTCGAAACGACCATATCCAGCGCGAAATGCCGCTGTTTCTGACGCTCCGCGACGGCACTGGCGAGGCGCTCGCCACCGCCATGCTGCCCCCCGGGGGCAACGCCGACCATTCGTCGTCCTGCATCATCGTCGGTCCGAAGAACGCCGACCCCTACCCGGACCATGGCGACGCCATCGCCGAGCTCGGCCAGCATTTCGGCCTGACCCTGGACCGCGAGCGCTGCTACCCGTACCGGCGCTACTGACCCTCACCCGGTGGCAAAGCTGAGCGCAGGCGTGCTGGTTTACCGGCGGCGCGACAACCGGCCCGAGGTCTTTCTCGTCCATCCCGGCGGTCCCTTCTGGGCGAAAAAGGACGCCGGCACCTGGTCGATCCCGAAAGGCGAAGTGCCCCCGGGCCAGGATCCTCTGGACCAGGCACTGCTGGAGCTCCACGAGGAGACTGGCTGCCGCGTCGACGGCGAGTTCCGGCTGCTGACGCCAGTGAAACAGGCAGGCGGCAAGACAGTCCTCGCCTGGGCGATCGAAGGCGATTGCGACGCCGACAACATTGTCAGCAACAGCTTCAGCCTCGAATGGCCGCCGCGCTCCGGCCGCGTCCAGGAGTTCCCCGAAGTCGATCGCGCCGGCTGGTTCGACTTTACGACCGCGCGCGAAAAGCTGAACCCGGCCCAGGTCGATTTCCTAGATCAGCTGGAGCGGCAGCTCGGGCGATAGGACGCTTCCTCCATCGTCATTCCCGCGCCAGATTCTTCGCGCCCGTCGGCGGCCCTGAAGGCCGCCAACGCAGCGCACGCGGGAATCCATGGTTCCGCGGTACAATGGATGCCCGCTTTTCGCGGGCACGACGAAGAGAGCGGTTCGACTTATGCGCGGGGAGCCCGCCGCCCCGCTTCGATCAGCGCCAGCAGCCGCGGCGGCAGGATGGGCGTCTCGGCGATCCTGACGCCGAACGGCGTCAGTGCGTCCTCGACCGCCGAGATCACGGCGGCGGCCGCGGGGATGGTGCCGACCTCGCCGGCGCCCTTCACGCCCAGCGGATTCATCGGCGACGGCGATTCCTTATACAGGGTCTCGAAATTGGGCAGCTCGGTCGCGGTCGGCAGCAGGTATTCGGCAAAGGTTGTGGTCACCGGCTGCGCCGTGTCGTCGTAGCCCATCCATTCGAACAGCGCGTTGCCGACACCATGCGCGATCCCGCCGCGAACCTGGCCCTCGACGATGAGCGGGTTGATCCGGCGGCCGGAATCCTGGATCGCCACGTAGCGCAGGATGCGTACCCCGCCGGTGTCGACGTCCACCTCCACCTCGACAACGTGACAGGCGTTCGCATAGGCCAGCGCGTCGGTGCGGAAATTCGCTGCCGCTTCGAGCCCCGGCTCCATGCCGTCGGGAAACGCATAGCCCGGCCCGCCGCAGAGCACGCGCGCCAGATCCCCGAGACCCACCCGGCGCTGGCGCACGCCGGCGACGCGCACCTCGCCATCGGCCAGCTCGAGATCCGCCTCCGCCGCTTCCAGCATGTGGCTGGCCAGCTTCCGCGCCTTGGCCGCGACCGCGCGCGACGCGAGCAGCACCGACGAGCCGGCGGTGACGGTCTGGCGGCTGGCAAAGGCACCAAGCCCATAGGGCGCGTTGCTCGTGTCGCCGGAGACGACCTTGACGCGGTCCGGCGACACGCCAAGCTCGGCGGCGCAGATTTGCGCCAGCGCCGTCGCCAGCCCCTGCCCGATCGCGGCGGCCCCGGTGAAGATCGAGATACGGCCGGACGGCAGCACGCGCACGATACCGGACTCGAACGGCCCCCGGCCCGTCCCCTTGAGGCCATTCGCCATGCCGATGCCGATGTAGCGGCCCTCGGCCAGCGCCGTCTTCTGACGGTGCGGGAACTCCGACCAGCCGGCGGCCGCCAGCACATCGGCCTGGCAGCCCGGATAGTCGCCGCTGTCGTAGACGATGCTGGTCCCCGATCGCGTCTTGAGCGGCTTCTCGTACGGCATCTTCTCCGGCGGGATCAGGTTGCGGCGGCGGATCTCGGCACGGTCGAGGCCGAGCGCGCGCGCCGCTTTGTCCAAGAGCCGCTCCATCGCGAAGAGCGGCTGCGGATATCCAGCACCCCGCACGGAGGATACGGGCGCCTTGTTGGTCTGGGCGATCGCCACCTCGATCGCGTAAGCCGGCACGATGTAGGGCCCGCCGACCGAAGTCGCCGAGTTGTAGGGCAGATTGACGTCCTGCAGCGCATAGGCGCCGAGATCGTGCAGCAGCCGCCCGCGGATGCCGCGGATGCGCGCGTCCGCGTCGACCGCGATCTCGATCGACCAATACTGGTCGCGCTCCTGGACCGCGCTCACGAAATGCTCGCGCCGGTCCTCGATCCATTTCAGCGAGCGGCCGAGCAGCTTGGCCGCCGCCGTCACCGCGACGTCCTCCTGGTAGACGATCAGCTTGGGGCCGAAGCCGCCGCCGATGTCGGGCGAGATCACGCGCAGGCGGTTCTCATCCAGGTCGAGCAGCTCCGCCAGCCGCTGGAACAGATCGTTGGCCTTTTGGGTCGACGCCCAGACGGTCAGCGCCCGGTCGGTGGCGCGATACTCGACGAGAATGCCGCGGCCTTCGATCGGGTGGCCGGCGCCGCGGTGTTGCCACAACTCCTCGCGAGCGACGTGAGCGGCGCCCGCAAACGCCGCGTCGACGTCGCCGTAGCCGACTTTATACGACGACACCAGGTTCGACGGCGCCTCGCGGCGCACGCGCGGACTGCCGGCGTCAACCGCCTTCCGGCAATCCGCGACCGCCGGCAGCACGTCATAGTCGATCTCGACGACGGCGGCGGCGTCCTCGGCCACGTAGCGGCTGTCGGCGACGACCAGGGCCACCGGCTCGCCGACGAAACAGGCCTCGTCGCCCGCCAGCACGAACGGCACCAGGTGGTCGGCGCGGCTCGAGGACCGCGGGCCGGCGACCATCCGCGGCCGCGCCAGGACCTTTTTCAGGTCGTCAAGGGTCAGCACCGCATGCACGCCGGGCAGAGCGCGCGCGGCGCCGACGTCGATGCGCCGGATCGCGGCATGCGCGTGCGGGCTGCGGACGAAGGCCACCTGAAGCACGCCGGGCAGCGCGATATCGTCGACGAAACGGGCAGTCCCGGTGAGAAGCGGCGGGTCTTCCAGTCGATGCAGCGGCCGGCCAATGGCGTCTGTCATCGCACGGCTCCGCCGAAACCGTCGGCGCTAGTAGGTGATCGCCTTCGCCGCCTTGTCGGCCACGTCCTTGGGACTGGCATAGACCTCTTTGAGCAGAGCCTCGACCGCGGCGCCGCTGGTCGGATTGACGTCGAGACCCGTCTTCTGCATCTCCGCGCGATAGCCCGGGTCCTGCATCGTGTCATCGAAGGCCTTGCGCAGGGCGGCCTTGCGATCGTCCGGGAGGCCCGGCGGTGCCGCATAGGGGCGCGCCGTGACTTGGCTGGACAGGATCAGCTTCAGGATCTGGCGTTGCTCGTCGGTCTGAGCGACATCGAACATCACCGGGACATCCGGGAGGTCGGGATCCTTGGCCAGCGACGCCTGCACCAGGATGTTGACCTTCTTTTCACGCATCCAGTCGGCATGGCGGCTGCGCAAGGTGCTGTAGGACAGCCCGCACATGCCATCGATCTCGCCGCGCTCCATCGCCAGCGACGCGTCGTTGGTCCCTGGATAGCCGGTCACCAGCTTCAGCCCCGATCCGAACAGGTTCTTGACCACCGCCGCGTAGACGTCGGGATCGGCCCCCGCTCCCTCGCCGCCCATCGTGAACGGTTTGCTCAGCATGTCCTGCCAGGTCTTCACCGGCGATTGATGCCAGGTGACGCACAGGCTGGTATCGCTGGTAATGCTGCCGATCCAGGTGAGCTTGGTGGCGTCGAACTTGGCGTCGCTGCCCAGCAGCGGCGCGATCGGGACCGTCCGGCCGAAGGTGCCGATCACCGAACCATCCTTAGGTGCCACGGAATACAGGTAGATGATCGCCTTGAGGCTGCCCGCCCCCGGCATGTTCTGCGGCACGATGGTCGGATTTCCCGGAATGTGCCGGCCCAGGTGGCGCGCCAGCACGCGGGCATAGAGATCGTAGCCGCCGCCGACGCTGTAGCCGATGATCAGGTTGACGCTGCGTCCCTTGTAGAAATCCTCCACACCGGCGGCCGTCGCCGACGGGGCCCCCGCCCCGAACAGCGCCGCCGCGGCGAGCACCATCGCCGCACCGATCCGCTTCATGGCTCCCGCCCTCCTGTCAGTACCGGCTGCACGGTTCACGACGGCGGAAACGGCAGGTGCGGAAACTTCGCCTTGAGCTTGGCCCGCAGGTCCGTGCTCACGTCCACCACCGTCGAAAACGTGCCCTTAAGCTTCTTCTCGTACGGGATGCAGGCGTCGATCAGGATGCGATTGTTGAAGTTCCCCGGCAGAACCAGCGGGTCGCGCTTCGACGCCCACGCCTTTTGGATGATGTCGATGTCGGTGACCGGGTCGAAGCGCGTGGACATCGCCCACAACACCTGGTCGAGATCGCCGGCGTCGATGTCCTCGTCGACGACGACCGTCCACTTGCCGGCATAGGCGCCGCCCTGGCAGTTCGACGCCACGTGAAGCACGTTGCGCGCGTGGCCGGGATAGCGCTGACGGATCTGGATGGCGGTGAACCGCGTGGCCGGACCCGCCTCATGGTTCCACACGCCGAGGATATCCGGCAGGCCGCAGGCTTCCAATGCGCGCCAGACCTGGGCGGCGCCGGCGATGCCCTTGAGCAGCCCGGTCTCGTCGACGGGCTTGTGCTGCGGCGCGCAGGTCAGGATCGGGTTGTTGCGGTGGAGGATCGTCTTCACGTTCAGATACGGCCGCGGCACCGTGTCGTCCGAGTAGTAGCCCATCCACTCGCCGAACGGGCCCTCCTCCTTGACCTGCCCCGGGATCGCTTCGGCCTCGATCGCGATTTCGGCGTCGGCGGGGATCGGAAACCCGGTATACGGCCCGCGGATCACCTCGATCGGCTCGCCGCGCAGTCCGCCCGCGAAGTCGAGCTCGCTGACGCCGTCCGGCAGCGGGCTCGCTGCGAGCATGAACAGCAGCGGATCCTGGCCGACCAGCACCACCACCTTCATCGACTGGCCGCGCTCGAAATACTTGTCGCGATGGATGCGGCCGTGCTTGCCCTCGGTGATCTGGCAGCCGATGGTCTTGCCGTCATAGACCTGGTTGCGATAGGTCCCGAGATTGAACCAGCCGGCGTCCGGGTCCTGCGTGATCACGGCGTTGGCCGTGCCGATATAGCGCGCCTTGTCCGCCTCGTGATGGCGCGGCACCGGAAATTTCAACACGTCGATGTTGTCGCCGGTGATGACATTCTCGAGGATCGGCCCCTTGTCGACGTAGCGCGGCGGCAGCGGCGTCATCTCCTGCATGCGCGCGTAATAGCGCTGCACGATGTCGACCTTGCGCTCGTGTTCGAGCGGCAGCCCGAGAGTGAGGGCCACCCGCCCGACCGAGGAGAAGTGGCCGTAAAGTGTGCGGAAGCCCTTCGGATAGCCGGGAATGTTGTCGAACAGGACCGCCGGCGCGGTGCCGCGGCTTTTCTCGGTCAGCATATGGGTGATGGCACCCATCTCGGCGTCCCAATGCGCGCCATCGACGCGCAACAGCTCGCCCATCTTCTCGACCTGGTCGATCCAGCCCCGCACGCCGTCGCGGTACGTCACGCGCTTTTCGCTCGTCGCCTTGCGCTTGCCCGCGGTCGTCGTGCCTTCCATTCCTGCCCTCCGGTGCTCGCTTTCGTGCCTGCTGAAAGCCAAAATCAAGCTATCAGAGCGTCCGTCGGGGCGTCAACGCAACGTGTATTTTTTCTGGATAAAAGTTCCAATTTTGGTACGGTCCCGAGTGGACACTCTATTCGCCCGATGAAGCCCGCTCCCTTCACCTATCACCACCCCACGACCGTCGACGCGGCCCTTGCCACCTTGGCCGAGGTGGCCCCGAAGGACGGCCGGGTGCTGGCCGGCGGACAAAGCCTCGTGCCGACCATGGCCTTCCGGCTGTCGCGGCCGGCGCATCTGGTCGACATCAACGGCATCAAGAGCCTCGAGCGCCTGGGCTTAGACGGCGGGGAGCTATCGATCGGCGCCTGCGTGCGGCACGCGGCGTTCCATCGGCCGGTCGCCGAAGGTCCGTTGGGACGCCTCCTGTCCACGGTGGTTCGCCACATCGCGCATTACCCGATCCGGGTCCGCGGCACGTTTTGCGGCAGTCTGGCGCACGCCGATCCGGCGTCGGAATGGTGCCTGGTTGCGGCCACGCTAGGGGCCACGATGGTGGCGCGCCGCAGTTCGGGGACCCGCAAGATCGCGGCCGGCGATTATTTCCAGGGGCCGTTGATGACCGCGCTTAGCGAAGGCGAGCTGCTGGCCGAAGCCCGGCTGCCGCTGCTTCCCGGCGAGACGCGCTACGGCTTCTACGAATTCAGCCGCCGCGCCGGCGATTACGCGATCGCAATGTCGTTGGTGACGTTCCGCCTGAAGGACGGCGTCATCGCCGAGCCGCGCGTCGGCGTCGGCGGGGCCGAGGGAGCGCCGCGCCGGATTGGAACGGCGGAAGCCGCCCTCGCCGGCCGTGCGCCGACAGCCCAGAGCTTCACCGCCGCGGCAGACGCCGCGGCCGCCGCCATCGACCCGGTGGAGGATGCGCAGGCGTCGGTATCCTATCGCCGCGATCTGGTCCGCACCGTCGTCCGCCGTGCATTGGAGCGCGCCGCCGCATGACCGCGAAGCTTGACGTCACGCTCAAGGTGAACGGCCGCACCCACAAGGTTCACGTCGAGCCGCGGCGGACGCTCGCCGATGCGCTGCGCGAGGACTGCGGCCTGACCGGAACCCATCTCGGCTGCGAGCACGGCGTCTGCGGCGCCTGCACGGTGCTGGTCGACGGCGAGCCGGCGCGCTCGTGCCTGATGTTCGCGGTCCAGGCCGCCGACAAGGAGATCCGCACCGTCGAGGGCCTGGCCAAGGACGGCAAGCTCCATCCGCTGCAGCAGGCCTTCACCGAGCATCATGCGCTGCAGTGCGGCTTCTGCACGCCGGGGTTTCTGATGCTGGCGACCGGCATCCTGGAGCGCCAGCCCGACATCTCCGAGGACGATCTCCTCGACGTGCTGTCGTCGAACCTGTGCCGATGCACGGGGTACGAGAATATCGTCAAGGCGGTGCGCGACGCGGCCGCCCGGATGAAAGCCGTCCGATGAGCCTGGAAAAGAAAAAATATATCGGCCAGCCGCTGCAGCGTCTGGAAGACCCGCCGCTCATCACCGGCCGCGGCCGCTACGCCGCCGATGTGTCGTTCCCGCGGCAGCTCCACATGCGCATCGTGCGCTCGCCGATCGCGCATGGCCGCCTCAAATCCATCGACACCGCGGCGGCGAAATCGGCACCCGGCGTCCACGCCGTGTGGACCGCCGCCGATATCCCCGAGGTGCCGCCGATCGGGTTCCGCGAAGGCCGCATCGAGCGGCTTGAGCCGTATCGCCAGCCGGTGCTCGCCACCGACCGGGTGCGCTATGTCGGGGAGCCGATCGCCGCGGTGTTCGCCGACGATCCGTACCTCGCCGAAGATGCCGCCGATCTGGTGACCGCGGACATCGAGGAGCTCCCGCCGCTGCTCTCCGCCGACGAGCCGCCGCGCGAGTTCGAGCCCGGCCGCTCCACCGAAGCCGACATCGTCCGCCAGGGCTATGGCGACGTCGACGCGGCATTCAAACTCGCGCACGCTGTCGTCGAGCTCGACCTCAGGATCGGCCGTCACTCCGGCGTGCCGCTCGAAACCCGCGGCGCCATCGCCCGCTACGACGCGGCGCGCGACGTGCTGGAGCTGCACGGGGCCGCCAAGGTGCCGCACCGCAACCAGGAGGCGCTGTCGCGCATGCTGAACCGGCCGATGGCCGGCATGCATCTCTACGAAGGCCATGTCGGCGGTGGCTTCGGCATTCGCGGCGAGCTCTATCCCGAGGATGTGCTCGTCTGCGTGGCCGCGCTCCGCCTGGAGCGGCCGATCAAATGGATCGAAGACCGCCACGAGCACCTGATCGCCGCCAATCATTCGCGCCAGCAGCGGCACAAGGTGCGGGCCGCCGTCGCCGCCGACGGCGAGATCCTCGCCATCGACGACGAGTTCTTCCACGACCAGGGCGCCTATCTGCGGACGCACGCGATCCGCGTGCCGCATATGACCTGCGGCATTCTGCCCGGGCCCTATCGCATCCCCGCCTATCGCGCCGCCGGGCACGTGCGGCTCACCAACAAGACGCCGGCCGCGACCTACCGTGCCCCCGGCCGTTATGAGACCACGTTCGTCCGCGAGCGCCTGGTCGACGCGATTGCCGCGAAGCTCGGCATGGATCCGGTCGAGGTCCGCCGCCGCAACACGATCACCAGCGCCGAAATGCCGTATCACCGGCCGCTGCAGGCGCTGGGCGAGGAGATCGATCACGATTCCGGCGACTACATGGGCCTGCTCGACAAGGCGATGGCCAGGGTCGGGTGGGACAAGCTGCAGGCGGACCTGAAGCGCCGCCGCGCCGCCGGCGAGGCGGTCGGCGCGGGGATCGCGCTGTTTGTCGAAAAGTCGGGCCTCGGCCCCACCGACGGTGTGCGGATCAGCGTCGACATCAACGGCATGGTCGAGGTCGTCACCGGCGGCGCGTCGATCGGCCAGGGCTTCGAGACGGTGATGGCGCAGATCTGCGCCGAGACGCTGGGCGTCGATTACCGGCGCATCCGGGTCATCCACGGCCAGACCGACAAGATCGAGCACGGCATCGGCGCGCATGCGTCGCGCGCGACCGTCATGACCGGCTCGGCGACGCATGTCGCGGCGACGAAACTGCGCGCCAAGGCGATCGACGTCGCCGCCGAATTGCTACAGGCCCCCGCGGCGGCTCTCGACGTGATCGAGGGCAAGGTCGTGCGAACCGATCGGCCCGACGGTCCGTCCATCGAGCTCGGCGACATCGCGCGCCATCTGTCCGCCACCTCGAAGACCCGCGGCGACCGCGAGCCCGGCCTGTCGGTCACCGGGTGGTTCACCACCGAGCATCAGGTGTATCCGTACGGCGCGCACATCGCGGTGGTGCGGGTCGATCGCGACACCGGCGCGGTCACGGTGGAACAGTACCTCGCCGCCTACGACATCGGCCGTGCGGTCAATCCCATGCTGGTCAAGGGGCAGATTGTCGGCGGCTTCGCGCAAGGGCTCGGCGGTGCCTTGTTCGAGGAGTTCCGCTACGACGAGCGCGGCGAGCCGCTGTCCGTCACCTTCGCCGATTACCTGCTGCCGACCGTGCGCGAGACGCCGCGGATCGACATCATGCTCACCGAGGAGGCGCCGAGCCCGCGCAACCCCCTCGGCATCAAGGGGGCGGGCGAAAGCGGCATCACCGGCGTCGGCGGCGCCATCGCCTCGGCGATCGACGCCGCCATAGGGAAACCGGGCGCCGTCACGCAGCTCCCGGTCACACCGCAGCGGCTGAAAGAGCTGCTGAAAGCGGCACCGGCCGCTCCTTAAGCGTCATTGCGAGCGAAGCGAAGCAATCCAGAGTCTGGATCGCTTCGTCGCTACGCTCCTCGCGATGACGATCTGGAAGGGTGTCTCGTATGAAGCAGCCCGCTGTCTACATCATGGCGAACAAGCGGAATGGGACGCTGTATACCGGCGTCACGTCGGACTTGGTGAAGCGTGTCTATGAACACCGGGAGTCGGTGGTCCCCGGCTTCACGGCACGGTATGCCTGCAAAATGCTCGTTTGGTATGAACGACACGACGACATGACCGGCGCCATAACACGCGAAAAGCAGATCAAGGCAGGCTCGCGCAATAAGAAGCTCGCACTTATCGAGAGTTTAAATCCGGGCTGGCGCGACTTGTACGAAGAGCTGATGTAAGCGGCGTGGACTTCTTCGTCATTGCGAGCGAAGCGAAGCAATCCAGACTCTGGATCGCTTCGTCGCTACGCTCCTCGCGATGACGGTTGTGATCGCGCACTTACACCCTGAACTCGTCGCCGCGCTTGCGGCCCTGGCTGACGTTCAGGAACAGCTCGTCCAGCGGAATGGCGCGTTTGAGCAAGCCCTGCTCGAACGAATAGCCGACTAATGTCTCGAGGTTCTTCCGGTTGGCGTCGGTGAGGCCGTAGGCCCACGGGTCCTTGCCCAGGATCTCCTCCTGCTCCTCCCACGCTTCGCGATACCAGGCGAGCGGCACGATGCGCGGGTTCTCCATCCGCTGCATCGCGATCGCCTTCGCCTGGTTGAGCGCGTGGAACAGGTTGATGGCGATCCAGGGATGCTGCTCCACGACCTCCTGGCGGATGCCCATCACATGCATGATCGGGAAGATGCCGGTCTTGCGGAAATACGCGATCTCTTCCTGCTTGTAGTCCGGAAACAGCCGGCCAACGCGCGGATCCTTGGCCAGGATCGGCTTGATCAGGTCAGGATGGAGCACCGCGTCGAGCTCGCCATCCACCAGCATCTGCTCGACCGATTTCGAGCTCGGCAGCTTCGCGAGTTTCAGCCCGGGCGGCGGCGTGAAGTCGATGCTCTCGTCGAGCTCGGCGAGCCATTCGACCGAGCGGTGCGGCACCCCATACTCGTGCTCCAGAATGCCGCGCATCCAGTTGATCGCCGTCGCCTGATACTGTTTCACGCCGATACGGCGGCCGATCAGGTCGTTGGGAGTTCGGATGCCCTTCCCCGTGTTGATGTAGATGAAGCCGTGGCGGAAGCGGCGGTGCAGAAACACCGGAATCGCCCGAAACGGCAGACCCTGGTCGCGCGCCACGAGGTAGGACGACGCCGACACCTCGGCCACGTCGAAATCGCGATTGCGCAGGAACCGCCAGTGCCGGGTCGTCGAGTCCATCGCCGTCAGGACGGTGAGGTCGATGCCGTCGGGACGGACAATCCCCTCCTTGAGCGGCCGGGTGATCTCGTAGTCGCCGCAGGCGAGGGTGAGCGGGATATTCTTTGCCATGTCTCCGCCGTTATCTGGCGCCGTGGACGACGTCGCGCGCCGCCGCGACGACGTCCGGAGGCGTCCGGTAAAGCTCATCCACCAGCCGCGCCAGCGTCTCGCCGCGTTCCGGCTTGACTTCGAGACCCTGCCGCCCGGCATCGGCGAGAAACTCGGGGTCGCTCATGGTCGCGTCGAACGCCTGGCGCAACGCCATGGCGCGGTCGTCGGGAATGCCCGGCGGGGCGACGAACGGCCGCCCCATCACCTGGCGGCTGAACACGAGCCGCAGAATCTGCCGCTGACGGTCCGTGGTCGCGTAGTCCATCACGAACGGCACGTCCGGAAGGTCGGCGCTTTTCTGCACGTTGAGCTGCAGCAGCAGATTGAGCTTCTTCTCCGCCAGCCACGCCGGTTTCTGGATCTTGATGCTGCTCAAGGACCAGCCGCAGCGGCCGTCGATCTCCCCGCGCTCCATGGCCAGCGACATCTCGTTCGTTCCCGGATAGCCGCTGACCAGCCTGATCCTGGCGCCGAAGACGTTCTTCAGCACCGTCGCGAAGATGTCGGGATCGGATCCCGAGCCCTCGCCGCTCACCGTCAGCTCTTTCGTCAGCGCGTCGTCCCATGTCTTGACCGGCGAGGTATGCCAGCTCGTGCACACGCTGACTTCGTTGGCGATGCTGCCGATCCAGATGAATTTCGTGGCGTCGAACCGCGCGGCGTCGTTGCCGAGCAGCGGCTCCATGGCCATGCCGCGGCTGAAGCTTCCGAACACCGTGCCGTCCTTCGGCGCCGCGTTGTAGAGGAAATTCGCCGCGCGCAGGCTGCCGGCGCCCGGCATGTTCTGCGGCACCACCGCGGGATTGCCGGGAATGTGCCGGCCCATGTGGCGCGCCAGCACGCGGCCATAGGCGTCGTAGCCCCCGGCCACGCTGTACCCGATCAGCACGTTGACCGTGCGCCCGCGGTAGAACTCCTCGACCGCGGCACCCCGCGCCCCCTGTGACAGAGCCCCGGCCGATAGGGCGGCGGCGGCGATCCAACCGATCGCCGCACCCCGCCAGGACCGGTTTGGGCGCCCCGCCATGCGCCGACTATACAAATCCGCACTGTGCCAAAAAATGTAAAAATCTTGATTTATGAACAGTGCGCGGATTTAATGCCCGGCGTGGCGCTCTCAAGAGCCTTGCGCGTGAATGGGGCGGCGGTGCCCGTGGCACCGGACGATCCCGCGACTCCTCTTCTCTACATCCTGCGCAACGATCTCGGCCTGCACGGCCCGAAATTCGGCTGCGGCCTCGGCCAATGCGGGGCCTGCACGATCCATATCAACGGCAAGCCGGTGCGCAGCTGCGTCACCCCGCTGGAGGCCGTGCGCGACAGCGACGAGATCACGACGCTTGAGGGTCTCGGCACGCCCGAGCGGCCGCATCCCCTGCAGAAAGCTTTCATCGACGAGCAGGCCGCCCAATGCGGCTATTGCATCAACGGCATGATCATGCAGGCCGCCGCCCTCCTGACGCGCAAGTCCCGACCGACGGTGGCGGACATCAAGGACGCGCTGGGCAACAATCTCTGCCGCTGCGGCACGCATCTGCGGATCGTGCGCGCGATTCAACGCGCCGCCGAGGCCGGTTGACCATGGCGCCGATGCTTCAGGACGACCTGCCACGCCGCGCCTTTCTTAAAGGTACGGGCGCGCTCGTCGTCGGCTTCACCCTCGGCTGGCATCGCACCGCGATCGGAGCGGCAACACCGCATCTCGGGCCTTACGGTCCGGCGGAAGATGAAATCGATTCCTGGCTGGCGATCGGCGAGGACGGCAGCGTGACCCTGTACACCGGCTGCTGCGAGCTCGGTACCGGCAGCACGACCGGCTTGCTGCAGATCATGGCCGAAGAGCTCGACGTCGCGATTACAAGGACACGACTGATTAGCCCGGACACCGACCGCACGCCGGACCAGTTCGTGTCGTCGGGCAGCCGCACCATCGCTTATCACGCGCGACCGATCCGCCAGGCCGCCGCCGAGGCCCGCCAGGCTCTCCTCGATCTCGCGGCCGAGCGCCTGCAGGTCCCCGTCGACCAGCTGGTCACGGATGACGGCACGGTCAGCCTTCGCGAGATGCCGCAGCGGAAACTCAGCTATGCCGAGCTGGTCGGCGGCCGCGGCTTCGATCTCAAGGTGACCGGCAAGGTCAGGCCAAAAGCGCCGAAGGACTACAAGGTCGTCGGCACGTCGGTGCCGCGGGTCGACATTCCGCCGAAGGTGATGGGCACATTCACCTACATGCAGGACGTGAAGGTGCCCGATATGCTGCACGGGCGGATCATCCGCCCGCCGGCACACGGCGCATCGATGATCGCGCTCGACGACAGCTCCGTCGCCCACATCCCGGGCGTCGTCAAAGTCGTGCGGAAGAACGACCTTGTCGGCGTGGTCTGCCGGCGCGAAGAACAGGCGATCCGCGCCGCCCAGGAATTGAAGGTGACGTGGTCCGAATGGTCCGGCCTGCCGGACATGAAGGACATCTACGGCGCCATCCGCGACCTGCCCGAATTCGCCGCGGGCTACCCGAAGCGAAGTCCCGGCGGTGTCCTCGAGAATATCGGCGATGTCGATGCCGGCTTCAGCCGGGCGGCGAAGATCATCAGCGCCACCTACGAAGCGCCGTTTCATCATCACGGCTCGATCGGCCCCTCCTGCGCCATCGCCGATGTGCGCGCCGACGGTGTCACCATCTGGTCGGGCACTCAGACACCTTATGGGCTGCGCGAGGCGGCGGCGAAGTTCCTCGGGCTCGCCAACGAGAAGGTGCGCCTGATCTATGTCGAGGCGTCGGGCTGCTACGGCCAGAACGGCGCCGACGACGTGGTGATCGACGCGCTGGTGCTGTCGCAGGCGGTCGGCCGGCCGGTTCGCGTGCAGTGGTCGCGTGCCGATGAAAACGGCTGGGAGGCCTACAAGGCTGCGCGCCCGACCGACATGAAGGGCGGGCTGGACGCCAGCGGCCGCGTCGTCGCCTGGGATGCCCGGACGTTCGGCATGTCCGGCTACTCGCGGCCGGAATATCACGAGCCCCGGCACGGCGGGGAGCCGGGCAGCCTGGTCACCGCCCAGCTCGCCGGCTGGACCAAGCCGGGCGTCGAAGAAGGCTTCAGCGGTGCCGCCGGCAATTTCACCCCGGTCTACGAAATCCCCAACCGGCGGGTCGTGTTCAAGTACCTGGGTGCTGCGTCGCACCGCCAAGGCCCCTTACGCATGCGCGTCGGCTCGATGCGCGGCGTCGGCTCGCCCGACAACATCTACGCCGCCGAAAGTTTCATGGACGAGTTGGCGGCCGCCGCCGGCGTTGACGCGGTCGAGTTCCGCCTCCGTCATCTGCGGAACGAGCGCTCGATTGCCGTGCTCAAGGCGGCGGCAGAGCGCGCCAACTGGCGCACCCGGCCGTCGCCCAATCCCGCGTCCCCCAATCCCGCGTCGCCGGGCGATATCGCGACGGGCCGCGGCGTCGCCATCCTCGGACAAGACCGCGAGGATGCCGGCGCCGTGCGCCGCGACACCATCGTCGCCGGGGTGTTCGAGGTCGAGGTGAACCGGAAGACCGGTGCTGTGCGTCTCACGCGCGCGGTCATCGCACAGGATTGCGGGCTGGTAGTCAATCCGGACGCGGTGCGCAACCAGATCGAAGGCGGCGTCATCCAAGGCGCCAGCCGCGCGCTGTTCGAAGAGGTCACGTTCGACCGCTCGCGCGTGACCAGCCTCGACTGGGCCGCTTACCCGATCATGGGGTTCAGGGATATTCCCTACACGGTCGACGTCGTCCTGGCCGACCGGCCCGATCTGCCCCCGATGCGGGTCGGCGAGCCGGCCAGCGAAAGCGTGTGGCCGGGACTCGCCAATGCGATTTACGACGCGATCGGGGTCCGACTACGCCAGATGCCGTTCACGCCCGCGCGCGTGCTAGCCGCGTTGCAGCGGCAGCACGCCGGATAGTTCACGAGAGGAGCTTCGCCTTGTCCAAGCAAGATTTGCGGAAATGGATTGCCCAGATGCAGGAGGCGGGCGAAGTGCAAGCGGTCAAAGGTGCCGATCGCGAGACGGAGATCGGCGGCATCGTCGACATCCAGCAGCGCAAGATGGGCCGGCCGGCGCTCTTGTTCGATGAAATCCCGGGCTATGAGCGCGGCTTCCGGGTGCTGGCGAACATCCTCACCTCGGTGCGCCGGATCAACCTGACCCTCGGCCTGCCGGCCGATGCGTCGGAAATCGACCTCGTCAACTACTGGCGAAAATACATGAAGGAGGCGAGGACGATCCCGCCGGTGACGGTGAAGTCCGGGCCGGTCATGGAGAACGTCAGCACCGGCAAGGACATCAACCTGCTCAAGATCCCAGCGCCGAAATGGCACGAGCACGACGGCGGCTATTACATCGGCACCGGCTGCATGGTGATCATGAAGGATCCGGACTCAGGCTGGATCAATTACGGCGCCTATCGCGTCCAGGCGCACGACCGCACCACGGCGTCGTTGATGATGTCGAAGGGCAAGCACGGCAACCTGATCATGCAGCGCTATCACCAGCGCGGCCAGAAATGCCCGGTTGCCGTCGTGGTCGGCATGCATCCCGGCCTGTTCATGGTCGCCGGCCTCGAGATCCCGTACGGCAAGAACGAATATGACGCCGCGGGCGGCCTGATCGGCGAGGCGGTCGAGGTCATCATGGGTCCGAAGACGGGCCTGCCGATCCCAGCCCAGGCCGAGATCGCCTTCGAAGGATTCCTCAGCGCCGACGACCTCATCGACGAAGGTCCGCTTGGCGAATGGACCGGCTATTACGCCGGCGGGGCCAAAAAAGAGCCGGCCATCCGCATCGAGACCCTGATGCATCGAAACAACCCCATCCTCCTCGGCGCCATCCCGGCCGTGCCGCCGAACGACGACACCTTCTATCGCGGCACCTATCGCTGCGGCGCGGTGTGGAACCAGATCGAAGCCGCCGGCATTCCCGGCGTGCAGGGCGTATGGGCGCACGAAGCCGGCGGCAGCCGGCTGTGGCTCACCGTCTCGATCAAGCAGATGTATGGCGGTCATTCCAAGCAGGCCGGGCTCATCGCCTCGCAATGCCACGCCGGCGCCTATGCCAACCGCTACGTGGTCGTGGTGGACGACGACATCAACCCGGCCGACATCGACGAAGTCATCTGGGCGATGTGCACGCGGGTCGATCCGCGCGACGACGTGGATATCCTGAAGGGCTGCTGGAGCACCACGCTCGACCCGATGGCCTATCCGCCCGAGCAGCGCACGTTCAATTCGCGCATGGTCATCGACGCCTGCAGGCCGTGGCTGCAGCGCGACACGTTCCCGGTCGTCGCCCGCTCCAGCAAGCAGCTCGACGAGAAGATCCGTGCCAAGTGGGCGCATGTCCTGCCGCGCGGGGCATGATTTTTGCTCAAGACCGAAAGATCTTTCGGTCTTGAGGGGTAGCAGAACAATGTCGAAGTGGTCAGGATTTATCCGCCTGGTCGCCGCCGCCGGGCTGGCGATCTTTGTATCTCCGGCCTGGGCGGAATATCCCGAGAAGCCGATCCGCTTCGTCCTGCCTTACGCGCCAGGCGGCATCATCGATTTCGTCGGCCGGACCCTGGCGCAGCGCCTGAGCGAAACCATGGGCCAGCCGGTGGTCGCCGAGAACAAACCGGGGGCCGGCGGCATCCTGGGCACCGACTTCGTCGCGCGCTCGGCGCCGGACGGCTACACCATCGTGCTGATGGATCCGGCGCTGGTCATCAACCCCAGCCTGATGCCCGCGGACGTGCACTACGACATTTTCAAGGATTTGACGACGATCTCGATCGTCTCCTCCGCGCCCGAGGTGCTGGTGGTGTCGCCGATGCTTGGCGTGAAGACGTTTCAGGAGCTGAACGCCTACGGCAAGGCGCATCCGGGTGTTCTGAACTTCGCGTCGGCCGGCATCGGCACCACGCCGCATCTCGCCGGCGAGATGTGGAAGCTGGCGACCGGAATCCAGGCCACGCATATCCCCTATAAGGGGATCGGCGCGTCGTTCACCGACATGATGAACGGCAATGTCCAGATGGCGTTCAGCAGCATCACCGGCGCCCTGCCCTTCACCCAGGACAACCGGATCATTCCGCTCGCCACCACCGGCCGGACGCGCAGCGATGTCTATCCGGACCTGCCGACGGTCGCCGAAGGCGGCATTCCAGGCTATGAGGTCGACCTATGGCTGGGCGTGTTCGGCCCGGCCGGACTGCCGCAGCCGGTGCTGGCCGAGATCAACGGCGAGCTGAAGAAGGCGCTCGAGCACCCCGACACCAAGGCGAACTTCGCGAAAGTCGGCACCGAACCTCGCGGCACCACGCCCGCCGGGGGTAGCGCCTTCCTCCGCGCCGAATACGACAAATGGGGCAAGGTGATCGCGGACGGGAAACTGCGCGAGACCAACTAGACTAGCCGGCGTGCACTGGCGTCGAGGTCCTGCGCTCGGGGCCGGCGCCGCCCCTGAATCCGGCGCAAAGGTGCAAAGGTTTCACAAGCCCCTGGCAGCACTCGTAAATTCGGCCGAAAACCTTTGCGCGGCGCCCAGCTCGTCGACGCAAAGAAGATGCGGCTGGTATGTCCCCGGAAAGCGGATCAACGCGTCAACGGTTCGTGGAACTGGTTGATGCGGCTCCTCAAAACGCCGATCGAACCGTTGACCTGAGCGCTGACCGTTGACCGGCCTCGGGGCACGGCTTTCGTCCGCGCCGAATACGACAAGTGGGGCAAGGTGATCGCCGACGGGAAGCTCAGGGAGACGAACTGACTCTCACCCGGCGTGCGCGGCCGCCGAGGTCCGCCGCTCGATCGCGTACAAGAGCAGCGCCGCCGCGCGGTAGACGCCGTGCACGAACTTGCCGTAGGGCAGGACCAGGAAGAGCGCCAGGATCACCCCGAGATGGAGCGCCAGGAGGACGCCCATCGCCCCGCTGGCCCGCAGGACCAGCAGCAGCAACCCGGTGAACGCGGCCAGATCCAGTAACACCAGGAGTGCTGCATCGGCGCCGAGGAGCTCGCGCGCCGCCGGTTCCTGATCGGCGGTCAGCTTCATCCAGAACAGGCCGGTCGTGCCGACCATGAGCCCGAGGCCGCCCAGCGTGCCCAGCACCACCGGTAGGCTCAGGAACGCATACGGCGCCACCCAGCCCAGCCAGTGGTGATAGACGGTGGCGACCGAAGTCGACGCGAAGCAGGCGAGGAAGCCGTAGAACATCGCGTGATGCAGCCAGCGCCGGCTTTGCGAGAACGTCTCGTCGCGGTCGTTGCAGCCGTGCCCGCCGCCGCCGAGATTGCGCAAGGTGAAGATGTCGGACAGCGCCTGCCATAACGCGGCAGCGCCGACGCGGTGGTCCGGCCTTGCCGTGTCGCGCCAAAAGTTCACGAAGCCCATCGCCAGCGCGACCAGCGCATAGACGAAGGTAATGCTCGCGATCGTCACCATGACCCCGTACGGGATGACGGCATAGAACGCGCCGCTGCCGGTGTGCCGGCCGTAGACCACGTCCGGCGATTGCCAAAGCATGGTCAGGATCAGTGCGACCGCGATGGCCAGCGCCGCGACCAGCGACACCACAAGCCCGTTCCGCTTGAACAATCCGGCCAACGGCCGCGGCCAGGCATATTCCTCGTAGCTTTCGGCGCGGATCTGCGCGAAGGCCTTTGGCAGGTTGATGCCGAACTCGTGCGGCGGCGCGTATTGGCAGGCGTAAAAGCAGCCGCGGCAGTTGTGGCAGAGATTCGCGAGGTAACTGAGATCGGCGTCCGAGAATTCGCGCCGCAGCTCCATCGCCGGGAACACCGCGCAATAGCCTTCGCAATAACGGCAGGCGTTGCAAATCTCCATGAACCGCCGCGCGTCGGCGGTTGCCTCAGTTGCGCGCATAGTTCGCCGCCTCCGCGCCTGCGATCCGTCCGAACACCGTGCCGATGGTCATGCCAAACCCCGCGAGATAACCCTTACCCAGAATGCTGCCGGCCATGATCTCCCCGCTCGCGAACAGATTTCCGGAGGGGCGGCCGTCCTTCATCATTACCCGCGCGCGCTCGTTCACCTTGACGCCCAGATAGGTGAAGGTGATTCCCGGCCGCAGTGGATACGCATAATAGGGCGGCGCGTCGATGCGCTGCGCCCAGTGGCTCTTCGGCGGCGTCAGGCCTTCGGTGCGGCAGTCGTCCAGCACCTTGTCGTTGAACGTGCCGGGCCGCACCGCCGCGTTGTACGCGGTGACGGTCTGCTCGAGCTTGGCGGGATCGAGGCCGAGCTGCCGCGCTAGGCCGCCGATCGTGTCGGCCTTAATCGCCGGAAACACCGACGGCATGAACAGCTTCAGGCATTTCGAATCGACGATCGAAT
The DNA here is from genome assembly GCA_036394195.1 of Alphaproteobacteria bacterium. Classification (GTDB taxonomy): domain Bacteria; phylum Pseudomonadota; class Alphaproteobacteria; order CACIAM-22H2; family CACIAM-22H2; genus DATJPD01. The sequence goes on along the minus strand of DASWFO010000282.1, from coordinate 21,031 downwards.
AGGCGATCTGCCCCGGCTGCTGCGCGGTCAGGCGGCCCCAGATCGCGTAGCGCTTCGGCCACACGTCCTCGCCCTCGTCGTAGAAGCGCTGCGCGTCGCGGTTGACCATGATGCTGAACGGCACGGAATCCAGCCGGGTGACGATGCCGCCGTCGAATTTGGGGGCCCGCGCGTCGATCGCCACGCAATGGCATTGCGTCGGGTCGCCGATGGGCATGACGTCCTGGTCGAGGAGATTGCGCAGCACGCGGCCCTTGGCGTAGGGGGTGCCGCGGATCAGGAAGTTCTCCGCCGCCTCGCCCCAATATTGCTTCAGCCACTCGATGTTCGCCTGGAAGCCGCCGGAGGCCGCGACCACGGCTTTCGCGCGCACCGTCTCCGGAAAGCCGTGACTGGTCACCGCGACCGAGCTGACGAAGCCGTCCTGGAGGTTCAGCTCGCGGACCTCGGTATCGTAGAGGATATCGATGCCCAGCCGCTCGGCGGTCTGGAAATAGGCGTTCACCAGCGCCTTGCCGCCGCCGAGGAAAAACGCGTTGGTGCGCGAGAGATTCAAGGTGCCGGTCAAGGACGGCTGGAACCGCACGCCGCACGCTTCCATCCACGGGATGACCCGCGCCGATTCGCGGATGGTCATGCGGGCGAGCTGCTCGTCGGTGTTGCCGCCGGTGACCCGCTTGAGATCGTCCCAGTACTCGTCTTCGAGATAGGATTCGGTGAGGACCGCGGTCGGCGCCTCGTGCATGGCGCGGAAATTGCGCGTGTGCCGGCTGTTGCCGCCGCGAAACGCCTTCGGTGCGTGCTCGAGCAGAAGCACGCTGGCGCCCGCCTGGCGGGCCGTGATCGCCGCGCACAAGGCGGCGTTGCCGCCGCCGACCACCAAGACATCGTATGTGTGGCTGAAATCGACCATGTCGCCGTCGTTATACCCCTCCCCCGCACGCGACCGCGTGCGGCCCGGCGTCCCAGAAATAGAACACGGGCCGCCGATCCGGGCAAATAATGTTTCGCCGCCCGCCGCGGTGAGGCCCGGCAAATCTCCGCCCTTCAAGGCTAAAATGCGCGCCACCGGCCGGGGACCGGCGCCCGCCGCCACTGTACCGAAATTGGAAAAGCGCTTGATTCGGCACCGCCAATATCGTTCCCTCTGACGCTGCGGAAGCGCGCACGAGAGCGGGTATGACGAACACGGTCCTTAGTCTGCTGAGCGCCGACAAGCTGGCCGAGTACACTCGTGCCGGGGCGTGGCGTGGCGAAACCATCTATGCGCTGGCCAAACAGCACGCCGAGCGGCATCCGCAGGCGTTCGCTCTTCGCGATCGTGTCCGGCGGCTGACCTATCTCGATCTGGTGGCCGCGGTCGACGCCCTGGCGCGAGACCTGGCCAACCGCGGCGTCCGCCCGGGACAGCGTGTCGCGGTCTGGCTGCCGAGCCGGATCGAATCCGCGATCGTCATGCTCGCCTGCTCGCGCAACGGCTATGTCTGCGTGCCGTCGCTGCACCGCGATCACACGGTTGCGGAGATCATGGGTCTGCTCGAGCGCACGCGTGCCGCCGCCCTCGTTGCCGAACCGGCCTACGGCGCCGATGCCGCCCGGCACCATATTTTTTCTGCCGCGGCCAACGTATCGTCGCTGCGGCACGTCTATCGGGTGCAGCCGCTGGCCGCCGATCGCTCTCCGCCGTTCGCCGGCCTGGCCGCCGCGGGCGCCAACGCGGCGGCGCCCAACGCCGATCCCAACCGGGTCGTCTACCTCGCCTTCACCTCGGGCACCACCGGCGTGCCGAAGGGCGTCATGCACAGCGACAACACGTTGCTGGCGACGGTGCGCGCCGTGGCGGAGGACTGGGCGCTCGATGCCGGCACCGTCGTCTATTCGCTGAGCCCGCTCAGCCACAATCTGGGCATGGGCGCGTTATTCGCGGCGGTCCTGGTCGGCGGCGAGCTGGTGGTTCACGACCTGCCGAAGGGCCAAAGCCTGCTCGACCGGCTCACCGAGACCGGGGCGACCTATCTCGTCGGCGTGCCGACGCACGCGATCGATCTGCTCGCCGAGCTGCGGGCCCGGAAGCTCTCGCGGCTGGGCAACGTCAAGGGATTCCGCATCTCCGGCGCTTCGGTGCCCGGCGACGTGGTGGCGGAGCTGCTGCGCTACGGCGTCACGCCGCAGAGCGGCTACGGCATGACCGAGACCTGCTCGCATCAATACACCCTGCCCGACGACGAGCCGAAGCGGATCATCGAGACCTCGGGTCGCTGTTGCGCCGGCTACGAGATACGCATCTGGCGTCAGGACGATCCCAACGTCGAGACCCCGGTCGGCGAAGTCGGCCAGATCGGCGGCCGCGGCGCCAGCCTGATGCTGGGTTATTTCGACGACCAGGCCGCAACCGAAGAGTCGTTCAACGCGCAGGGCTGGTTCATGACCGGCGATCTCGGCTGGATGGACGAGCAGGGCTATCTGCGGGTGACCGGGCGCAAGAAGGACGTGATCATTCGCGGCGGCCACAACATCTATCCGGCGCGGATCGAGGCGCTCGCGATGCGGCACGCCGCGATCGAGCGCGCCGCCGCGTTCCCGGTCGCCGACACGCGGCTCGGCGAGAAAGTGTGCCTCGCCGTGACCTTCCGCAATGGGATGAGCGCCAGCCCCGAGGACATCCTTCGCCACCTCGACAGCGCCGGCCTGTCGCGCTTCGACATGCCGGAATATTTCCTACAGCCCGACACCATCCCGCTCACCAGCAGCGGCAAGATCCTGAAGCGCGAGCTCGTGGCCTGGGTCCGCGACGGGCGCCTGCAGCCGACACCGATCCGCTGGCAACCGGGGAGCTGACCATGTGGCACGGCCGCGAAATGTTGGAGGTAGAGCATCGTCGCCGCCACCCAACCCGATCGTCACCCCCGCGCGGGCGGGCATCCACCGCGCCGCTGAACCACCCTCACCCTCCCGCGCTATCGCGCGGGCCCCTGCCTCTCCCACTTCGTGGTAGAGGGGCTTAATCATGCGCGCCGTCATCGTCCGTGAATTCGGGCCGGCCGAGCGGGCCGCGGTCGGCGAAATGCCGGACCCGGTCCCCGCGCCGAACGAAGTATTGGTCGAGGTTCACGCCGATGCGGCCAACTATGTCGACCTGCTGGTGATCGGCGGCAAATATCAGTTCCTGCCCAAGCTGCCGTTCGTTCCCGGCAAGGGACCGGCCGGCATCGTGCGCGCCGCCGGATCGGCGGTGACGGGCCTCAAGCCCGGCGATCGCGTCCTCGCCATGGCCGAACAGGGCGGCTACGCCGAGGCGGTCGCGGTCGCGGCGAACCAGTGCTATCGCCTGCCGGACTCGATGTCGTATGTCGACGCGGCGGCGATGAGCCTCGTCTACGACACCGCGTGGTTCGCGCTGTGCGAGCGGGCGCGCTTTCGTCCCGGCGACACGGTGCTCGTCCTGGGTGCCTCGGGCGGCGTGGGTTACGCGGCCGTCCAGCTCGCGAAGGCCAAAGGCGGGAAGGTGCTGGCCGGCATCGCCACACCGGCGAAGGCCGATCTCGCGCGGGCGGCCGGCGCCGACGCGATCATCGACCTGTCGCGGCCCGACCTGCACGATTCGCTGCGCGATCAGGTCTACGCCGTCACCGACAAGCGCGGCGCCGATATCATCCTCGATCCGCTTGGCGGCGACATCTTCGACGCGGCGATCCGGGCGCTGGCGTGGCGCGGCCGCCTGGTCGTCATCGGTTTCGCGGCCGGCCGCATCCCGACGATCAAGGCCAACTACCTGCTGGTCAAGAACATCGAGGTCAGCGGCCTCCAGGTCAGCGATTATCGCAAGCGCACGCCCGATCAGGTGACCGCATGCTTCGCCGATATCTTCTCGCTCTATGCCGCCGGCAAGCTGAAGCCCGCGCCGGCCGAGACCTATCCGCTGGCGCGGTTTGCGGACGCGTTGAAGGCGATCCAGACGCGCCAGGCGCGCGGCCGGGTCATCCTCCTGCCCCGATCTTAGCGCCGGGGATCGCAAGTGCGAGCCATACCCCCCTCCCTACCCTCCCCCGCAAGGGGGGAGGGAAAAAGAATCGCGACGCAAATTCTTACCCCCTCCCCCTCGACGGGGGAGGGTTGGGGTGGGGGTGGCTCACCGATCTGCGATAGCTGTTACTAGCGTGGCGTTCCGCTACGACGATATCGGCAATCGGCTAAAGGCCTTCCGCCTCGGCTCGGGGCTCAGCGCCGAACAGATCGCCCGGCGCATCGGCATCTCGCGGACCGCCCTCTACCGCTTCGAAAAGGGCGAGCTGGTCAAGATCGAGACCTTGGAGAAGCTGGCCGAGCTGCTCGGGGTCTCGGTGCCGACCCTGCTCGGCGTCGGCATCGAATATATCGGCTCGGCGGTGAGCTATTTCGAGCGCATGCGCCAGATCGAAGAAACGAGCGAGCACATCATCGTGCTGGCCGGGCCGATATCGTTCCTCCTCGCCTCCGAGCAGTTCGAGGCCACGCTTGAAGAGGTGCTCAGCGAAAGCATCCCCGAGGACGTGCCCAACCGCGGCCGGGCGCTCGACGACGTGAAGCAGATCATGGCGGTCCTGCACGAGCGCAAGCAGATGTACCGCAAGCGCCAGCCGACCGTCGTCAACCTGATCTCGGCGCTGGAGATCGAGCGCTTCCTGCAGAACGGCTTCATCGGCCGCAACGCGCTGCCCGACAAGCTGCGCGACGAGCGGCGGGCCCTCGCGCGCGAGGAGATCGCTCACTTCGCCAGTGTCATCGAGGACGAGCCGCTCGGCGTGCAGATCGGCATCGTCCCCGACATCCTGCCGCATGCGGGCTTCCAGATCTTCCGCCAGCCGGACCGGCAGATCCTGTCGATCAGCCCGTTCCGGCTCGGCGAGCATCCCAATGTCCGGGTCGGCATGGCGATGATCACCTCGGCCCCGGAGGCGCTGTCGCTGCACCAGAGAGCGGTTCAGGAAATGTGGCGTCGCGCGATCAAGGGACCGGGCGCGGCCCGATATTTGCGTAACCTGATGGCCGAACACGGCGGCGGCACGTTGCGCCGGCGCAAGCAAAGGAGCTCCGCATGACCGAGCAGGAAATCGAGATGATGGCGCGTGCCGCGGGCCTCGATAACGCTTTGGCGTGGTTCAAGGACGACCTGCTGGCGGCGGCGCGCACGGCGGACGAGCTGCGCGGCGCCGTGGCGGCCCTGCCGGCGACGCCGGCGGACGAGCCTTGGCCGGCGATGCGGGTGGAGGACCGCCGATGAGCGATCTGCACTGGCTGACTGCGTCCGAGATCGCCGACCGTTTCGCGAAGCGTACGCTGTCGCCGGTCGAGCTCGTGGAGGCGCTTCTGGCGCGCATCGCCAAGCTGGACGGGCAGCTGAACGTGTTCATCCGCCTCAACGCCGATGCGGCGCGGGCCGACGCGCGGGCGGCCGAGCAGGAGATCATGGCCGGGCGCAGCCGCGGCCCGCTGCACGGGATCCCTGTCGGCGTCAAGGACATCATCGACGTGCGCGGCGTGCCCACCACCTGCCATTCCAAGATCCTGGTCGACAATATCGCCAAGGCGGATTCCGCCGTCGTCGGCCGGCTGCGCGAGGCTGGGGCGATCATCTTCGGCAAGCTGTCGACCCACGAGTTCGCGTTCGGCGGACCCAGCTTCGACCTGCCCTTCCCGCCGGCGCGCAACCCGTGGAACCGCGATCATCACCCGGGCGGCTCGTCGTCTGGCAGCGGTGCGGGGTTGGCCGCCGGTTTCTTCCCCTTGGCATTGGGCACCGATACCGCGGGTTCGATCCGCAATCCGGCGAGCTGCTGCGGCGTCGTCGGCCTGAAGCCGACCTACGGCCGCGTGTCGCGCCGCGGCGTGTTTCCGCTCGCCTTCACCCTCGACCATGTCGGACCGCTGACCCGCTCGGTCGAGGACGCGGCGCATCTGCTCGACGCAATCGCCGGTCATGATCCGGCGGATCCGGGGAGTCGCGCGTTTCCACAGGCCGCGACGGGCACTGCCAGCGGCGTGCGGGGCTTGCGTATCGGCTTCGTCCGCCACTTCCACGAATCTGACATGCCGGCCGATCCCGAGGTCGCGGCGGCGTTGGAGAGCATTGCCGCAGGCCTGGCAAAGGACGGGGCCACGGTCACAACCGTGCGCCTGCCGAGCGTGAAAGAGCTGGCGGCGATCACCCGCACCATCATGCACGCCGAAGCCTGGGCCATTCACGCACCGTGGCTGCGCGAGCGGCCGGGCGATTACAGCCAGTCGAGTCGCCGACGGCTCCTGACCGGCGCGTTCCTCACCGCGGGCGACTATGTCGACGCGGAGCGGCGGCGCCTGAAGGCGATCCACGCGGTACAGGAAGTCTTCCGAGACGTCGACGTGCTGCTCACCGCCAGCTCCATGGATCCGCCCTGCCGCATCGACGATGCCGAGGCGGTCGGCCGCACCTACCCGCGCCAGGCGCGCACCCCGTTCAACCTCACCGGCCATCCGGCGCTGGCGATGATGGCCGGGCTCTCGAAAGCGAATCTGCCGCTCTCGGTGCAGTTCGTCGGCCGCTATGGCGATGAGGCCACCTTGCTGCGGGTCGCCGCCGCGCACGAGCGGGCGGGCGGCTGGCGCGCGCACCATCCGGCGCTCGCGGCTTAGGGTGCGCAGTCACAGAAAGCCGACATTTTGAACTTCATCACACCACACGCTATATTGGTTTAGTGCGCTAGCTGTTCCGCTTTCCAGCGCCGCTCAGAGGGATTTGTATGAGGCGACGGACGTTCGTGGCGCTTCTCGGCGGCGCGGCGGCTCCATGGCCACTCGCAGTGCGCGCACCAGCCGCGCGTGCCCAGCCGGCCGTAACGTCGGAACTGGCCCCGACGGGCAAATTGCGAGCAGGCTTGATCGGATCGAATGCCGTCTTGATCACGCGCAGGCCTGATGGCGGCGTGGGCGGTGTTTCAGTCGATCTCGGCAAGTTCATTGCCGAACGGCTGGGGGTTCCTTTCGATCCGGTCGTCTACCCCGATCCCAGGGCTTATACCCAAAGCTTCGGCAAGAGCGAATGGGATATCGGTATCGCCGCGAGAGACCCCAGTCGGGCCGAGTTCCTCGATTTCAGTCCCGACTTCATGCTGGTGGACAACGTCTTCGTCGCAGCGCCCGGCCATGACTTTGCCGACATTGGTCAGGTCGACCGAGCCGGCGTCAGGATTGCGGTCCAACAAAACAGCGCACCCGACAACCTGCTGAGTCGAACCCTGAAATTCGCCACCGTTGTTCGCGTTCCCGGCAGCTTGGACATCGCGATCGAAACGCTTCGTAGCGGACAGGCGGATGTGTACGGCGACAACGCTCCGTTCGCCCATGCCATCGCCGACGGCCTCCCCGGCGCGAAGCTCGTGCCCGGGCAGTTCAATACGGTGCGGATGGCGGTGGCGCTGCCGAAAGGACAAACCGCAGCGGCGCAGAAAAGACTTGCCGAGATCGTCAACGAAGGGAAAGCAACCGGAGTTGTGCAGAATGCCATCAAGGCGGCCGGCCTGAAAGGCGTTCGGGTTGCACCAGATTGATCCTTTTACCGTCATCAACCGAGGCCGCAATGCCGAAATGTTTTAAGCCGCGGCCTCGTCGCGGATCGATGCTCGCGATTCTCCGGATGCTTCTGATCGCGTTTTCAGCCGCGGCGGCGCTGGCGAGCCCGGCTCTCGCGGCGGAGCCGCAGGGCCGCTTCGCGGATGTGAACGGCGTGCGGATGCACTATCTCATCACCGGCCAGGGCACCCCCGTCGTCCTGCTGCACGGCTACGCGCAGACGAGCTTGATGTGGCGACCGCTGATGGCGGAGCTCGCCAAGACCCATACCGTGATCGCGCCCGATCTGCGCGGCTTCGGCCAGTCTTCCGCGCCGGCGACCGGCTACACCAAGGCCGTGATGGCGCAGGACGTCCATGCCCTCGTCACCCGGCTCGGCTATCCGCGCGTCGGGATCGTGGGACACGACATCGGGCTCATGGTCGCCTATGCCTACGCCGCACAGTATCCGAGCGAGGTTGATCGGATCGTCCTCATGGACGCGTTCCTCCCCGGCGTCGGGCAATGGCAAACCGTCTGGCTGCTGCGGGATCTCTGGCACTTCCACTTTTACGGCGAGACGCCGCTGCGGCTGGTCGCCGGCCGCGAGCGGATCTATCTCGAACATTTCTGGAATGACTTCGCGGCCGACCGCACGCATTCCGTGTCGGAGCATGACCGCCGCATCTACGCGAAAGCCTACGCCCAGCCGGGCCACATGCGCGCCGGCTTCGAGGTGTTCCGCGCGTTCGAGGCGGATGCCAAGGATTTTGCCGGATATGCGAAGACGCCCCTGCCGATGCCGATGCTCGTCCTGTCCGGCGAAAAAGCCTCGGGAAATTTCCTGATCGACCAGGGCAAACTGGTCGCGACGAACGTCGAAGGCGTGATCATCCCGGGGTCCGGGCACTGGCTGGTGGACGAAGCGCCCGATCGGGTGTTTCCGAAACTCGTCGAATTTCTCAATCGTTAGGGCACGGACACATTAACGCAATAGGAGGACCCCGAGCACTGATCTCCCTCGAGAAACAGCGTCTCCGTGCGACCTTTCGGTTCTCAAAGCCGTGGCAAAACGGCAGGCGTCCATCTCATGGAGCGAGGTTTTCTCGACGATGTCGGACCGTTATCGCGTCCGGTCCGGAATACCTGCGCCGCAGCCGAGCGCGTCATCGCGGAAAGCCGATTGCCAGTTTCGGGTGACGACAAGTTGCGCACAATTGAGGAATTGCGCGCCATATAGGAACGCCCCGGCGAGGTCAGCCCGGTCCAGCGTCGCCTTAAACAGGTTTGCTCCTTCCAGGCGAGCGCGCGACAGATCCGAATCGCAGAGCTTTGTACCGCGGAGGTCGGCGCTCCGGAGGTCCGCCTGCGAAAGATCGTAGCCGCTCAAGTCAAGACCGCGCAGGGCCGCCGACGATAGGTCCGGCGCTTCGTCGTGTGTCTTCCGCCACGCATTCCATGCGCTGGCGCCATCTTTGAGCAATGCAACGGGTTCATCGTTAGCCATCGCGTGTCTCCTTCAAGCCGTCCGGCAGCTTCGTCCCTGTCCTGCACCGTGCCTTATCGAGTTGCGCCTGAGTCAGACCCTCGGCACCGCGCAGATCGGCATCGGTGAGGTCCACGTTCTCGAAGCTCGCGAGGCGCAGATAGGCACCCCGAAGATCCGCGCCGCGCAGCGTGGCTCCAGCCAGGTAGGCGCCACCGAGTCGCGCCTCGCGCAGATCTGCCTCGTCCAGCTGCGCATCGCGAAACCCGGCGCCGCGCAAATTCACCGCGCGCAAATCCGCCCGCGTGAGCGTTGCAGCATCGAGAATCGCACCGCTCATGTCCGCGCCGTGCAGAGAAGCGCCCCGCAGCACTGCCTTCGTCATCAGTACGAACTCCATATCCGCCCCGACGAAACAGGCGTTGTCGAGATTGGCCGCAACGAGGTTTGCCCCACTCAGCCGAGCATCTGCCAGGTTCGCGCCAGCGAGGCGCGCCTGTTGAAGGTGCGCGCCGATGAGATTCGCCTTCTGCAGATTGGCTCCCGTGAGATTGGCGCCTCTCAACATCGCGTGGTCCATCTTTGCCCGCCGTAGATCGAGCCCGGAGAAGTGGACACCGGATAGATCCGCAGAGCCGAAGTTTGCGCGACGGCCCGCGCGCCGCTCGGTTTCGATGTACGTCCGATGCGCCGTCAGAACCTGTTCAATCTCTTGCGCCGAGAGCGTGCGGAGCGGTCTCGGCGCCGGAGCGCCGCTAAGTACGGCAAAGGGTGATCGCGGAGTTTCGGAGCCTCCCATGGCGCGAGTCTACTCCGGGAGCAACGCGCAGCGACAGGGTCGCTGCGCACACCTTAATGCGCCGCCGCAACACGACTATGACTCGAGGCTTCAATCATCGCCCACGGCCGGGCCTTTTTCACGCGACCAGCCTGAAATTGAGGCTTTGATCGAGGGCGAGAGAGGGGAGCGGTGTCCCGCGGCCTCCGAGAGTCCCGACGGCGGCAGCGGCGATGTCGGGCACTCTTTGTGCCAGCATTGAGCGGACCGACGCGCTCAGCGGCGACGGCCGCCGTGGAAGTGGTGGCCCCCATGGTGGAAGCCGAAGCCGCCGCCGAAAAAGACGGAGCCGTAATAGGGCCGATAGTAATAGCCCGGATAGGGGTAATAGCCTGGATAGCGGTAATAGCCTGGATACGGGTAATACGCATAGGCCGGATAGGGCACATACGCGGGATAGCCGGAAGCGGCCGCGACGGTCGGGACGTTCTCGCCCTTGGCGGCCATGCACTGCATATACGCGATATCGTACCGCCCCTGCAGCGAGGAGCCGGACGCCTGTGCGGCATTGAGTCCGGTCGCACCGCCAATGACGAGGCCACTGCCGGCACCGATCGCGGCGCCGGCCGCGGGATTGCCGACGGCGGCGCCGATCGCAGCACCGGCCGCAGCGCCCAGCACGGTTCCGAGCACGGTGCTGCCGACCGCACTTTGATTCGCGGCTTCGCCCGGCGTGGTGTAGCCGATCTGCGCGGACGCATATTGCCGGCACACGGCGTCATCCGCCTGGAACGCTTCGAACGTCTTGTCCTTGCCCGGCATCGCCGCGACGCTCGGCCCCGGCGGCGGCGCGGCCGCGCAACCGCCCAGCGTCAGAGCACCGATGACAACTGCGTACGCGATCAGGCGCATGCGACCATTGTACATTGATCGATACCACCTCCGCGACGAACGCCGCGCGTGAGGATTATACGTCCGTCTGGCGCCACGCGTCGCCATTTCGGCTTATCGGAACCGGCGTTCTACAAAAATCGGAGCCGGTACGAAGACCGGACGGGCCATAAATACCGGCGGGGTCACGAAAACCGGAGACGGCGCGAAGACGGGCGAGCCGACGAAGAACGGTCTGCCCACAAACAGCCGATGATCCATAAAGGCCGGGTGGGTTACGAAGAAGCGCCTATCTCCGGCGAAAGGGCTCGACCGCTGGAGAAAAAATGCGTTGCTTTGGACGGCGAACGCGCGGCTTTGGACAGCGAAGGCGCTGCTTGTGAGCACAGCCCTCCGGTCCCCTGCCCAAGCGCTTGGCGCACAGGACAGCATCGCCAGAAGTGCGAGGAGAGAAATCCTTGTGTTCATGGGCAGTCTCCCTCCCTCGTCGGTGAGGCAGTTTAAACTGCTGCCGCTGTCGCGATACCGGCGTGAGGTGCGTACGTAGTGCCACCGCCACCCCGCGCGCCGCTCGGGCGCCACCGACGATCTACCTAATTGACGTAGACTACCTTGAGCCCGGTACCATGGCACGGGCAATCACATCTGCGTGTCCAATGCGACAGAAAACTGAGTTGACTAGGCGCGCGACTGTCCTGACAACCGCCGCAGCAAGCCCGCCCACAGCGAGCGGAGCAGCAGAGCAAAACCGGAAATCGGCTTCGCCGCGGGCGCTGGCGACGCCGGTGGGGCGATCGCCGCCCCGGCGGAGGATTCCGCCGCGCCAGCCGCGGGCTCGCTCCGGGCGATCTCCGTCTTCAGCGACGCGGCGAACTGCTTGATCAGCTGATTGGCGACGTCCTGGATCATGCCGGCGCCGCGGCCATACTGCGCGACCGCGCCGCTCAGGTTGAGATTGGTGTGCACCAGCACCTTCGAGCCGCTCCCGGCCGGCTCGAGCCCGAAGCTGACCACCGACTGCGCGCCGCCGCGTCCCTTCGCGTCGGTGCCGCTGGCCTTGATCTTGGCCGTGTGCGCGGCAGCATCGATTTCCTCGAACTGCGCCGTGCCGGCGAAGGTCAGCGCCACTGGCCCCAGCCGGACGCTCACCTTGCCTTTGAACGTTCGGTCGTCGACGATCTCCGTGAGCTCCGCACCCGGCATGCAGGGTGCTACCCGCCGCACATCCATCAGGACGGCCCAGGCCTGTGCCGGCGGCAGCGGCACGTCAAACGCGTTGTCGAATTCCATTTCAGTCTCTTTTCTCGATGAAGCGATCACCAGCCCGAAATCTAGCCCGCATTCCAATTTCTGCACAGCGCCGAGTCTCGTAGGGAGCCCGCGGCGGGACGCTTGAATCGCGCATAAACCGTGATGATCTGGCATTCCGGCCGGCGGCAATTCGCATTGACATCCGGCGCCGCGGCGGCGATGGTTCCATTTCTGGAACAGTCCGGGCGCCGGCCAAAATTGCAATGAAACCGCCTCCGTTCAGCTATCACAATCCGAAGACTATTCCCGAGGCGCTGGCCCTGCTCGGCCGCCTCGACAACGCCAAGCTGCTGGCCGGCGGCCAGTCGCTGATGCCGATGCTCAACATGCGCTTCGTGCTGCCGGACCACGTGATCGACCTGAACCAGGTCGACGGCCTCAGCTATATCCGCGAGGCCGGCGAAGAGATCGAGATCGGCGGGATGACGCGCCAGCGCGACATCGAATTCTCCGACCTGATCCGGAAGAAATGCCCGCTCATGCACGAGGCGATCCTGCAGGTTGGGCATCGCCAGACGCGCAACCGCGGCACGCTCGGCGGCTCGCTCTGCCATCTCGATCCCTCGGCCGAGCTGGTCACGGTCGCCGCGGCGCTCGACGCCACCGTCCTGGTCGACGGCCGGAACGGCCGCCGGGAAGTGGCGTTCGCCGATTTCCCGCGTTCCTACATGGCCTCGGCGGTCGAGCCCGACGAGATCCTGTCGGCCGTCCGCTTTCCGGTGTGGCCGGACAGCCACGGATATGCGTTCGTCGAGTTCGCGCGCCGGCACGGCGACTTCGCGATTGTCTCGGCCGCCGCTTTGCTGGAGGAGGACGGCGCCGGCAAGATTCTCCGAACGTCGGTCACCATCGGCGGCGTGGCCGCGGCTCCGGTCCGGCTGCCGGCGGTGGAAACCGGCCTCAAGGGCGCCAAGGCGTCGCCGGAGCTCTTCCGCGAGGCCTGCGAAGCTTACCGCAAGATCGACGCGCTGGAGGACGTCCACGCGCCGAAGTCCTATCGTCAGCATCTCGCGGCCGTGCTGTCGCGCCGCGCTCTCGAAGCCGCGCATGCGCGGGCGCAACAGCGGCCGGCGCGGCACTAGGGTCGCATGGCTGAAACGCGCAAAGTGGCACTCACCGTCAACGGTCAGGGTTACGAAAAAGAGGTCGAAGTCCGCTACACGCTCGCGGATTTCCTGCGTCACGGGCTGGGGCTGACCGGCACCCATCTCGGTTGCGAGCACGGCGTGTGCGGAGCCTGCACGATCCTGATCGATGGCCGCTCGGCGCGCTCCTGCCTGACGCTCGCGGTGCAGGCAGACGGGCGGCAGATCACGACGGTCGAGGGCATAGCCCCGTCCCCCGACCAGCTGCACCCGCTCCAGCAGGCGTTTCGCGACCACCATGGCCTGCAATGCGGCTTCTGCACGCCGGGCATGCTGACCACCTTGCTTGAGTTCCTCCGCGACAATCCCGATCCGACCGAGGCCGAGGTCCGCGTGGCGATCTCCGGCAATCTTTGCCGCTGCACCGGCTATCAGGGGATCGTAGCCGCAGCGCTGGATGCCGCCAAACGGATGCGCGAGACGAAGACCGCCCCGTGACCGCTGCGGTGTTCGGGACATCCGTCAGCCGGCTCGAAGATCCGGACCTTCTGCGCGGCCAAGCCCGGTTTGTCGACGACATCGACCCTCCCGGCCTTCTTCACGCCGCCTTCGTGCGCAGCCCGCACGCGCATGCCGCGATCACCGGCATCGACAAGACCGCGGCGCTGGCGGTGCCCGGCGTTCACGCCGTCCTGACGCTCGAAGATCTCCGGCCGCACCTTGCCACCGAGGTTCTCGCCGTCGGCCTGCCGAGCCCGAGCTACAAGCAGGAGCTGCACCGGCCGGCGTTGGCGCATGACGAGGTCACGCATGTGGGCGAGCCGGTGGCGATGGTCGTCGCCGACAGCCGCTACGTCGCCGAGGACGCCGCGGCCCTGGTCGCTGTCGACTACGAGCCTCTGCCCACGGTCGCCGACTGCCGCGCGGCGCTCGCACCGGGTGCCGCCAAGGTCAACCGGAAGGCGCCGCACAACCTGCTCGCCGAGTTCGACATGGGCTACGGCGACGCCGGAGCACGCTTCGCGGAGGCCGCGCACGTGTTCCGCGAGACGCTGTGGCAGCATCGCGGCGGCGGCCATTCGATCGAATGCCGCGGCAACGTCGCGGTCTACGATTCGCTCGAGGACCGGCTGACCTTGTGGAGCTCGACCCAGGCGCCGCATGCGGCCATGCGCGCCCTCGCCGAGATGCTCCGCCGCGACGAGAACCAGGTCCGCGTCATGACGCCCGAGGTCGGCGGCGGCTTCGGGCCCAAGCTCGTCTTCTATCCCGAGGACGTGGTGACCGCGGTGGCGGCGCTGATCCTGCGCCGGCCGGTGAAATGGATCGAGGATCGGCGCGAGCATTTCGTCGCCAGCACGCAGGAGCGCGACCAGTATTGGGACGTCGAGATCGCCGTCGACCGCGACGGGCGCATCCTGGGCGTGCGCGGCTCGCTGCTTCACGACCACGGCGCCTACACGGCGCGCGGCGTCAACATCGCCTATGGCTCGGCGCAATGCGTCACCCTGCCCTACGAGATCCCGGCCTACCAGCTCAACGTAAAGCTGGTCCTCACCAACAAGGTGCCGGTGACGCCGGTGCGCGGCGCCGGCCAGCCGCAGGGTGCGTTCGCCATGGAGCGTCTCCTCGACCGGGTGGCGCGCGAGCTGAAGATCGACCGCGCCGAGTTGCGCCGGCGCAATCTGATCCCGGCCGACAAGATGCCCTATACGAAGCCGATGAAGACGCGCGGCGGCATCCCGGTCGTGCTGGACAGCGGCGATTTCCCGAAATGCCAGAACGAAGCCCTCGCCCGCGCCGGCTGGGACGGGTTCCGCACCCGCCAGGCTTCGGCGCGTGCTCAAGGCCGCTATCTCGGCATCGGCATGGCCAATTTCGTCGAAGGCACGGGACGCGGGCCGTTCGAGCCGGTCAGGGTGCGGATCGGCCCCTCGGGCAAAGTGCACATCTACACCGGTGCTGCCGCCATGGGCCAGAGCACCAAGACCATGCTCGCCCAGATCGTCGCCGAGCAGCTCGGCGGCGACCTCGCGAACGTCACCGTCACCACCGGCGACAGTGCCGCCATCTCGATGGGGATCGGCGGGTTCAACAGCCGGCAGGCGGTCATGGCCGGCTCATCGGCGCATCTGGCCGCGGTCAAGATCCGCGACAAGACGCTGAAGATCGCGAGCCACATGCTGGAGGCCGCCCCGGCCGATCTCGAAATCGCCCGCGACCGCGTGCGGGTGAAAGGCGTGCCGAACATGGCCGTGTCGCTGCGCGACATTGCCAGGGCGGTGGCGGGGACGCCCGGGTTCTCACTGCCCGGCGGCATCGATCCCGGCCTGGAGACGACGGAGAGCATGGTGATTGATCCGATGACCTACGCCAACGGCACGGCGGTCGTCGAGGTCGAGGTCGACGTCGAGACGGGGGCGGTCAGGATCGAGCGCTTCGTTCTGGCGCATGACTGCGGCCGGATCATTCATCCCATGGTCGTCGACGGCCAGCTGATCGGCGGTGCGGCGCACGGAATCGCCAACGCCCTCTTCGAATGGATGGGATTCGACGACACGGCGCAGCCGGTCACGACCAATTTCGGCGAGTATCTCCTGATTACCGCGACCGAGACGCCGCCGATCGAGATCATCCACCACGAATCTCCGACACCGCTCAACCCGCTCGGGATCAAAGGCGTCGGCGAGTCCGGCGTCATTCCGACGCCGGCGGCGGTGGTCTCGGCGATCGAGGATGCGCTGTCGCCGTTCAACGTCCACCTCGCGCAGGCGCCGATCCGGCCGGCGGAAATCGTGGCGGCGATCCACGCCGGGCGCCCGCGTTAGCATCCTACCGCGCTCCTTCCGTCCAGAGCCGGAACTCCATCGGTAATCGGCTGTTATTCTGCCGAAGGCGGCCTACGCGGCCCGTCCCCAACGCTCGACGACAAGCGTGCGTGCCATGACCAAGCTCCGATCAACGGCCGAACCGCGGCCGATCCAGCACCCGTTCGACCGGCTTGCCCACGCCCTCCAGATGCCGGACCTCGGAATCTACTGTCCCGGTGGCAAGTGCTCGATCGTGGATGGCGACGCGGTGGCCGAATTCGGCGACCGCGTGCTGGGGGTGCTCAGCGGCGCGGCGTACAATATCGGGACGCTTCTTCCCCGAACCTCGCTACCGCACATCGAGCTGGCGCGCATGGTCGAAACTGGCCGCTACCGCCTGCCGCACCCGATCTGCGCTGTCCATTTCGACTGCCCCTACGGAAACGAGGTGCTGAACGAGGTCATGGTGCTGGAGCAGCTGGGCGACCAGATCGGCGTCACCATGTTCACCAGCGTCGAGAACGACTGGAATCTAATTCCGCTGACCTTGATGATCGACCCGGGGGATCTGCCGTTCGAGGATGACCATGGAAGCGCTGACTGCTTCGAGCTCGAAGGCTTCGACGTCGCGGTGACCGACCTCGAAGGCCTCGACGAGGCGATGTCGATCCAGACCGAGTTCCTGCATCGTGTGATCGAGGCGATTGCGCCGAATAAGCCGCGCCTCAACTGAGCGCTGCATCGTGCAGGCCGGTCCGCGCCGGACCGGAACCGATCGGACGCGCCGCGCGTTGTTGGCGGAACCGAGATCTTTTCGAAGAGGACACCGCATGCTTCTCCGCGGGATCGACGATGGCCTCCTGCTCTCCCCGATGGATATCGCGGTGTCGATCTACGTCCCCATAGATCTCACCGAAACCGACCTGCGGGCGCCCGAAGATCACCTGCGCCAGCGCTTCACCGCGGCTGATGAGGCGCTGCAGGCCCGGGGCGTCGATAAGCGCCGGCGCGACGCCGTGCTCGCACCCGCCCGGCGCGCCGTGGCCGATATCGACTTGCGGCAGCATCGCGCACCGTCCCTCGTCGTCTTCGCATCCGAGAACTATGGAGAAGTCTTCGCGTGGCCGATCGCCGTTCCCGAAATCACCGTCGTCGGGCATCGGTTCTACATCGTGCCGCTGCTGCCGCCGATCAACGCCGGAGGGTCTTTCTTCACGCTGGCGTTGAGCGCCAATGGCGCGCGCCTGCTCGAATGTGACGAGTATGGCTGGATCGACCGCACGCCGCCTCATCTGCCGCGCGCACCCGACGTCGTGGCAGAGACCGACTACCAACCGACGACCGAGGGAAGTCCGGTCGCGCGCCATCGGCGATACACGGGCGCCGCAACCGGCGCTCACAGCTACGAATCGCCCGACGAGCTGCGGAAAGCCGAGCTGATCGAATATCTGCACCGTCTGTCCTCGGCGCTGGAGGCCCACCTGCACGGCGATCGGCGGCCGATTATCCTGGTCGCCGATCCCGACATCGGCGGCCACTTCCGCAAGCTGAGCGGCCTGCGCCAGTTGAACGAACAGGCGGTCGACCTCAATCCGAATGGACTCACCGATCATGAACTGGTGGCTGCGGCGCGCACGGTCTGGCGCCCGCCCGAACAGGCGGTGGTCGCCGAATTCGTCGACCTTGTGAACGCCCGTCTCGGCCGGGCCGACCCCAGGGTTGGCATCCGCGTCGAGGACATCGTCGCCGGCGCCCATTACAGCCGCGTGGACGCGGTCATGGTTGCCGCGGACAAGACCGTCTGGGGCCGCTTCGATGAGGCCGAGGGCACCGTCGTCGCACACGAAGCGCCTGCCGGCGACGACGATGAGCTGCTCAACGACATCGTGGCCGAAACGCTCTTGAAGGGAGGCCGCGCCTTTTCCGCCCCGTGGCAGAACGTGCCACGTCAATCTGTCGCGGTCGCGACGTTCAGGTACTAGGGCCGCCTATATCAGAGCCGCCTTTTTTTCATGCCGACCGGTAGCTCTTCGCCTGCAGCACCGGCGCCTCTTCGAGGCGATAAATCTCCGTACGGGCTTTCACATCGCCGTGCTGCTGCTCCTTGAACGCCTTCAGCTGCGCCTCCGCCGCATGAAAAGCCTGCCGCAGCGAGGCATGAAGAGTGGGTCTGGCCAGCCGGTCCTTCGCATGGTGAGGCTCCCGGCTCACCACCAGCTTGCCGCCGGGAACGAACATTTCGATGTGGACCGAGCAGACATTGCCGGTGCGGTGCTGTTTGTGCTCGGCCTCGATGGAAACCCGGCAGCCGACCATGCGCGGGTAGAGCCGCTCCAGCTTCGATACACGCGTGCGGATGGTCGCTTCGATCGCCGGCGATGGCTGCAGATTGTGGAATGCGATTTCCAGCGGGGTTTCCATATCAAGACCTCTACGACAAAGGGTGTCCTCCGGCGCCGGCAGTGCCGGCCCGCACTAGAAGGAACAATGACCGGGAGGGTCAGTTCCGCTGCGGATCGCGGTTTCCAGGCACGGTGTCCGGCGCCACCGCACGGGTCCTGAGCGCCTCGAACAGATACTCTTCTGTGGTATCGCTGACCCGGAAGATCTTCTGAAAGAAGAGGCTGTTCGGCACCTGCAGGACCGAGCCACGCTCCTCGCGCAGCGTCGTGAACATCAGATTGCGGTCGACCACCCGGCCTTTCAGGTTCTCGGGCAGCACCTCGACGGTCTCGCCCAGCCGGAACGGGCGCCAGATGGTGATGAACAGGTTCGCCGTGACGTTGCTGATCATCGTCCAGGTGGCGAGAAACCCGACGCCGATCACTGTCGCGGCGCTGACCAGGAACGCCCACAATCCGGTGAGGCTGATCCCCCAGACGTTCAGGATCAGGGCGCCGAGCAGGATCCACAAGGTACTCACCACGACGCGCATGAGGATCAGCGCGGTCTCGTACGGGACTCTCACCCGTGGCTCGAGACGCCGGATCAAGCCGTGAAGAAAGCGCGCGACCGACCAGATGACCGCCGATCCGGCGATCAGGATCGCGAGACTCGCGATCAGCGCGCGGATGTCCACGCCGTAGTGGGCAAGCCAGCGGGTCAGCTCATCCATGATGGAAGGCCTCTCATCATCCAAGACCCGGCCGTCCAGCGGCCGCGATGGTTACACCTACCGCGGCCGGGCGGTTGTCTCAAGCGATCGGGATGGGTGCCAGCCGGCGGCTGCGGCCCTGTCATGCCGCCGACACGAAAATTGGCGCGCGCGCGTACCACGCGGCCAACTCGTCTTCCCCGAGGCTGGGACGCGGGGAATGGTGCCATCGGTGAGGTTCTCACCGCCCTCGTCAACCGGCTTCCTGGAAAGCACGTCGTTCTCAACGCGACCATCGATGGCGATTTTCCAGCGCACCATCCGGATCCGACGGTCGCCACGAACCTAGTCCAGCTGCAGCACGCCGTGCGCTACCACGGCTGCGACTCGGCATCGCCTTCGATGGCGACGGCGACCGCATCGGCATCGTCGACGGACTTAGCCGCATCCTCTGGGGCTCTGATCGCACTGTTCGCCCGCGACATCCTTAAGCAGCGTCCGGGCAGCACGATCATTGCCGACGTCAAGGCCAGCGAAACCCTCTTCGACGATATTCGTCGGCATGGCGGAGCGCCGCTGATGTGGAAGTCCGGCCACTCCCTCCTTCGGAGCAAGCTGGCGGCGGTCGGCGGGCCGTTTGCCGGCGAAATGAGCGGCCATGTATTCTTCGCCGACCGTTTCTACGGCCACGATGATGCGATCTACGCGGCGGTGCGCTTCCTTGGCCTCGCGGCGCGCGCGGAAGAGAGCGTGGCCGAGATGCGGGACAGCCTGCCACCGGTCATGAATACGCCCGAGCTGAGTTCCCTTGCGACGACGCGGTGAAGTTCGAGGTCGTCGAGCAGGTCAAGCAGATGCTGCGCACACACGGCGCGCGCATGAACGACATCGACGGCGTGCGCGTCACGACCGATGATGGTTGGTGGCTGCTGCGCGCGTCCAACACCCAAGCCGTCCTCGTGGCGCGCTGCGAGGCCAAGGACGAGCCGGGCCTGAACCGCGTCAAGGCGGAGCTCTTCGCGGCGTTGCGCGCCGCCGACGTTGCACTGCCACAGATCTAGACGATCCTCCGCGGCGGACGTGCGAAACGCTTCGGTCGGTTGCGGGACGTGATGATTTGGCGTTTAATCCAGAGCTTCTAGGGGTCCGCAGGGGCGGTCGAGGGGCGGTACGGCACCCATTTTCTCCTGGCTCAGGGAGGAAGGGGTTATGCGTGTTCCGTCCCGGTGTGGATGCCTGCTTCTCAGTTTAGGCCTTGCAGCGGCGATGCCGGGCATCGCCGTTCGTGCGCAAAATGTCCCAGACAGCCGCATCGACGCCATCGAGCGGCAGATCCAGCGCTTGCAGCAGGATCACGAGCGCCAAATCCGCGACCTGCAACAGGAATTGCAGCGGGTCCGGCAGGAGATGGCGACCCAATCCGATCAGCTGAAGCAGTCACAAGACCAGGCGAAGGCGTCGCAAGAGGAAGCGCGCCAGGCGCGCGCGGCGGCGGCGCAGACGCAAGCTCAGCCGCCGACACCATCAAAGCCGGTGGTCACCCCCACCGAGAAGGGCGTCCAGATCGGCGGGGTCAACTTTTCGTTTGGCGGATTCATCGAGGGCGCGGGCGTTTATCGCTCACGGAACCTGGTCTCCGACCTCCCGACGGACTTCCAAGGCATCCCGTTCAAAAATTCGGTCCTGGCGCATGAGCACGAGTTCCGTGGCAGCGCGCGCCAGAGCCGATTTTCGCTGCTCGGCACCGGCGACGTCGACGCGACCACACATCTTGCGGCCTATGTCGAAACCGATTTTCTCAGTGCGGCTGTGACCTCGAATCAGCGCGAGAGCAACAGCTACACGCCGCGACTTCGGCAGGCCTACGGCACGGTCGATCTTGATGATCTCGGCTTCCATTTCCTCGGCGGCCAGGCCTGGACCATGCTGACGACGAACAGCAAAGGCATCGTACCGCGAACCGAGGCAATCCCGCTGACGATCGACATGCAATTCGTGGCGGGCTTCGAGTGG